>NZ_MLYN01000058.1:0-117683 GCF_001866675.1 Streptomyces sp. MUSC 14
CATGAGTGCACTGTGCTTGACAGATCTCCACGACCCATCGCCTGGGCAGGACGGAGAAGCCCTTGACCTGGGTGTTGCGGGGGACGACGTGGACATCAATGCCGAGTCTCGCGCCGTGTTTGACGGCTTGGTTCTTGTAGCCTGTGTCGACCCATGCCTTGCTGATTCTGGGATGGGCGGCCGCGGTTCGGGTCAGCAGCTGCTTGCCCGCTTCGTTGTCGGAGACGCTCGCAGCGGTGACCATGACCAGGAGTTAGAGGCCGAGTGTGTCGACGACGATGCTGCGTTTGCGGCCGACGATTTTCTTGCCGGCGTCGATTCCCTGGGTGTTCGTGGGGACGGTGTGGGCGGTCTTGACCGACCCGGCGGCCGTCGTCCTGGACACGGACGCGGGGATAGGAACCGATAGAGTGCTTCACCTGGGAAGTGCCTCCGGCGGTGGCAGGAACAAGGACCTCGGCAATCCTTGTTCTTGCTGGTCAGAGGCACTTTCTGCTTTCCTGACCGCCTGCCGGACAGCCCGCTTCGTGAAAGCGCGAGGCTAGAGCACTAACGGCCGCTGAAGAAGTCGGTGAGGGCGGCGGCGACGGCCTCGGGCTGCTCCTCGGGGATGTAGTGACCGGCGTCGGGCACGATGGCGCCGGTCACGTTCTCGGCCCACGGGCTGATGGAGGCCGCCATGTCCGGGATCGAGCCGTGGCTGCTGCAGATTGCGAGGACGGGCGCGGTCAGTCGCCGTTGCTCGAGTGCCGCGCGGTTCTTGCGCGCGGACTCGGCGGCGTCGCGGTAGTAGGCGAAGGCCGGCGCGCAGGCCGCCATCGACGGCGAGGGCCGCAGCCCTGCACGGCGGTGACCTGCGCCGACGTGCAGGGCTCCGTCGCGCCACCGCGTTGCCCGTTGTCCGGCGATTGTCGCCTGGTGCCCACGCGCCGATACCGGACAACCGTGAGCCCGCTAGAAAAGTCCGTGTCGGGGCCACGCACGGACCTGGCGGCACAATCGATCTCCAGACTCCCTCACCCACTTTGCGCTTCGCCTACCCGAAGGCCTTCTGCAGTCTGTCGGAGCAGTGCGCCTCCTCCAGGACCAGCTCCCCTCCGATGAAGGTGTCGGGGCTCCCCATGGCACTGTCCCCTATCTCGCAGGCCGTCTGCGGCTTCGGCTTGCAGCCCTCGAAAACGCCGCAGTCGCTGTCGGAGGCGGGCTCGATGGTGGAAGAAGAGGAAGGAGTAGAAGTCTGGGATGGGTCCGATGTCCTGCAGCTCCCTAGTACTACAGCCGGTTGTTCACGTGACGTGACGGCGGGTGCCTCGCTGCTCCGTTCGTGGGACTGATGCTGCCGCTGGGCGTGGTGTGGGCGGGTGAGTTGAGTGAGTCCGACGTCCGGTCGCTGGATGGGGAGTTGGAGGCGCTGTGCGCCTCGGTGGACGATGTGTTCGCGCGTCCGGCCTCGCGGGAGAACCTGCGGGCGATGGTGCGTGGGCTGCTCAGCGAGGTGCCACGCAAGAACATGTGGCAGCTCGCCGAGTTCGCCGGTCACCCCAATCCTGACCGGTTGCAGGGTTTTCTCGCCAAGGCGGCCTGGGACGCCGACGAGTTTCGCGACCGGGTCCGCGCCTACGCGGTCGCAGCTCTGGCAGCCGACGATGCGGTGCTGATCGCGGACGAGTCAGGCGATATCAAGAAGGGCACCAAGACCGCCGGGGTCCAGCGGCAGTACACCGGCACGGCAGGCCGAATCGAGAACGCCCAGGTCAGCGTGTGCCTGTCCTACGGCTCCAGCCGGGGACGCACGCTGATCGACCGCGAGCTCTACCTCGGCCGCGTCTGGGCCGGCACCACCACCGAACACGAGCGGCGCTGCGCCGAGCAGGGCATCCCGCCCGAGCGGGCCACCACGGTGGCGACCAAGCCGGAGCTGGCCCGTCGCATGCTGGAACGCGCCCTGGACGCCAGCGTGCCGTTCACCTACTTCCTTGCCGACGAGGCGCTGGAGCGCCTGGTGGAGGCTGCGGAACGGTCACGGGCACCGCGGGCGTGAGTGGAGCGCGGACTTTTGTCAGACGGCAAGCGGGCGGGCCACCTTCAGGTTGGCGTGCTCGACCAGTCGGCAGACGGATTCGAGCACGCATCAGGGTCCTTCCCTCTGTATGGCTCGGCCGGACCGGCCGGGTAGGGACCGGCCCGTCCGGCCGCTTGCGGTGAGCTCAGGCGGCACGGCTGGCGATGGCCTCCGCCAGCCGGACGGCCTGTTCGTGGGCCGCGGCCAGGGACGTCTGGTGAAGCGGGACGAGCTCGGCCATTGCCGGGACGTCGGGCGCCATGGTCAGCTCGGGGGTCACCGTGGTCACGTCGAGTCCGAGCATGTGGGACCAGCCCAGGATGGTCTCCAGCGTGGGGACCAGGTAGTCCTTGCCCTCGTTGGGGCTGCCGGGGCCGTAGCCGCCGCCGCGGGCGGAGATCACTACGGCCGGGCGGCCTGCTGTGGGGGCGCCGTCGGCGAAGCCGAAGG
Organism: Streptomyces sp. MUSC 14; assembly: GCF_001866675.1. Taxonomy (NCBI): domain Bacteria; kingdom Bacillati; phylum Actinomycetota; class Actinomycetes; order Kitasatosporales; family Streptomycetaceae; genus Streptomyces; species Streptomyces sp. MUSC 14. The sequence continues at coordinate 2,513 of NZ_MLYN01000058.1, forward strand.
TGCGGCCGGAGACCATGATCTGGTCCAGCCACGCCTTGAACACCGAGGGCATGGAGAGGTTGTACAGCGGCACCGTGAACAGGTAGGCCCCGGCGCCGAGGAACTCGTTGATGAGCTCGTCCTGAAGCCCCGCGGCCTCGGCCTGTTCCGGGGTGTGCCGGGCGCGGTCTGTGACTCGGGCGGAGACGCCCGCAGCGGTGATGTGGGGCACGGGCGAGGCGGCGAGGTCGCGGTGGACGACCGGGCCGCGCCACGCGGCTCGGAAGGACTGGGCGACCTTGCGGGAGACGGAGGCTTCGCCGAGTGAGGAGGCGTCTATGTGCAGCAGGTACGACATGGGGATGACGACCTTTCAGGAATGATGCCGACGTCGAAGCCGGAAGGCCGCGCGCCGGAGAGGTCGGTGAAGGGGGAGGCGCCGTGGAGGTCAGGCGCGTTCGGGGACGGCGCAGCCGTCCGGGCCGCAGACCGGGGCGTCGCCGGCGACGGGGCTACCGGGTGGGTGTCGGCCCAGGCTGTACGCAGCAGGTCGAGCGGGGTGTCGCTGTCCTGCGCGCCGGGGACGGTGTAGCGGCCGTCAATGACGATGAACGGCACTCCGCGCGCTGCCAGGCGCGCGGCCTGGTCCTGGTCGGCGCGCACGCGGTCGGCGTACTTGTCCCCGGTCGGCACCTCACGGATCTGCTCCCCGAGGATGCCCAGCGACTCCCCGAGCCGGACCAGGGTGGCGTGCTCGAAGGCGTCCGTGTTGCGCTGAACAACGCTGAACAACTTGGCCTGCATGGCTTTCAGATAGGTCAAGGGTGTTGCCGGCCGGCCGGTCGACCGCGTAGGGCAGGCCCTCAGCCGCCGCTTGCCGCGCCGTGCCCTTCTCCATGGCCCGCGCCTGTGCCTGGCCCACCCGTACTTCCCCGCCAGGTACTCCAGGGTCGGGAGGGCCAGGGTGGGCCCTTGAGAGGGGCCCCGGCGGGCCGGGCATGATGGCCGGCCGGGCTGAGAGACGGCGTTTGCTGGTTCAGTGGCGGGCCGGAGCGGAGATACCGGTACCGCCTGGGAGGTCGGCGCCGAATTGTGCGATGACCGCGTCCAGGTCGAACGGTGCGAAGGCTTCGCGGCTCACCTCGTTGATCCTGTCGGCGGGCACCAGCCAGCACACTTCGAACTCCAGGCCGTCCGGGTCGCGGGCGTACAGCGACTTGGTGGTGCCGTGGTCGGTCTCGTAGGCCAGCGCACCTGCCTGCAGGAGCTTGCCGCGGATCTGCTGGAGCTCGGCCAGGGTGTCCACCTCCCACGCCAGGTGCGCGAGCCCGGGACGTCGGCCCGGGCTCTGAGGGGAAGTCGGGCCCTCGATCTGGAGGAAGGCCAGGTCGTGGTCGTTGGTCGACTCCTCGGCCTGCAGGAACGCACCCTCGAGCACCTTGCCGCCGTCGGCGTGGAGACGGAAGACGGTGCGGAAGCTCAGCAGGTCAGTGTAGAAGGCGACGCTGCGTTCGACGTCTCGGACGTAGAGCACGGCGTGGTTGAGACGCTGGACCGGCATGTCACTCCTTCGCTTGGTTACGATTTGTGCGTAGCCCCACCATAGGGCTGCATCGAGGACCTCACAAAAGGCACATTGATGTACGCAAAGCACACCACTGATCCTGACCGTGCCGCCGCCCCGGACCCGGGCGACGCCTGGCCTGCCGATGCCCCCCACCCGTGCGAGAGCTGGCCGGACGGCGGCCGAGGGTTCCGGGAGACCCTCGACCGGATCGGCGACAAGTGGTCGGTCCTGGTCATCGGCTTCCTCAGCCGCGGTCCCTTGCGGTTCGGCGTCCTGCACCAGCAGGTTCCGGGCGTCTCCCAGCGCATGCTCACCCTCACCCTGCGCCACCTGGAACGCGACGGGGTCGTCTCCCGCACCGTCTACGCCGAGGTGCCCCCGCGCGTCGAGTACCAACTGACGCCACTGGGCGAGAGCCTGCGCACCATCGTCCACGCGCTCGCCCAGTGGGTCACGGACCACCATGGAGAGATCGAAAGCGCGCGCCACCACTACGACGCTGGATGACACTCGCGTCCCAGCTCGCCAAGGCGCTGAGCGTGCCCACGCCCGCCGTGTGCAAGCCGGGCGCGGGGTGGACGGAGCTGCCCCGGCCCATCAGCGGCACCGCGTACCCGCCAGGGAACCCGAGCTCGCGCCAGGCACTACCGAACCCGCACCACCCACGCTCACCCACCGTAAGACCACCGGCTGTAGTACTAGGACGCCTGCCCCTGGAGGTCCACACCGCGGCCCTGCGCCACCTGCTGGCCGTCCTCGTCCTGCGCCTGGCCCACCTCACCGAGCCCGACGCCAGCTATCTGCGGTTCCGTGACGCCGTGGAGAAGGACTTCACCCGCACCCGCCGGGTCGAGGACTGCGCCGAGGTGCTCGGCTATTCGGCCCGCACCCTCTCCCGCGCCACCGCCGGCCTCGGCGCCAAGGAGTTCATCGACCGTCGCGTCGTCCTCGAAGCCAAGCGCCTCCTGGCCCACAGCGACCGGACCATCGCCCGCATCGCCGACCAGCTCGGCTTCTCCAGCCCGACCCACTTCAGCAATTACTTCCACCAGCGCACCGGACAGGCCCCGATCGCCTTCCGTGACACGGTCCGCGGCCACCCCACGAAGTGAAATCCGGCAGCCGTCCAGCGGAAATGCGGCGCCGTGCCGGCTGAAGACGGGTCCTGGTCCGTGACGGGTCCAGATGAGCTGGTCAGAAGGGGATGGCGATGAGAGAACTGGGAGTTGAAGTGCAAACCGGGCTCACCTGTGAGTGAGCCCGACGCAATCCGCCTGACGGGCAAAGGCCGGTTCCGGCGCCTTTCCTCGTACCTCTAGCAGAAGCCCCCCGGCCAGACCACCCTGTTCGCCGGTGACAGCCGCCGCGGCCCGGTACCGGCAACGGGCATGCCCAGTTCGGCCATCTCCACTACGCCGCCTGATCCGCAGCCCCGGTGTCGTCGCTCTGCGCGGGGAGTGGTTTCGGGAGTGGAAACGCACCGGGATACCGCGATCTGCTGAAGCGCGCCTGTAAGGTTGAGGTCCTGTCCCGTCAAGTGGTGCAGGAATCCACAGCGCTACACCACTTCGAGGACGATACCCCTTCAAAGGCCCTCGAGCGGCTCTCACAGGGCGTCAGCGCCTGGTGTACGGCGCGACGAGCACGGCAGTCGCATCCGACCTGCTTCGAAGTCCTGTCAGTGTCCGGCTCGGAGACGAGTTGTCGCCAAGGGATTTCGGCAGCGCGTCGTGGAACGCGTACAGCGTCAGCAGGTACTGGTGGGTGCTGTTGGGGGGCGGGCACGGCCCGTCGTACGTTGCCTCGCCGAGGTCGTTGAGGAGTTCCCTCGCGCCGGGTGTCAGATGGTGCGCCTTCAGCTCCCGGGTCGCCGCCGGAATACCCACCTGTAGCCAATGGATCTTCTTGTCCTGGACATCGACCATGGAAAGGGCGAGTTCGGCGGTCCCCGCCGGTACATTCGCGATGGTGAGCCCGGGCGAGTAGTCATGGGGGCTGTCGCAGGACATCAGGGACTCGAAGGAACCCGAGAAGTTGAAGCCTTGTCCTCGTCCTAGCGTGAACGGACCGGTCGGTATTGCTGTTGTCCGGGGGGCGGCCGGGGGTGCATTTGTGGTTGTGCGGGCGTGACGTGACGCGGCAGAGCACGCGGAGGTCGCCCCAAGGGCGGTGACGCAGGCAGCGCTCAAGGCAAGGAATCGAAGTCTCATATGGCCAGCCTATGTGTTCTACCCGCCCGTGATTCCAGCGCAACCGCTTACGTATATCTAACGGAGTTTCTCCGGTCGGGCGCGAGGAGGACTCGGGTTCGCGCGCCGGTGTCGTCCGATCTGCCATGGGAAATGCGTGATTCGACCGCAGTGGCCACACATGATGAGCTGCATCTGACGTGCTTCACGCGGCCGGCCGGTGTGAGCTGTTCTTGAATCTCACCCGCCAATAACTCGCTGCAGTCCGCGGAGCCCTGGAAATCGCGCGGCAACAGATGGCAGGGACATCTCTGCGGGGCGAGCCGGACGTACGATACCGGCCGACTGGGTAGGACGACGTCCCGCCATCGGGACACCTTCGAACCCTCCGCGGCTACGGTAGTTCGAAACCCGGGTTCATTCCGCCGAGCGCGTTCACGCACAGGCAATCCCGTTCCTCGGCGGTGGGCAGCGCGGCCACCGCGTCGAACAGCACGCCCCGCAACCGCTCCACGTTCGCCGCGAAGACCTTCAGCACCTCGCCGTGCGAGACGCCCTCCCCGGTCTCCGCCCCCGCGTCGAGGTCCGTGACCAGGGTCAACGAGGTGTAGCACAACTCCAGTTCACGGGCGAGCGCGGCTTCGGGATGACCGGTCATGCCCACCACGGACCAGCCCTGCGCCTGGTGCCACAACGATTCTGCGCGGGTGGAGAACCGCGGCCCCTCGACGACGACCAGAGCTCCGCCGTCCACCGGCATCCAGTCCCTTCCGCACGCGGCCTTGAGCGCGACCGCCCGTCCGGCGGGGCAGTACGGGTCGGCCAGGGACACGTGCACCACGTTCGGCACGGTGCCGTCCGGGAGCGGCAGCCCGTCGAAGTACGTCTGCACCCGGGTCTTTGTGCGGTCCACCAGCTGGTCGGGGATCAGCAGTGTGCCCGGCCCGTACTCCGGGCGCAGTCCGCCCACCGCGCACGGGCCGAGAACCTGACGTACGCCGACGGAGCGCAGCGCCCACAGGTTGGCACGGTAGTTGATGCGGTGCGGGGGCAGATGGTGGCCGCGGCCGTGGCGGGGGAGGAAGGCCACCTGTCGGCCGGCGATCGCGCCGAGGAAGAGGGAGTCGCTGGGTGCTCCGTACGGGGTGTCGACCTCGACCTCGGTCACCTCGTCGAGGAAGGAGTAGAAGCCGGACCCGCCGATGACACCGATCTCCGCGTTCGTCATGCCCAGCACGCTAGCCGCGCCGGCGCGGTTCGAGATCACGGCATCGGGAGACGTCATGCTCTCGAAAGGAATTCGGCCGCCCGGATCGGGTGCCCATCGTTGGAGTCGACAGTTCGGCAACTTGGGTACCCACTGATCTGGTCAGGGGTCGGGACCGCTGCGGGAAGGCCGGCCGTTGGCGCGGAGGCTGCGGCGGCCCGGCGGTTCCCGGAGGGCACGCTTCATCGGCCGAAAGCTGCGGGTGAGGAGTCGGAGGTCGACTTCGCGGCCACGTGGCCGGCGCCGGCCGGGCAGCGACGCGTGTGCGTTCTCACGCTGTGACCGTCCTGCTCACGCCAGGCTGTGCACCGGCCCGGCCGCCTCGCAGGAAGTGTTCCTTGAAGGCTCACGTGGAGGCTTCGAGGTACTGGACGGCGTGACGGCCGAAGTGCGAAGCGCGGACGCCGGACAGGTGCCCGGCTTCCGCCAAGTGCCTGTCACACGGGTGGTCAGGACTGCGACGGGTGGAGTCCCGTGGATGTTCGGCGTGCCCTGCGGCCGGGAGACGTCCCTGTTCCGTAAGGCGGTCGGACGTTCCATGGCGGCCTTCCTCCGGGTGGGATGGAAGGCATGAGATCGCGTTTCCTTCCGCCTGTGTTCAAGGGCAGACTGCACGACGCCCGCACGGCGACCTCGATCGGGCGGTGGCTCGGTCTGGCGTTCGTGGTGTGTTTCTGCACCGGTTTGATCAGCCACTTCATGCAGCATCCGCCGGGATGGCTCGCTAACGAGCTGCCCAGCCGTCCGGTGTGGGGCTACCGGTTCACGCAGGGGCTCCACGTCGCGTCCGGTATCGCGGCGATCCCGTTGCTGCTCGCCAAGTTGTGGACGGTGTATCCCCGCCTGTTCGAGTGGCCCCCGGTGCGCTCGGTGCGGCACGCCCTGGAACGGGTGTCGGTGGCTGTCCTGGTCGCGGCCGCCCTCTTCGAGCTGGCGACCGGCCTGCTGAACACCGCCCAGTGGTACCCGTGGCCCTTCTCCTTCGTGGAGGTGCACTACGCCGTGGCCTGGCTGCTGACAGGAGCGCTGGTGCTCCACATCGCGGTCAAGGCACCTGAGATCGCGGCACACTGGAGCCGTCGCTCGGCGGGCACGCTGTCCCTGCCGGCCGAGGATGCCCCGGATCGGCGCTCCCTGCTCGCCGCGGTGGCAGCGGCGGTCGGCGCGGTCACCATCACCACGGTGGGGCAGTCCTTCACCCCGCTGAAGGACCTGACTCTCCTCGCACCCCGCCACCCTGACCATGGTCCCGAGGGCCTGCCGGTCAACCGGACCGCCGCCGCGGCCGGGGTCGGCCTGATCCACGCCGAGCGCTACCGCCTGACCGTCGCCGGACCGCGGTCCTGCACACTGACGTTGGACGAGCTGCGCGCACTGCCCCAGCACGAGGTCGAGCTGCCGATCGCCTGCGTGGAGGGCTGGAGCAAGTCGGCGCACTGGACAGGTGTGCGCGTCGTGGACCTGCTGGAGCGGGTGGGGGCCCCGGTCCATGCGCGGGTACGGGTGGTGTCCTTGCAGACCCGGGGCGGATACCGGGTCTCCGAGATGGGTCACGAGCACGCCCGGGACCCGCTGACCTTGCTCGCACTGCGGCTGAACGGTGAGGAACTGTCGCCCGACCACGGATACCCGGTGCGCCTCATCGCTCCGAACCGTCCGGGCGTACTGCAGACCAAGTGGGTCGGCCGACTGGAGGTGCTGTCATGAGAGTCAAGGTGCTGCGACTGCTGGTGGGCGCCGCCGGGCTGGCGCTGATGGGCGTCGGCGCGTCCTTGCTGCTGGACAGACAGCAGGAGCTGATGGGTGTACTGGAGTGGCTCGGCGGGGCGGTGGTGTTGCACGACGCGCTGGTCGCGCCGGTGGTGCTGTTGCTCGGGCTGGTGCTGGTCCGTGGTGGGGTACGGGGGCCGGTCCGCGGGGCGCTGCTCGTGGCGGGCGCTCTGACCGCGGTGGCGCTTCCGGTGCTGCTGCGGCCGGGGCCGCGGGCCAACTCGACGGTGCTGCCCCTCGACTACCCGCGCAACTGGCTGCTGACCCTGGTGGCCGTGGCCACGTTCACGGCCCTGTTGGTGGTGGCGAAGGAGGTCCGTCGCAGCCGACGGCGTCCACCTTCGTAACAGCGGCGTCTTACGGGTGTCTTACGCACCGCCGGCACGGGCCCCGCCTGGCGTAGGGCATTCCTACGGTGGCGCCATGCGCACTCTTCGTACGGTGGTCCTCGTAACGGCTCCGCCCCTGTTCCTGGCTGTGGCGGGCCTGGCCCACCCGCGGCATCTCACCGCGTCGACGGCCGCTCACTGGACGGCGCTGCATGTCGCTCTGCTTCCCGCCTTCCCCCTGCTGGCGCTCGGCCTGCTGGTGCCGCTGTGGGGCAGACCAGCGGGTGACCTCGACGGTGCACTCACCGTGGTGGCCTGGGCAGGGTGTCTCGGTTACGCGGCCTACTATTCGGGGCTGGACGCGGTGGCCGGTGTCTCTGCCGGGACGGTGGCGAGCCATGGGGCGCATGGGGCGGTGGGGTGGCTGTTCTCGACCGGTGACGAGTTGGGCCGGGCAGGGGTGTACGCGCTGACAGTCGCCGCTCTCGCCACCGGCGCGGTGCTGCTGCGGCGCCACGGCGTCCGGGTGCTGCCCGGGGCCGTGGTGGTACTGGGGGCGTGCTGGTCGTTCCTCGACAGTCACATCTTCTGGCCCCGTGGTGTGTTCACCATGCTCGCGTTCGCCGTGGGCTTCGGTCTCCTGAGCGCGGCGGCGTCCGGCCGTTCCGGAAGGCTTACGAACCCCTGACGGTTCTGCGTCCAGGCATCCGCAGACACATAGCAAGGCTTAGCGTCGGAGCATGTTGATCCTGGTCACCGGAGGTGCGGGCTTCATCGGCTCGCACATCGTCAGCGCTTTCACCAGTGCCGGGCACGAGGTACGCGTGCTCGACGCGCTCCTGCCCGCCGCTCACCGTACGCCGCCGCCCGTTCCTGATGGTGTCGAGTGGCGCCACGCGGATGTGCGCGACAGGGGCGCGGTGGTGGACGCTCTGCGGGGCGTGGACGCCGTCTGCCATCAGGCGGCCATGGTCGGGCTCGGCAAGGACTTCGCGGACGCGCCCGACTACGTCGGCTGCAACGACCTCGGCACGGCCGTGCTGCTGGCGGGCATGGCTGCGGCCGGGGTACGCCGGCTCGTGCTGGCGAGTTCCATGGTGGTCTACGGCGAGGGCCGCTACGAGTGTGCCCGGCACGGCGTCGTGCGGCCGGGGCCGCGACGGATCGTCGAGCTGGACGCGGGCCGTTTCGAACCGCCGTGCCCGCACTGTGGCGAGCCCCTGTCCGCCGGGCTGGTGGGGGAGGAGGCGCCGACCGATCCGCGCAACGTCTACGCGGCCACCAAGCTCGCCCAGGAGCACCTGGCCGCGTCGTGGGCACGGGCGACCGGTGGAAGGGTGGCGGCGCTTCGCTACCACAACGTGTACGGACCCGGCATGCCGCGGGACACCCCGTACGCGGGAGTCGCCTCTTTGTTCCGGTCCGCGCTCGCACGCGGTGAGGCACCACGTGTGTTCGAGGACGGCGGTCAGCGCCGGGACTTCGTGCACGTGCGGGACGTCGCGGGGGCCAACCTCACGGCCATGGAAGGGCTGCCCGCTCTGCCGGAGGGCGGGCTGCGGGCGTACAACGTCGGCAGCGGCGACCCGCACACGGTGGGGGAGATGGCCTCCGCGCTTGCCGTGGCACACGGCGGCGACGCACCCGTCGTCACCGGGGAGTACCGGCTCGGCGACGTCCGTCACATCACCGCCTCCTCGCGCAGGCTCTGCGAGGAGCTGGGCTGGAAGCCGGTGGTGGGCTTCGCCGAGGGAATGGCGGAGTTCGCGGGGGCTGCGCTGCGGGCGGGCTGAGCCTTCCCCGTGTCAGCCCGGAGGGGCCATCCCTGTACTTCCACGGGGGCGGCCCTTCTCCGGACCGGACAGCGGACTCAGGCGGCTGTCGGCAGGCGGACCTCGAAGCGGCAGCCGCCGGGAACGTTGTGGACGGCGGCCCGGCCGCTGTGGGCCTCGACGATGCCCCGCACGATGGCCAGTCCCAGGCCCGCACCGGCGGGCGGGGTGCGGGCGTCGGTGCCGCGCCAGCCGGTGTCGAAGACGCGGGGCAGGTCCTCGGACGGGATGCCGCCGCAGCCGTCGGTCACCGAGACGACGACGCTGCCGCCCTCCTCCCGGGCGGAGACGGCGACCGTTCCGTCGGTGGGCGTGCGGTGGATGGCGTTGACGAGAAGGTTGGCCAGGACGCGGGACATCTCGCGGCCGTCGACCTCGATCGGCACCGGTTCGACTCCGTCGCCGATGATCCGTACGCCGTGTTCCCTGGCGAGGGCGTCTGCGCCCGCGATCGCGTCGCCGACGAGGTCGTAGACCGACATGCGGGCTGTGTTCAGGGCGAGTACGCCGGCCTGGATGCGGGAGAGTTCGAACAGGTCGCCGACCATCTCGCTGAGCCGCTCGACCTCCGTGCGGATCCGGGCGTGGTAGACGCCCGGATCGTCGACCATGCCGTCCTCCAGCGCCTCGGTCATCGCCTGCAGCCCGGCGAGCGGGGTACGCAGGTCGTGGGAGATCCAGGCGACAAGCTCCCGTCGGGACTCCTCCAAGGCCCGCTCGCGCTCCCTGGAGGCGGCCAGCTTCCCACTGGTCGCGTCCAACTCCCGGACCAGTTGGGCCAGTTCGGCCGTTGGGGCGGTGCTGGGCGGAGTGAAGCGGCCCTCGTCACCGAGGGCGCGGGTGGCCTCGGCGAGTGCCTGGCTGCCCTTGACGACGCTGCGGCCCAGGACGAGCGCCACCGCGAGGGAGACGACCGCCGCTATGGAGCACACCATGGTGACGACCCACAGGTCGTGATCCGACAGCAGCATCGCCCACGACACGAGCATGGTCCCGGCGAGCATCGCCGCCACGGCGACGACGGCGACCACGGTCAGCGACAGCGCGACCGAGCGGTTGCGCAGCAGCCTCAGGGCGGCCACACCGAGCAGTCCGGCGGCGCCCGCGCCGATCGCCGCGTACAGGGCGATCAGGAAGGTGTCACGCAGCATCGTCCGCCCCGCTCGCCGCAGGCACATCGAAGCGGTAGCCGACGCCCCACACGGTGTTGATCAGCCGCGGGCGGGCCGGGTCGTCCTCGATCTTCTCGCGCAGCCGCCGTACATGGACGGTGACGGTGGACAGGTCGCCGAACTCCCAGCCCCACACACGACGCATCAGTTCCTCCCGGCTGGTGGCCCGCCCGGGATGGCGCAGGAAGAACTCCAGCAGGTCGAACTCCCTGATGGTCAGGGCGAGTTCCCGGCCATCGCGGGTGGCACGGCGAGCCGTGGGGTCCACAGCGAGCGGTCCGGCCCGCAGTCCGGTCAGGCGCGGTACGGACGGTGTGCTCCGCACCGCCGCCAGCACTCCCGCACGGCGCAGTACCGACTCCACCCGCAGGACCAGCTCCCTCGGACTGAAAGGCTTGGTGACATAGTCGTCGGCCCCGACCTCCAGGCCGAGGATGCGGTCCTCCTCGTCACCCCGCGCCGTCAGCATGATCACGGGCAGCGGACCGGTCTCGCGGATACGGCGGCAGACCTCCAGCCCGTCCATGCCGGGCAGCATCAGGTCCAGCACCACCAGTTCCGGCGGCTGTGCCATGGCCCTGGCCACGGCGGACGGGCCGTCGGCGGCCACATCGACGTCGAAGCCCGCCCGGGTCAGATATCCGGCGACGACCTCGGAGACGGTCGGGTCGTCGTCCACGACGAGTACGCGTTTCACGGTATCGAGTCTCACACCGCCCCGCGGCTGTCAGGGGGAGTGGTGGCGGACGTCAGAGATCCGTAAGGACTGCCACCGACGTCAGAGATCCGTAAGGACGCCAAGTCCCTTACGTCCCTTTTGTGTTCGTAGGGTGAGTGGGGTGACCGAGACTTCCCCCTCCTCTCCCACCCGGGTCGACGTGGTGCTGCCCTGTCTGGACGAGGCCGAGGCCCTGCCGTGGGTGCTCGACCGGATCCCGCCCGGCTGGCGCGCCATCGTGGTCGACAACGGCTCCACCGACGGCTCAGCGGACATCGCCCGCGCACTCGGCGCCCAGGTGGTGACAGAGCCGGTGCGCGGCTTCGGCGCCGCATGCCACGCCGGCGCCATGGCCGCGACCGCCGACGTCGTGTGCTTCTGCGACTGCGACGCCTCCCTCGACCCCGCCCTGCTGCCGGACATCGCCGCACCCGTGCTCGGCGGCACCGCTGATCTGGTGCTGGGCCGGCGGCGCCCCACGTCTCCCAAAGCGTGGCCCGTGCACGCCCGCCTGGCCAACCTGGAGCTGGCCCGGCTCATCCGCAGGCGCACCGGGGTGCGCCTGCACGATCTCGGCCCGATGCGCGCCGTCCGCCGCGAGGCGCTGCTCGCCCTGGACCTGACCGACCGGCGCTCCGGCTACCCGCTGCAGATGGTGGTGCGCGGCGCCGACGCCGGCTGGCGGGTGCGCGAGACGGAGGTGCCCTACCACCCGCGCACCGGCCGCTCCAAGGTCACCGGCACCTGGCGGGGCACCTGGCAGGCGGTGCACGACATGCGCGCCGTGCTCGCCGAGACGCCCGCCACCACGACCGCCGTCGCCGGCGTGCGGGGAGGCGGACGATGAACACCCTGCCCCCGGTGACCCTGCTGGTGATCGCCAAGGAACCCGTGCCCGGCCGCGTCAAGACCCGGCTCACCCCGCCCTACACCCCCCGGGAAGCGGCCACCCTCGCCGAGGCCGCCCTCACCGACACGCTCCACACCCTGCTGCAAGCCCCCGCACGCCGCCGCGTCCTCGCGCTCGACGGCACCCCTGGCCCCTGGCTGCCGCCCGGCTACGACGTCGTACCCCAGAGCCCCGGCGACCTGGACGAGCGGATCGTCGCCGCCTTCGCCCACTGTGCCGGCCCGACGCTCCTGGTCGGCATGGACACCCCGCAACTGACCGCCGACATGATCGCCGGAGCCGGCCGCGACGGCCACGACGCCTGGTTCGGTCCGGCCGCGGACGGCGGGTTCTGGGCGCTGGGCCTCGCCGATCCCGCCCGGGCCGGTGCCCTGGTCCGCGGGGTGCCGATGTCGACGGACCGTACGGGCGCGATCCAGCGCATCCGCCTGGCCGAGGCAGGACTGGCCGTGAACGACCTGCCGGTACTGCGTGACGTGGACACCGCAGCCGACGCCGCCGCGGTCGCCGCCTTCTGCGCACGCGGCTCCCGCTTCGCCGCCGCCCTCAACTCGATGGCAGAGGTGGTCCGATGAGCGGGACGGCGGTCGGTATCGACTCCGCCGTGGCCGAGCGGCCGGAACCGGCCGCGACGGAGCCCCGGGCGCAGAACCCGACCGCGGTCAGGGCCAGGAAGCGTATGCCGAAGCTCCCCGCCCGCCCCGCCGCGCCCGTGGAACCGGGCGCACCGTGGATCGACGATCCCTATGCCCACGCTCTGCGCACCGGGCGCGGCCCGCTGTTCCTGCGCCGCCTGCCACACCCTGATCACCCCGACGGCTTCGACGAGGAGCACACGCTGCCGCTGGCCGTGGAGCGCTGGTGTGCACCTCCCGACGCGGCGGACACGAGCGTGCTGCGCCGATGTACGGGCTCCGTCCTGGACGTGGGATGCGGACCGGGTCGCATGGTGGCCGCACTGGCCGCCCGCGGCGTACCGGCGCTCGGCGTGGACCTCAGCCGGGACGCCGTGAAGCGCACCCGGCGCAGTGGCGGCGCCGCCATCCAGCGCTCGGCCTTCGACCGCCTCCCGGGCGAAGGCCGCTGGGGCACCGTGCTGCTGATGGACGGCAACATCGGCATCGGCGGCGATCCCGTCGCCCTGCTCCGCCGCATGCGCGAACTCGTCGCCCCCGGCGGGCTCCTGCTGGCCGAAGCCGCCCGGCAGGACGTGGACCAGCGCCTCACCGTGCGCGTCGAGGACGCCCACGGCCACCACGGACGGCCCTTCCCCTGGGCCAGGCTCGGCACCACCGCACTCGTGAAGGCTGCAGACTCCGCAGGCTGGATCCTGACCGGCAGGTGGACGGCCGAAGGGCGCCCGTTCGCAGAACTACGGCGCCGGTGCGCGAAACAACCGGACGCGCAGCCCTCGATCAGCGAAAGGCCCCACCGCTCATGACCGACAGCGCCCCCACGCGCCGGTCGGCTCCCCGGCCCGCCGAGCCGTTGCCCGACCACCCCGCAGAGCCGGTGAACCGCCGCAGCGGCCGTACGCGTACCACCCTGGTCGCGGCGGTGCTCGTCGCACTCAGCGCCGTTGTCGTCGGCACCCTCCACGCCGGCGACAACCAGAGCGCCCCGGGCCGCCTGCTCGTGGGATACGCCATCGCCTGGGCACTGTTCGCCGCCGGGGTCTGGACCGTGCGCAAACTCCCCGCGCGCGCAGCGACCTTCCTGGTGCTCGCGGGCTCCGCCGCCGTCGCGCTGTCCGGCCTGGCGGCACCGCCCCGCACCAGCGACGACATGTACCGCTACGCCTGGGACGGCCGCGTGCAGGCGGCCGGTATCTCTCCCTACGCCCACCCGCCGGCCGCCCCCCAACTCGCCCCTCTGCGGGACGAGTGGCTCTTCCCCACCCATGGAGCCTGCGACGGCTGGGGACTGAGGCGCACCGACAGCGGCGCGTGCGTCCGCATCAACCGGCCCGGCGTGCCGACGATCTACCCGCCCGTCGCGGAGGGCTGGTTCCTCGCCGTCCACACCCTCTCGCCACCCGGTACTCGTCACAAGCCGCTCCAAGTGGGCGGCGCGGTCCTGGCGTTCGGCACCACCATCGCCCTGCTCGCCGTCCTGCGGCGACGCGGCGACCCGCAACGGGCCCCTGCCAGGGCGGCCCTGTGGGGCTGGTGCCCGGCCGTCCCTTTCGAAGCCGTCAACAACGCCCACATCGACACCCTCGGCGTCCTGCTCACCGTGCTGGCACTCGGCACCGCCAGAGCCGGGGCGCGCCGCGGCGCCCTGCTCGGCGCGGCCATCGCGGTCAAACTGCTGCCCGTGCTGGCGCTGCCCGGCGCCCTGTCCGGACAGCGCAGCGCACGACGCATCGCAAGCGTGACGGCGGCTGCCCTCGGCGCGGTCGCGCTCTCCTACCTGCCCTACGTCCTGGCCTCCGGCACCAGCGTCCTCGGCTATCTCCCCGGCTACCTGAACGAAGAGGGCTACGAACCCGGCAGCGTACGCCGCTTCGCCTTGCTACGGCTGATCCTGCCGGACTCGGCCGCCGGAATCGCCGCCGTCGTCCTGCTCGCCCTGACGGCCCTGTTCGTATGGTGGCGCGGCGACCCGGCACGCCCCTGGAGCGGTGCCCTCCTGGTGACCGGCACGGCCCTGCTGCTGTTCTCACCCAACTACCCCTGGTACTCCCTCCTCGTCATCGCCCTCGCAGCCCTGGACGGGCGCTGGGAGTGGCTCGCCGTCACAGCGGCCGGCACCGTCCTCTACCTCGCCGGGCGGCTGTTGCCCGGGTTCCCTTTGCAGGCATGGGCCTACGGCGCTGCCGCTCTCGCTGTCGCATTGGGTGCCTGTCTGAGAGGCATGAAGCCGACGCAGCCCTTGCCGACCGGCCGTGAGGCGCTCGGGCGAGCGGGAGCCGGCAGCTTGATCGGCCGGGTCCGGCAACACCCTCCGCCTCGCCCTTGAGATCGCCGAACGCACCGCGACGACACCACTGGAATCGTGGTGATGCCGGGCGGGCGGGTGGCGGTGAGCGGCACTTGGAGGAGGCGACGGGTACTGGATGCGGAGCGCATCCGTACTGTCGCAAGCTGAAATTCGGGTCGGGGGCAGGCCATCGTCCGCAATCACCGGGGGCGGGTTTCACGGCGGCGTTCCCTCTCAGGGCACAGGACCGTGAATCCTTTCCCCCCGGCGTTCGATGCCCGCCGGGAGCTGATCGGTCCCACGCTCACCGCCTGGCGGGCCGAGCGCAGAGGCAACGGCCCTGACTCGGCCGCCCGCCCGAGCACGACGTGCGCCGCATCGCGGACGCCGTCCTCCCCGTCGACCGCACCGGGATCCCCTGGCGCTGCCTGCCGCACGGCTTCGCACCGCGGGAGACGGGCTATGGCTGCTCCGCCGTCTGGCAGAAGAAGCGCGTCTTCGACCAGCCGGTCGCCCCGCTGCGACGCCCGGTGCATGAAGCCGGAGGCCGCCGTGCCGAACCGAGCGCCTGGGCGCTGGACGCTCAGAGTGTCAAGACCTCCGCCGACATGCCCGCGGCCGGCCTTGCCAGGGCTGAGCGCGTCGATGGTCGACGGCTGTCGATGACCGGCGCGCGCCCCTTACCGCTCAGCGGCCGTCATCTGCGGTGTCACTCGATCCCTGACTACCGATTACGCTGCTGCTGGGCCGGTATGACGCGCGCGGGGACCTGCTGACCGGACGTCCGCGGTGAGCGGGGGCCACGAGGGCGAGTACGATCTTCCATCGCTTCAGTAGCGCGGCAACGGGGAGGCCGAACTGATGGGTGACTCGTCGGACGGGGTCGATGTGCCGTCGGCGTCCGAGCAGGAACCCGGGCCATCGCGAGCGGGTGGACCAGCTGACTCCGGCAACTCCGGATCGCAGCCGAAGAGGCAGGAGTCGGTCGAGGCAGGGCCGGTCGTAGCCGACGTCGGGGGCGCCGGTTCCGCGAGCTCGTCACAGGATGAGGCCGGCCCGGGCACCGAAGGTGCCGGTTTCGCCAGTGCCGGCTCCCAGGAGGCCGGTTCCAAGGGCGCCAGGTCGTCCGGGGGCGCTTCGTGGTGGCGTCGGCATCCGCGGTGGAGCGCTGCTGCGGCAGCGACGGCAGCGGCGGGGGCGTTCGCCGGCGGTTGGTTCGCCGCGCCGCCCGACCTCACGTACACGCCGGCCGTCGCTGCCTCCCAACCGGTCACTGTCACCGGGACGCACATGAAGGACTGGAAGGACAAGGGCTGGCCGACGCTCGGCAACCGAGCCGGTGACCGGGGGCCGGGTCATGCCGCGATGGAGGTGTGGCTCTCCGGCGGCTACGGCCCGCACTCCCAGCTCATCGTGCGGGGACAGGACAGCCGCAGCGCGCCGTACTACGGCTTGGAAAAGCCCTCGGGCCAGGTTCTGTTCTCCGGCACTGTCCCGGGCCTTCCGCGGGTCACCCTTGTCAGCAGCGGGGGTCAGCTGCTGCGCTACGCCACGGGGAACGTGTCGGTGAAGGCCGTCTACAGTGCGCCCAGACCCTGGGACAGCTCGACGCTGGAGAGCCCGCCCCTGGCGCTGAACTGGAACCTCGATTCCGGCGAACCCTTCCCACTCGCGGTACCGCCGTGGCTGGCCAATGTCCGGGTCGAGGGCATCAGCGGCAAGGACGCCACCTGGCGGCCGCTGAAGGTCACCGACGGACTCACGGCGCCCATACCGGACTTCAAAGCGGCCGTCGGCAGCTCCGATCTCGTGGACGCCCAGGGCCACTGCGGCTACGGAGCGCTGATCCAGGCCGACGACACCCTCGCCGAGGGCGGGAGGAAGACCGAAACGTTCGTCTACCGCCCGGGCTGGCCGTACGCCGTGCGCCTGACCTACCTGGCCAAGGCCGGTCAACCGTACGACGCGTCCGACGCCGCACCTCTGGACCAGGAGTACATCCGCCGGATGGCGGGGGCGCTGCTGTGCGAGGGCCCGGGCATGAACAGGTCCAACCCTGCCTCGGAGGTCATTTGGCGGCCACTGTGGCGCGGCACCCCCGCGGGCGGGAACGAGGTGGCCGTGTTCGACCAGGAGGTGTCCTACCCCAGCGGACAGGACTACGACGCGAACATCCGCGACGGCATGATCGAGGTCGGCGTCCACAAGACAGCCGTGTTCAACACGGTCGTGTCCAACTACGACGACAGCATCACACCCGACACCACAGCCCGCGTCGGCTGCCTCAAGAGCACCACCGGCATCGTCGTCATCGGCCCGGCAACCGCCACGACCACGCGCCTGGCCGACCCGGCCACAGGCGGCCACTGGACGGCACACGGCAACGTCCTGCAGGTTCCCCAGGGCCAACTCCCCGGCAAGAGTGATGCCTTGACCGTTACCGCGACCACTCCAGGCAAAGGCGGCGAAACTGACACGGGTACCTGCGCCTGGCCGTAAGAACCCTGCCCGGTGCGCCGGCTCGGGTCAGGGCCCGCCGTCTGCCGTGGCATCGATTGCGCTCACCGCCGTCCACGCATCACCCGCCCGGCTGGTCGCCTTCGGCAACCTCGCGCTCTTCGAGTACATCGACGGACCCCGTTGCCCAATTGCTTATGCGGCAAGGTCGTGGGCAGCGAGGTGTGATGTCCGGGTGGGGGCGAGTGGTTGCCCGGTCCACCAGGCGTCGATGCGGATGAGGTTGATGGCAGTGGCTGTGAGGATGTGTGAGGGCGGGCTTCCACAGTCCTGCGTAGCGGGTGCGGCGAGCGCCGGTAGTCACGTTCACCGGCCTGATCGTCGCGTTCCTGAAGCTCTCGGCGCGCATCGAGTCCCGTCCGCTGAGGCTGCCCGGCAAGAACGCGCTGAACCTCGGCGCACTCGCCGCGTCCGTCGTACGGACCGTCTGGTTCACGATCAGCTCGAACCTGCCGCTGATGATCACTGTGACGGTGCTGGCTCTGGCGCTCGGCTGGCACCTGGTCGCCTCGATCGGCGGCGGCGACATGCCTGTCGTTGTCTCCATGCTGAACAGGGCTCCCCTGACGACTCACCTGTGACAGCTGAGGTTCCCCGGGGGATTGAACCCGGTTACCTCCCGCCACTCTTCGGGCTGCAGATCTCGGCCGGCGAACCGGCAGGCGATGTCGAGCCAGGACCGTTCGGTGGCCGCCCATCGGACCACGGATCCGGCAGGGGTCGCTGTCAGCAACTCGCCGGTCGAGCCTGCTCCGGCGATGGCGGTGGCCTCCCAAGGGGCCGTGGCCCACGTGCCTGCGTGGCCTGGCAACTGCAGCGTTCCCAATATCGTCCCGGAGTCGATGTCGATCACGACTACCGTGCCGTCGTCGCGGATCTGACCGATGAATGGCGTGCCAGGTATCCAGCTCGAAGGGCGAGCCATCGCGAAGCCGATGCGGATGGTGCGGATCAGCGTTCCGGAAGGCTCCCGGACGTCCAACGAACTGTCAGGGTGTGAGACAAGCATTCGGTCACCGGCGAAGTCGACCGTCGTCGACACGCCGGGCACGGTCATGGTCCTGCGCTCCTTGCTGTCCGCCACGGTCAGCTGTCCTCCGCCGTGGTCCTGTCCGGCGATCCACGCCGCGTATCGGCCATCCTCACTGATCGCGGCCAGGCCTACCGGGGCGGGCGATTCTGTCAGTGGCTTGTCCAGACCAGGTGCGTCGTAGACGTACATGGCATCGTTCACCCTGCGTACCGTCATTCCGCCGTATTCACTGACGCAGATCAGGTCCCGTCCGTCGGGCGTGAGTCGCGCCGCGACGTTTGCCACGCCCTGGCCCTTCAGCAGGCTCTGGGTGCCGGTGCCTCGGACTGCGTAAAGGCCGCAGCCGACCTTCCCGATCAATGCCGGGGTCCCGTCAGGCAACCAGGCGGGAAAGACGTCCTTCTCGGGGCTACTGATGGCCCTGCCCGCGCTGGGTCTGCCGTGGAGGTCGTACAGCACCACGTCCCCGAATCCACCGACCAGTAGGACGCGCCGGCCATCGGGTGACACGGCCATCTGGGTGGGATTGCTGGACGCGGGGGTGTCCGGGACTTTCAGACCGTCGGCGTTCAGCCGCAGCCTGGGGCGCTGGGTGGGATTCCACAGGGACAACGTGCTGCCTTTGGCCGTGACGAGCCGGTCCGAGCTGCCTATGAACGCCACGTGTTCCGCACCACCGGCGCCCAGCAGCTCTGTCTCGCTGCGGTTGTCATTGGAGCCTTTGCTGACGTCGGACACCCACAACTGTCCGCCGCCGCCCGAGGCGATCCGCTTGCCGTCTCGGCGGATCGCGAGGACGTCCGGCGTGTATGAACTGTCGACAGCGGAGTAGCCGTTCGGATCCTTCCGGTCGCGTGCTGTGTCGAAGACCATCGCCCAGCCGGCCAGGAAGCCGGTGAAGGACCCGTCGTCCGAGGTTGCGGAGATGCCCCTGCTGGGTGGGGCCATCGGTTCCTCCTGGCGAACCGTGACGGTCAGGTCAGCAGTTCTAAGGCGTTGCCATCGGCCGGAGCCGCTGGTCACCGCGACCGTCTGCTCGTCGGGTATGCCGACTCCGTCCCAGTACTGGTCCGAGAGCCCTGTGCTACGGCGCCGGGTACCGGTCGACGCGTCGAAGGTGGACAGGCCGGCCTGGACACCGGGTGTGGGCACGGTCAGCACCGCGACCGTCGTGCCCTTCGGTGAGACCGCCAGCCGTCCGGGCTGCTCGTCTTGAAGAGGGATCGGTGCCGTGCCCGGGTGCCAGATCACCGCGTGCCGGCCGTCGGTCGCCGCGGACACCGCGCCGTTGTCGCTGATCGCCACCTTCGTCACCGGCAGGTCGCCCAGACGCGCCGTGGTGCTGCTGTCTGTGGCCGGATCCCAGCGAATCAACCGGCCGTCGGCGGTGCCCACGAGCGTGATTCCGCCGGCCGACGCCGCAAGGGAGCTGACCGGCGCGGCGAGCGTGTGCTGGCGGACCAGATCGGGGTTGTCGTTCACGGTCTGGAACAGCGCCGCCACAGTCTGCGGCTCACGACGCAGGCGGTAGGCCTCGCTGGCCAACAGCTGCGCGCGGGCAGCATCGTCGGGGGAGTCCTTGACTGCGGTCGCGGCCAGCAGTCGCGCGGTGGCGATGGTGGCGCGTTCCTGTGCGAGGTTCCTTTGCCTGATCGCCTCGTTGGCCTGCTGCCAGGCGATAAGGCCCGCCACGATCGCAGCGACGAGGAAGACGCAGAGGCCGGTGACCAGCGCCCGCCGGATTCGGGCGGCCCTGCGCTGAAGTTGAAGGTCTCTGCTGTCAAGCTCGTCCTTGCTCATGTCGTGCAGCGGCGCGGCGAGGGTGACCACGCGGTCCCGAAACGTGCTGCCGGGTGCCATCGAGTAGGCGGAGGCCTGGCGATTCTCCCGCAGGTCCACCCACAGGGGCTCCTCGGGGAACGCACCGCTCAGCTCGCTCGGAAACGCAGTCGTCCTCTGCCAGTCGAAGTCTTCGCGCGCAGCGTCCCATTCGATGCGGCCATCGCTCAGAGCTATCAGAAACGTGTCCATGGAGTGGTGCTCACGCCAGTACCTGATTTCCTCGCGCACCCAGCGGGACTCGGCAGCCGCGGGGGAAGCCAGGTAGATGAAATAACGT
Organism: Streptomyces sp. MUSC 14; assembly: GCF_001866675.1. Lineage (NCBI taxonomy): Bacteria > Bacillati > Actinomycetota > Actinomycetes > Kitasatosporales > Streptomycetaceae > Streptomyces > Streptomyces sp. MUSC 14. Next base: position 22,837 of record NZ_MLYN01000058.1, read on the forward strand.
GAGCCCGCCAGAGCATCCTTGATGGCACCGCCGAGGTCGCTGCTGGCAGCAAGGCTCGTGGTGTCCCGGAACACCCGCGCACCGGGACGGAACCCCCACGCAGTGCGCCCCACACCGCGCAGCCCTTCCTCGAGCGCAGCAGCCAGCTCGACGTCACTCCTGTGGCTGTACGAAATGAAGACATCCCGGTCCAAGACCGCCCCCGCCTTGTCCTGTGCTCGTACGCTTGGGACTGCTAACTCCTAGCATTCCACGGGAAGTTCCGTTCCAGGAGATGACCGTGAGACGCGGCGCTCAGGCGGCGGTTCGGGCGCAAGCACCGCCGCAGTGGGGTGGGTGCCCAAGGAAGTCACCGTCAAGCCCCCGGCCCGCGCCGCCGCTCCGTAGCCCGTTGTCCCACCCGCTCCCTCCTTCCCTCTCCAACTCGGCTTCCAACAACCCTGCGCCACACCGGCCCAGGCCCGCACGATCCTCGGGAGACTGGGGAACAGTGTGGGCAACGGCTGACTCAGGCGCCCGCGGGGCACAGCCGCTGGTAAGGCAAACCCGGCGCATAGTGCTGCCACTCCTGGTGGCTGAACCCCTGCCCCACGAGCTTGCAGGCCATACCGACGGGGTCGGCCACGACGGACGGCAGTTCGCCGAGTGCCCACACCGTGGCAACCTCGCCGGAGGCGGTCGCCATGAGTTGCCCATCGGGGCTGAAGGAAACGCTGTTCACGGCGCTCGGATCGGTCTGCAGGGCCGTCACCGGAACGGACAGCTTGGGATCGGCGACATCCCAGAGACGTGTCGTCCCGTCGGCACCCGCGATGGCCAGAAGGCCCACACGCGGATGGAATGCCACCCTGTTGACGCGCCGTGTCCCATTGAGACGGATCAGTTCTCTGGGGTGGGCCGGAGAACTCATGTCCCACAACGCCACTGCGTCGTTGTCGAGGGTGTCGCTGTCAGCCGTCGCAAGCGTCTTTCCGTCTCTGCTGAATGCCACTTCGCCGGCAATCGAATAATGGTCCGCGTCCGCCAAGCGCGGCGCGAGTTCCACCGGCTTGGCCGGATGGCCGATGTCCCACAGGGACGGCCCGGGGAGAGCGAGGATCCTCCCGTCCGGGCTGAGCGCGACCGGCTCCGTGGTGCTGGTACGGGTGAACCCGGAGAGCAACCGCGGGTTTGCCGGGTCGTCCACGTTCCATACTCCGGCCCAGCCACCCTGGTCGGCCCAAAGGTCGCCGCCGGCGGCGACGAGCGTCTCGCCGAAGCGGCGGCTGAACAGGATCGAGTACTGGCCCGGCGAGGTGGTCGGGGTCGAGGAGGTCATGGTCTTCCACAGCCGAGGATCACCGTGGCCGCTGATGTCCCAGATGCGGATGGTGCCGTCGTTGCTGATGGCGGCGAGCAGTCGGCCGCTGAGGCTGATCGCCGCATCGGCAACCGGATAGTTGACCGTCCACTTCGCCCTCTGGTGCGGGTCGGCGGTGTCGGCGCGGTCCCAGAGGATGATGGTGCCGTCGTAGGCCGTCGTCACTACGTCCCGGCCGTCCGGGCCGAAGGCGGCCGCCATGGCTTTGCCGTTGTGGCCCTTCAACGTGGCCAAAACGTGTGGCTGGGCGGGGGCCTTGAGGCGCCAGCGGGTGACGGCGTCCGAAGCGTCGGCGGTGACGACCGTACGGCCGTCCTCCGAGAACGCGAGGGCCAGCAAATCGTCCTGCCCCGGCAGGCTCACCGACTTCTCAAGCTTGCCGTCGGTAGGTCTCCACAGCACCGCCGAATGGTCGTCGCTGACGGTGGCCAAGGTACTCCCGTCAGGGCTGAAACGCATCGCGTTGATGCGATCCGAATGCCCCGTGGCCACACTGAGCTGCCTCGCCTCACCGGGGCGGGTGACATCCCAGAGAATCAGGGTCTGGTCGTACGCGGTCGCCAACACATGGCTGTCGGGGCTGAAGGACATCGCTCCGCGCACATGGTCCAGCCGACGCATCGGCTGCGGTCGGGTCCGGTCGCTGATGTCCCACAGCGTGGTGCCGGGAATGTGCGTGAGGATCGGGTGAGCGGTGATCGGCTCCGACGGTCCCTCCATGCGGTCCGTCGATGTCGCAAGGCTGTGCCCGTCCGGGCTGAAGATCACCGTGGAGCTGTCGTACACCCCGGTGTGCATGCTCAGTCGCCGAGGGCGCGCCGGGTCCTGGACGTCCCAGAGTGCCAAGGCACCGTCGTCGCTGTGTGCAACGTTCACCGGAGGCTGGCCCACCGTGGCGAGGAGATGACCGTCCGCGCTGAAGGCGACGCCGCTGGTCGTGCCCTTACCGGTCAGGGAGGCCAGTTGCCTGGGACGAGCACGGTTGCCGATGTCCCACAGCGTCGTGCCGTGTGAACCGACCGTGGCCAAGATGCGGCCGTCCGAGCCGAAGTCGAGCCCCTCGACGCTTTCCGAAGGATCCCGCAGGGTACCCAGGCGACTCCTTTGCGCCGGATCCGAGACGTCCCAAAGCGTCACGGTGTCCCCGGATCCCTCTTCGACGGTGGCCAGGGTACGGCGGTCACGGCTGAAGGCCGCCTTCACCTCGGTGCCGGGTCGATCACCCGAGCCGTCCGAACCGCCGGCGAAACGCGTCTGCATCAAGGTGCTGATCAGTCCCTTGCGCGCCTCCGGAGTGGGATTCACCCGGAGCGCCGCGAGGCTCATCCGGAGGGATGTCTGTGGCTGCGTGTTACGGAGTGTCTCCGCCTCGGCCTGAAGCGCTCGACCGGTCGCCAACACCCTTTGCTGGTCCGCCACACGCCGCTGCTCGTCTGCCACATGACGCTGCTCGACTGCCGTCTGACGCTGGCGCTCCGCGGTCTGCCGCTGGCCCACCGCTTCCTCTCGCTGCTGAAAGGCCACAGCGGTGGCCATCACCAGAATCGCGGCAGCCGCACGACGCAACCAGGTCGCGCGTCGATGCTGACGGATGTCCTCACCGTCGAGTTCGTCTTTGGGCCTGCCGTGGACAGCGGCGGCCAAGGAACCCACGGCGTCACGAAACCGTGGGTGGCGCAACGAGAGTTGGTCCTCGTCGCGCGCCCAGGAGAGGTCGACCCATAACGGTTCGCCCTGAAACCAACCGCGCAGTTGCTCGGCGGGAAGCGCGGTGGTACGGCCCCAGTCGAACCCACCGGCAGCTCGGTCCCAGTGGATCTCCCCGGCCGTGACGGCGATCAAGAAGGTCGTGGGTCGATCCTGGTGACAGTCACGCCACACCTCGACCTCATGCTGTACCCAAGGCGAGGCCGCCGACTCCGGCGAGGCCAGCAGGATGAAATGCTCGCTGCTTTTGATCGCTTCGGCGATACTCAGCCTAAGATCCGGGCCGGCCGCCAGACTGGTCTGATCACGGAAGACACGTAACGCCCGCATGCGATACCAGGGTCGTGCCAGATGATGCAGGGCGCGTTGGACGGCGATTGCGAGGGGCGCGTCCGGGGAGGTGCTGTACGAAATGAAGGCGTCGTAACGCCTGTCCGCCTCGGACATTCTCACCCGCACGGGTCACTCTCCCTGCGTCGCACCGTCCACCAACACCGAGGCATTCTTGACACCTGCCAGTCGTGCGAAACCGAGCGCGTAGCCCCGCAGATTGGCCTGCACGACGCGTAGTTCCGCCCGGCAGGCCGCGCCCCCCGACCACTCCGATTCGGGCCGGTTGGGATGGTCCTCCTCGAATGACTTCAGCCGGGGGTGCCAGGTGGAGAGGAACGGCCTCAGCTCACGGTTGAGCATGGTGATGGCGAGATACTCCACCGTCTGCTCGCCCGTGACCTGCACCGAGGGACGTGCGGACTTCAATGCCTCCCGGGCCGTGCCGAACAGGCCATACAGCGAGGTGAGGGCTTCCCGGAGCAGCCCCTCGTCATCGGCCAGCGGCTGGGTCGACACCCGCGTGACGGTCTCGACGAACAGGCGCCAAGCCACCTGCCTGGCCTCATTGTTGACCACGAAGGTCAACTCACTGAGCTGCGGCACAGTGACACGTACCTCGGTGAGCCTGGCGGCACGCCCGTACACCTGAAAGGCCAGCACACTGACCGCGCCGGCGAAAGCGCCGGTGACCACGAACAGATTTCGTCCGGACAGCCTGGTGACCCCGAAGACAACCAGCCCGGCCACAGCACCTATGAGTACGGATATGCAGATCCGCGCGGTGGGAGTACGCAGAACCCGGGGCAGCCCATGCCACCGACTCATAGCGCCCGCCCCCAAGTTGCCTCTCGTCCCAACCGACCGCCAATCTAGCGGATCAGTCGGCGAGTTGGGCCTGTCTCGCGAAGGCTCCGCTCTGGTCTGCCCCCGGGAACTGGCCGGCTCCGCGCCGGCGTACCCGAAAGTGGTCACTGCCGCCGGACACGCTTCCGCCGCCCGACGCGGTGGATCAGATGCGGGAGCCTTCCATGCGCCTGGCATCACCCCACCCGACCGCTCCCGCGTCAGGCGAACATCGAAGGCCTCCCAGCCGCCGCCGCAGTCCACCACGCACGCCACGGCGAACCACACGTCCCAGCACGACCACTCGCCAGACGGTGCCGGATGAGGCCACGGTTCCGGGCCGGACATCGGCCCCCTGCGCCTGCTTGTGGCCCTGTCCGCTGTGCTCACCGGCGCATCGTCGCACCGGAGACGGCAGCGCTCGCAGCGCACGGCGGAGGTCCCCCTGTCCGAGCGCAGCCGAGAACTCGGGGGAGTAGCCTCAGATCAACCACCGGTGGGCCTGGCAACGCCTCATGATCGGGACATCATCCTCACCTCGGTACAGCCGCGCTGCTCTGCCTCGTGCTCGGCGAATGCCTTCAATGCGGATTTGGCGAACGACCCCGAGTAATGGCGGACGGGGTAGCTGTCGGTGTCCCGGTCATAGAGGTGGTAGAGCGCAAATACCGCCTCCTGATCCGACTGGGGGCACCTGGCGGTTGCCAGGGCGTAGTCGTCACTGCGGTTGGTCAAATTGACCGACTCAAAGTCCTTGGCGACGACACCGTAGTACGCGTACAGCCCGTAACCCGGCTTCCCTGCGGGTGTGAACAGGTAGCAGTTGACCTGTGGCGTGTGTGCGTCCGCGGGGTACTCGACGAAGTCGGGCGTCCCGGCGCCGGACGCCTGGCCGGCGAGTCCTCGCAGCGCGACGCAGGAGCCCTGGGCCTGTGCAAGTTGCTGAGGGGCTGTCTTCCCGTTCGGGGACGGGAGCGAGACGTGGGTCAGCTGCCCGCCGCCCTGCGCCTGGCACCCGTACTTGGCAGCCGCCTTCCGTGCGGTTTCCGTCGTCACTCTGCCCAGCCCGGTGAGCACGGGTTCCGTCGTCTTGGCATCGTCCGGCCACTGGATGAGGTCGCCGTATGCCACGAGAGCCCTGTTCTTGCTGTTCTGACAGTCAAGGGCGACCACGACTTGCGCTGACCCGTCGTACCGGACGTAGCCCGGCCAGCCGTTGCCGAGCGGCGCCGCCCGTCCCTGGAGTCCGTTGGCGTTCCTGCTGAACGGCGCGACGGCCTCGGACGTGGCCGACTGATCGCTCCAGCGGAGCATGAGCCGGAGGGCGCCGCCATGCCGATCTGTGTCGGGCCTGTTGATCAGGCAGGCCGCCAGGTACTCCGAGTCGTCGGCGGCTCTGGCACGCGCATGCGAGGAATTCAGCGCGTCGCCGAGGCCGCCCTGAGCCAGGGTGCCGTCGCATGCGGAGTCCAGGGACCGCTGATCCCGCCAGGACGCGTAGACGCCGGTGCTGTAGAGCGTCTGCGCCACGATGTACAGCGTCAGCAGGATGCCGCCCACGGACCAGCCGATCAGGCGCTGCCTGCGGCTTGTAAAGATCTTCATCGTGTTCTTCCCGTTCGGGCGGTGTCACCCTTCGGCGTCACCGGTCGGCTCGGAGAACGTCGAGCGCCCGGTCACGGCCGTAGTTGTAGTCCTGCTGACCGACGTGGCCGTATTGCTTCGTCCAGTCGCTGTTGATGTCGTCGCCGCGGCTCTGGCCCCACATCCTGACCATGTTCTCCACGTCGTGCTGTCCGGCTGCGCAGAGCTTGACGTTGTCTTGCGTGGCCTTGAGGTTCGCTTCGGCAATGTGCTCCTTGCTCGATGCGTACGTGTACAGGTCGATAGCCCTCGAATCCACATCCCCGGCCGGGCCGAGGAATTCGACGTTCTTCGGCTTGAACATCGGTGCGGTGCTGGGCGAGCTACTGAGGCCGTGGTTGAAGTCGGCGGCCCACTGCGTCTTGTTGAAGCGTTCACCGAAGATGATGTCGGCGCGGACCCCGTCATACGCGCCCATGGCCCGCGAGCAGTCGGTGATGCGATTACTGATCACCGCCTTGCTGGCGTGCCTGCCCTGCCCGGCCTTGTAGCGCGCCCGTCGGCCCGGTCTCAGCCCACGATCCCGTGTTCCCAGGCCCACGCCGCGATCTCCACGCGATTGCGGGCCTGGAGTTTGTCCTGGATGCGGCTGAGGTGGCTCTTGACGGTGCTGAGGGCGAGCGTCAACTGTTCGGCTATCTCGTTGTTGGTGCGGCCACGGGCGACCAGCGTCACCACCTTCAGCTCCTGCGGGGTCAGCCGCCTCGCGGCCGCGGCCCTGGCGTCGGCGGGGGACGAACTGCCGAGATGTGCGAGCAACCGTACCGTGACGGAGGGAGAGATGAGGGAGTCGCCGTTGACGGCGGCGTACACGGCCTCGGTCAGCAGCCGGGGGCCGGAGTTCTTGACCACGAAGCCGCTGGCGCCGGCCCGCAGCGCGCCGTAGACGTACTCGTCGAGGTCGAAGGTGGTGACGACGACGACCTTCGTCCCGGATGTCGCGCCTCCGGAGTCCTGGCGCACCAGTTTCGTCGCCTCCAGGCCGTCGAGCTTCGGCATACGTATGTCCATCAGGCACACGTCCGGCCGCAGCCGGCGTACGGCTTCGACGGCCTGCACGCCGTCGGCGGCTTCCCCGACCACTCGGATGTCGGGCTGGCTCTCCAGGATGAGACGGAAGCCCGTCCGCACCATCTCCTGGTCGTCGGCGATCACCACTGAGACACTCACGGCGCTTCTTCACTCCGTCGCTTCACGGGGTAGGTCTCTGTCGAATTCTGCCTGTTGAGTTGAGCTCAGCGCAGGGCGGCCCCGGTCAGGGTCCTCGCGGTCCGCACGGCGTTGGCGACAGCGTCGTCGGGACAGAGCCCGCACAGGCCGGTGAGGGCGAAGCGGGCCTCGGCGCTCAGCGCCACCGCAAGGCCCGCTTGAGCTGGGCGAACGCCTCCGGCTCCGTCACCCTCCAGGCCATCCCGCGGAGGGAGGAGCGGGTGGTCGATCAGCCCCGAACCGGATGCCGGGCCGTGCGGACACCGCCTCGTCGGCTGTGGGCCGGCGATCCTGGACCTGACCGGCCTGACCGGCCTGACCGGCCTGACCGGCCTGACCGGCCTGACCGGCCTGACCGGCCTGACCTCCGGGCGGGCACGGGCGCGGCCACGCCATGAAGGATGAACGGACCGCTGCTGCGGTAGCCGGTGTCCATGGAGTGCCGGACGCGAATGGGTCCTGGTGGCGGAGTCCGTCACCGCATGGGCAGGGAAGCCGCCAGTTCCCAGCCGCCCTCGGGCATCGGCCCGCTGGTGAGCTCACCGCCCAGTTCGGCCACCCGCTCGGTGAGGCCGACCAGGCCGAAGCCGCTCGGACCGAACCGCATCCGGCCGCGCTGTGGCCGGGCCGCGTCGTCGCGCACACGGACGACCAGCCGGTCCCCCTCGGTGGCCAGCAGGACATGCACGGTGGTGGCCGTGCGGGCGTGTTTGCGGATGTTGGTCAGACCTTCCTGCACCAATCGCTCGACGGATTTGGCAAGTTGCGGCGACCAGGTGGAGCTGTCCACTCCGTCGGCCACGTTCAGCCAGGCGTGCTGCCCGGGGCTGGAGAAGCGGTGCACCAGCGCCTCGACCGTCGTCATGGCGGGTGCGACCGGTGCCGCCCCCGCGTCACCGGTGTCCCGCAGCAGCCGGACCATACGGCTCATCGCCACCAGCCCGTCCTGGCCGGTCCTCTCGATGTTCGCGAACAGCTCCCGCGCCGTACCCGGATCGCGCTCCACGGTGTGCTCTCCGGCCTGGGCCTGGACGACCATGGCAGTGACGTAGTGGGCCACGTGGTCGTGCAGGTCGCGAGCGAGATCGAGGCGTTCGGACTGGCGCACCCGCTCGGTGGCGGCCCGGCGTCTGCCGTCCTCCGCCCGCAGATAGCCGCCCAGCAGTGCGAAGCCGATCGGCAGCAGCGTGAACAGCCCGTCGATCCGGTCGAGCACGGGCAGGTCCGTCAGCGCCGGAGCCCGGCCCTGCATGCGCACCACCGCCACGAACAGCCCCGCCGCCGTCAGGACGAGCGGCAACCGCCGTCCGTACCGGCAGGTCAGACACAACAGCACCAGCAGTCCGAGGAGTTCGGCCCAGCCGGGGGTGCGCTGCAGCACCGTACGTTCCACCAGCGAGGTCGTCAGCAGCGAGACGGCCGCGGCGGTGGCGGCCAGTGCCGCGGCCGGCCATTCCCGTCCGGCCCGGTACGCGTACAGCGTCCCGGCGGCCAGGCCCGACACCACGGCGCCGCTCGCGAGGACCGCCGCGCCGAGGCCACTGCGGCTGACCACTGCCCCGTCCAGGAGCAGGAGCAGAGCGCAGGGACCGGCCATGGCGAGGGACCCCGGGGCGGAGCGGGGGCGCAGTGGGAACATGGCGCGAAGGATAGACGGCCGTTCGGCCCGGAGACGGTACCCCTCAGTTGGAGGAGCCGCACATGGACACAGCCTCGTGCCGTCTGCGGAGCGCCCCCGACCGGGCATGAACCGGCCGCATACGTACTTTCGGCCGATGCGACTCTGCCGAATGCCGTCTTTCGACGGCACCGGGACCCGTGGGCCGCGATCCAGACTGGGGCACACCCGACGACGGTGCAACACAAGGAGTTGTAGTGCAGGCCAACGCCATGAAATCCCGCACGTCTCGTGCCTACGTCACGTCCGCCCTGCTGGCGGGTGCTTCGGCCGTGGCAGTCCTGTCGCTCACCGGCTGCGGCCTGTTCGGCGACAGCTGGGACGTCAAGCTGGAGGTGACCGGAACGGGGAGCGTCAACGTCGACTACAACTTCTCCGGTGAGACCCAGCCGAAGCACGACACCGGGAAGCAGCTGCCCTGGACCAGGACACAGAACGTCGGCTACGGCTTCAACAGCGTCTCGGTCACCGACGCCGCCCCCGGCACCGTCTGCCGCATCTATGTCGACGGCAAACTGAAGGACGAGAAGAAGCCCGACGCCAAGGGCAAGCTGTCGTGCAACGTCAGCGTGCAGAACTGATCCGATGACCGCGAACCTGCTCACTCCTACGACGATCCGCGCCGCCGGTGTCACCAAGGTGTACGGACCCGGGGCGGCCGGCAGCGGCGCGACAGCGACGGTGCATGCTCTGCGGGGGGTCGATCTGGGGATCGCCCAGGGCCGATTCATGGCGATCATGGGACCCTCCGGCTCCGGGAAGTCCACCCTGATGCACTGCCTGGCCGGCCTCGACCGGCCGACCTCCGGGACGATCACCATCGAGAACACCGAGATCACCGCACTGTCCGAACGGCAACGTACGGACCTGCGCCGCGATCGTGTCGGCTTCGTCTTCCAGCAGTACCACCTGCTGCCGGAGCTGAACGGCTCGGAGAACATCCTGCTGCCGTTGGAGATCGCGGGCCGCCGTCCCGACCGCGACTGGCTGGACACGGTCGTGGGCGCACTGCGGATCGGCGACCAACTGGAGCGAAAGCCCTCGGAGTTGTCGGGCGGCCAGCAGCAGCGCATCGGAATCGCAAGGGCGTTGGCGGCCCGGCCGGCCGTGGTCTTCGCCGACGAGCCCACCGGCAGTCTGGACGCCGCGTCGGGCCGCGACGTACTGGAGTTCCTGCGTTACTCCACACGCGAGTTCGGCCAGACCGTCGTCATGGTGACCCATGACCCGACCGCCGCCGCCTACGCCGACCGGGTCGTGCTGCTGCTCGACGGCCGGGTCGGCGGCAGCCTCGACGGTCCCACGCCCGAGACCGTCCTCAATGCCCTGCAGAAGCTGAGGGGTCGATGACGATGGCGACGATGACACCGGCATCGGGACTGGTCTCGGCGACCGTGCGCAGGATCGGGCAGCGGCCGTCCAGGCTGCTTCTCATCGGCTGCACACTGATCGTGACGGCCTTCTTCCTCGCCGCTTCCACAGTCTTCACCGCCACGCTGAAGCGGCAGTTGGGGGACACCCTGTCGACCGTGGCGGCGGGCACGAGCGTGGTCGTCGGCGCTGACGGCGAGCACCTGCTGGACGACGCACGGCTGGCGCGGCTGACCGGCCTTCCGGGGGTGACCGAGGCCCAGCCGGTCGCCAGGGGCGAGGCACTCGTCGAAGGCGCCGGCCGTGACCCGTACCCGCTGATCGGTACGGCGCTGACAGGGCCGCAGGCCATCGTCCGCCCAGTGCACGGCACCCTGCCCGAGCGGCCCGGAGAAGTAGCGGTGACCGAGGCGATGAGCGAGGGCCGGGGGCTGGGCGTCGGCAGCCGGATCACCCTGGTGCCGCAGGAATCCTGGCTCACCTCCGCGACCCGGCACCGCGCACCGCGAACCGTGACGATCACGGCCGTCGTGCAGGCGCCCCAGGCCCTGGCGACCGGGGTGTTCACCACCCCCTCGAACGCCCGCACATGGCTGGGCACCAAAGGCTGGCAGCAGGCGCTGCTGCGCGCCGACGACCGCCCCGCCGCCGAGGTCAAGGCCATGGCAGGCAAGGAGTTGGGCGCGGGCTTCACCACCTGGACCGGGGCCGAGATACGCGCGAAGGGGAGCGAGCGGGGCTCTCTCGGCGCACTGTCCACGCTGCTCACCGCCTTCGTCGTGGTGGCGCTGCTGGCCGGAACCGTGATCGTCTCCACGACGTTCCGGGTGCTGCTCGCCCGCGACCAGAAGCGGCTGGCTCTCCTGCGCTGCATCGGCGCCCGCCCGGCGCAGGTGATGCGGTCCGTGCTGACGGAGGCGGCGCTCGCCGGGCTGGTCGCCGGAGTGCTCGGGGTCGGTGCGGCCGTCGGCTGCGCCGCCGCTGTCACCGCACTCAGCGGTCTGCCGGGCCCGCAGCTGCCGGTGCCGACCCTGTTCGGCTGTGTGCTCGTCTCGGTGCTGGCCGCCGTCGGCGCAGCCACACCGGCGGCCTGGGCGGCGGCACGCATTCCGCCGGTGACCGCGCTGTCCAGCGCGGCGACCCGCAACGCTCCGGACCGGACCGGCCGGGTGCGCACGCTGACCGGGGTGCTCTGCCTGGCCGCTGCGCTGCTGCTCGGCACGGCGGCCGAGTTCGGCGGCGGCACGGACTCCGGCGCGGCGGCCATCGGCTCCGTCGCCTCGGGAATCGCCCTGTTCGGGTGCTTCCTCGCCCTCGGGCCCACGCTGCTGCGCACCACGGTGCGCGCCGCGCACCGGCCCGTACGGGCGGTGGCCGGGCTGGACGGCGCGCTGGCGCTGCGCAACCTCGGTCGCGCCGGACGCCGCAGCGCGGCCTGTGCGGTGGTCCTGATGCTGGGCATCGGCATGGTCGCCGCGGTGCTCGTGACGCTGGTCTCCGTGCAGAACGGCATGGACCGGCGGCTGGCGGCCCGTGACCCGGCCGATGTGGTGATCGACGTTCCGCGGACGGGGAAGTCGGCTCTCACAGCGGATGTGGTGAGAGACGTCCGGGCGCTGCCCGAGACCGGCGCCGTGGTGCCCGTCACCCTTGCCGACGGCTCGGCCGCCGCGCCCAGGGGCCGCTACCGCGACTACGAGATCCACGGCATCGACCCGAGCGCGGTGCCCGAACTGCTCACCGGCACCGTCCCCGGCCCTGACCGGGGAACGCTGCGGCCCGGACAGGCCAGCCTGTCCACGACCACGGCGGCGGCTCTCGGCGTCCGGGCCGGCGAGTGGATCTCCGTGCGCACGGCCGACGGCAAGACGATCAGCGCCCAGGCGGCCCGGATCCATCCCGCGAACAACCCCGCCCTCGGTGACATCGCCCTCCTCCCGCAGGACTTCGCGAAGCTGGCTCCCCACGCGCCCGTACGGTCCCTGTACATCAAGGCCACCGACCGTGCTGACCCGGCGTCCCTGCGCGGCCCCCTGGACCGGGTCCTGCCGCTCGACCCCGCGCTGCACCTCACCTACACGGGCGAGGACCGCATCACCACCCGGCAGTCGATCGGCGACCTACGGATCACGGCTCTGGGCCTGGTCGGCATCACCGTTGCGGTCTCGCTCGTCGGCGTCGCGGTCACACTGACCCTGTCCGTCATGGAACGCGCCCGTGAGAACGGCGTACTGCGCGCTGTGGGCATGCGCGGTTCGCGGCTGCGCTCCGTACTGGCCTGGGAGGCCGGGCTGCTGGGCCTGTACGCGGCTGTCCCGGGCACCGCCCTGGGCGCGCTCTACGGCACCCTGCTCCTCGGTGCGCTGCCCGACCTCAGCATTCCCACGATCCCCTACGGCCAGCTCACCCTCACGGTCGCGGTCGCGCTGGTCCTCGCACTGGCAGCCTCCGTCCTGCCGGCCTCCCGCACGGCGACGACGTCACCCATGATCGCGCTGCAGGCGGACTGAACCGCCGCGCGACGCCCCCTCTCGGCCGTTCTCGCCGCGCGCCAGAAGTGGGCGCGAAGTACGTGGAACATGATCACGTCCGATACGTTCCTGACCGCGTGGCGCACTCGCGCTCACGAGCAGGGGTACCGCGGCGCCCTGCCGCCCTGGCCGCAGGGCCTCGCCACCCACGAGATTCGCGGCGCGGGTGTCGGGCGAGCCAGGGCGTCGGTCAGCCGTGCGGGAGGCGCAGCGCGGCTGTCGTGACTCCTACGGGCACTTCGGTGATCCAGGCGCCTCCGGATGACGTGTGCGTGTCCCAGCGTGTTCGACCGTCACGGTTCTGGAGCCGGGGCCATGGACGCGTACGACAACACGGATGCGTGCTTATGGCCGATGCCGTCGCCGCGGCGGGGACTTCGAGCCGGGACCGAAGACTCTCGATCGCTACAGACTCCACTCGATGCGTCATCGGAGAGGTGTGCAGTTTGACCCTGTCCAGGAAACGAAGAGTCCCAGAGGCGCCGCCACGTCCCCTGCTGACCCGCATTCATACAGGTCAGCAGGGGAGTGGCGGCATGTTTTCGCAGGGCGTTCAGATGTCGCGGACGAGACCAGGTGGCCCCGTGATCTGCGCAAATGAGCTTTCGGTTGTTTCACGGTCATGCCCGTTGACGCGGTCGGAAGTCCCAGGAAAGTCCCAGAGCACTCCCACCGCCTGCAACCACTCTTTCGGCTCTGCGCAGAGGCGGGGGTGCGGTGTGTCCCCAAACCGGAGATCATGGAGGCGAGTTATTGATAGGCAGCTCTACCTGCCCGGCCTTGAGGAACATCCATGTCAGATCGTGTGCTAAGCCCTCGCGGCCTCGATTGGCGCTTTGACTTGGTCTGATCGTACGGCGCAGCCTTCGCGGGTCGATGGCGGCACCTTCTGCGGGTACTTCGGTGCGTCGCCGGCGCTGAAGCAGAGGAGGACGGCTCCAGTGCGTGATCAACCCGTGGCGGAGCTACCGGAGCGGTCCTCGCTCGTCCACATACACAGTGGGCTCCGACAAGAACACATCGACGGCCACCGGGCCGTAAGCGACGTTGAAGGTGTCCATCCAGTACGACCAGTCCTGCATACCTGATGCACTGCTGAAACGGTAGTTGAGCTGCCAGCGGACCCACTGGCCGGGGACGAGGTGGACAGCGGGGGGCCTGCGCGGCCGAGGCGGTATGCCGAACAACGACTCCACTCGGGGCTGGACCCGCAACCGACGGTCGGCTTCGCGCAGCATGACGTCGACCTTGCGCAGGTCTTCCTGGCCGCCACGGGGCTCGAAGCCGTATCGCTCATGCATGCGGACCACGTGCGCAAACTGGTGCGGCACAGCAGGGACAGCGAAGCCGACCGGAGCTGCGTTCCTACGGGCGGCAGCCTCTCCTCCCCGGGACTGCTTCGTCCAGGACGTTCGTATCCACTGGACGGTGATTTCCACAGTCGCCACCCCTGCCACTCCATCGAAGATCTCACTCTATGCGGATGGCTTCGCTGGCCGACGCCGGCACCGCCAACGATCCGAGCGACACACCGAAGGAAGATCAACTTGAACTGTCCACATAAACAGCGACATTGTCTTCGGGCTGCTCACCTTGGCCGGGTTCGCGTACGCGCCGCAGCTCGCGGACCTGCCGGACCAGAAGATGTGGCGCATCGACCGGGCCGCCGACCATGGCGCCTTCCAGGTCGCGGCCCGCGGCCGGATCGACCTCGCCAGGATCGAACGCCACTGGGAGGACATCCTGCGGATCATCGGCTCCATCCACACCGGCGCCCTCCGCGCATACGACGTGATTCGCATGCTGTCCCCTGACGGGCGTCCCACCCCACTCGGCGACGCGATCGCCCGCTACGGGCGGATCTCCAAGACGCTGCACATCCTGCGCCTCGCCGACGAGCCCGGCTACCGCCGCCAGATCAAGAGCCAGGCCAACCTCCAGGAGGGCCGCCACTCCCTCGCCCGGAAGATCTTCCACGGCAGGCACGGACAGCTCTACCAGCGCTACCAGGACGGCATGGAAGACCAGATCGGCGCACGGGGGTACGTCCTGAACGCCCTCGTCCTGTTCAACACCCGGTACATGGACGCCGCCGTGAACCAGCTGCGCGCGGACGGCTTCGACGTCCACGACGAGGACGTTGCTCGCCTCTCCCCGTTCGTCCGCCGCCACATCAACATGCTCGGCCGGTATTCCTTCCAGCTTCCTGACCTGCCGGGCGGTCTGCGGCCCCTGCGCGACAAGAACGCCCCCGAAGACGAGTGACGGCCTGGGCGCGTGTCTCGCAGCCGGAAGGCTGCGAGACACCGTGCCTGTAGGCACCGCATCTGGCTTGCGCCAAGGGCCATGTGGGCGGTTCGCTTCGCGAGTTGCGGGCCCGTTCCAGCCGACCGTGCAATCCGCCGTGGTCACGTAGGGCCTTCGTCGCTGTCCCTATGAAGCGGTGCCCTTCATCGTCGAGATTGAACTCGACGATGGTGCGGACGCCGTCCTCTGGCCGACCGCTCTCGGAGGTGATCACGAGGTACTGGATGCGCTCCGGCCGGCGGCCGCCGACAGGGCCCTCTGGACCGGTGTCCCCAAGACCTCCCTGCACCGCTGCCTCACGGTCGCGAGTGCCGACGAGACACCGAACAGGACTCGCTGACGGCATCGCACTTGGAACTCCGCATGGTTCCTACTCGACCGCCGACGGCGAGCCTCCAGGCCACACTCACCGTCTCCATCCACGAATCCTTGTGATGAACTCATTGGCAACACGTGCGAAGGGCTTCCAGCGCCTGCCGCCGTATCTGCCGAGGGCCTCCGACAGCTCAGCCCGCTGCTCCGGCGTCATCGGGCCCAGGACGCAGACCGGGACTCCTGGGACGCTTTCGGAGAGAGGCGCCTTCGGATAGGGCCATCCCGCCGGCTTCAGCAAGGAAGGCTCGGAGCCCGGCATGAACGTCAGGTAGAGCACGGTGAACTGGTAGGGACCCCAGTTCCGGAACTCCCTGATGGAGATGTACAAGATCCGGTCCCAAGTGAATTCACGGCGCACTGTGGAGTCGGTGGTCATGATGTATTTCGGGCCGACATGCAAGACCCAGCCCGATCTCACCTCAGGCACTGCAAACTTCCTTGTTCCGAACCATCCCGCATACGTCTGCGAAGACCGAGGATTGGGGAGCTTCTCGGCATAGGCGTCCAGGGGTTCTTTGCCCGTCCAGACCGCCTCGAACGGGCCGTCGTCCGGGGGCTTCTGGCCCGTCCGCCAACCGCGCAGCCTCTCCAGCGCGGCCTCGGCCGTCAGACGCCTATCGGGGTCCTTGTCCAGTAGGCCGAAGACCAGCGATTCGAGGCCGTCGGCCTTCTTCATCGGCGGCGGCTGCTGCGTCGCCACCGCGCCCAGGGTTGCGGTGTCCGTTTCACGCCGGAACGGGGATTTACCCTCGGCTGCGCGGTAGAGCGTGACGCCGAGGGCGAACAAGTCACTCGCGGGCCCGGCCTCCGCGCCGTTGATGCGCTCGGGGGCGAGGTATTCCGGCGTCCCGATGACGTTGCCGACGGTGGTGAGGCGGGTGTCGTCCTGGTGGGCGGCGATACCGAAGTCGGTCAGGAGTATCCGACCGTCGTCGGCAAGCATGATGTTCGCCGGTTTCACGTCCCTGTGGACCACTCTGGCCTTGTGGGCCGCGTTCAGCGCTTTCAGCATCGCCTCGGCGACATCGGCCACATCCTTCGGCGGCAGCGAGCCCTGCGCCAGCCGGTCTGCCAGCGAACCGCCGCGGACCAGCTCCATCACGATCCACGGCCGGTCGTCCTCGATGACGACGCTGTAGACCGGCACGATGTGCGGATGACTGCGCAACTTCGCGGCGTTGCGGGCCTCCCGCGCGGCGTATTCGAGCCGCCGGGAGTGCTCGGCCGGGTCGATGGCGGGAGGGAACCACACCTCCTTGACCGCCACATCGACGTCCAGATGTTCGTCGTGGGCCTGCCAGATGCGGCCGAAGCCGCCTCCGGCCAGCTCGCGTACCAGACGGTACTGGTCGGCGATGCGCCGTTGTGGGCTGCTCATCCGGCCGGCCCCGTTCCGGCCGCTTCCTCGGGTCTGCCGCCGGGGTCGTCGGCGCACCCTGGGGGCATGGGCATGATGGTGGCGATGGCCCGGCCGTGGTCGGTCAGGACGATGGGCTCACGGGTGGTGGCGACCCGGCGGGCGAGGTCGCCCAGGATCAACCGCGCACGGGTAATCGATACCGCCTCGGTCATGAATGTAGTTTGACGAAGTGTCATGAATGGAGGGAAGGGGTCGGAGCGATCGCTACCGGACCCCCGCATCCTCGGCCGGTTTGGCGGTGTCGACGGTCCTACACGCTGGGCCTCGCCCGTCCTGGACAGGTCGGCGCTCCCCTTCTTGACCGGCTGACGGAGCGGCGCCGGGGCGCACGCGAGACGCTCGTGATCCTCCCGCGCCGTCGCGCTGGCGGCAGGGGCGACTGACGATTCGTCTCAGTAGGTGCAGGCGACTCCAGTCATCCGTGCAGCCGACTTCGGAGGCTGACATCCGGTACAGCCAGCCGCTTCGCCCAGGCCGGGACCATCGGTCCCTCGTAGCCTCGCTCACGGCACCAACCGATCCAGGACAGCACCCCCGCCCGGCGGGAGGTGTTGACCGCCGCGCTGCCCCAGAGCAGTTCGAGGGCCTCGCCGGCCTCGTCGTCGCAACCGACGCCAGTGGCCGGGCCTTGCCGAGCCGTTCGGTGGTTTTGCCTACCCCGATCCCATAGTTCCGGACCGTGTTCGGGTTACCAAGCGAGTCGAGAAACACGTCCGCCACCGCGCGGACGGTCAATGCCTTCCCGGTCGACAGCTGTACGACGGTGGGCACCGCTTCCCCCTTGCCGCAGATAACAGGGCCGCTTCGCGTACGGCCGGGAGAGCGTCACCGCAGGTGACGGATCAAGCTACCGCGGATGTTGGGGTGTTATCAGAGGAACGACTTCAGACCGGTCCGGCAACCGACGCACCGTCAGGCTCCCACCAGGGCCGACGAAGGCTCAGCACACGATCTGACACGGATGTTCCCCAACCCCGCTTCCTTGCCATACGGCCTTCTCTTCACGTCCTACCGATACGCGGCCGCCGCCCGGGCCGCGCCCGTGAACGGGATCGCTTCGCCGAGCCCACAGGCGCAGGCAGGCGTTGCGGCGGAGTGCTCGGGCTCTCGGCGTCCTCGCGCAGCCCGATGCGGTCGTGGAGGCGGCGCAGGGGTGCGGGGGCCCACCAGTTGGCGCGGCCGGCCAGCTTCATGAACGACGGTACGAGTACGGCCCTCACGAGCGTCGCGTCCAGCACCACCGCCAGTGCCAGGCTGACGCCGAGGAGTTTCAGCATGGTCACCCCGGAGACGGAGAAGACGAACAGCACTGCGGCGACGAGGACGGCCGCGGCCGTGATGATGCGGCCGGTGTGCTGGAGGCCGAAGGCGACGGACTCCGTGTTGTCGCCGGTGAGCAGGTAGCGCTCGCGGATGCGGGCGAGCAGGAAGACCTCGTAGTCCATGGAGAGCCCGAAGGCCACGCAGAAGGTCAGGATCGGGATGGTGGCGTCCAGTGTGCCGGTGTGCGGCGGGCTGCCCACGAGGAACGACAGGTGTCCCTCCTGGAACACGTACACCATCGCCCCGAACGTGGCGCTGAGGCTGAGCGTGTTGAGCGCCAGTGCCTTCACCGGCATCAGGACGCTCCCGGTGAACAGGAAGAGCAGCACCAGGGAAGAGCCCACCACGATGCCGATCGCGGCCGGTGCGGCCCGGGCGATAGCCGCTGTGCTGTCCTGGACCTCGGCGGCCCGTCCGCCCACCGACACGGTGGCCCCGGCCGGTGGGGACACCTCACGCAGCCGGCGGACGAGCCGGGTGCCTGCGGGTGAGTCCTGCTCGGCTGTGGTGACCACGGAGAGGAGGGTGGTGTCGCCGTCCCGCGAAGAGGCGGTCACCCGGCGGACGTCGGGCACCCTGGAGAGGGCGCGGGCGTACGGCTCCACAGTCTGCGCACCCTGCACCACCACGGGGACGGTGCCCAGCGCGTCCGCGTCGAACCGGTCGCGCAGCAATTGCGTGGCGCGGTGCACCTGCGAAGACGCGGGCAGCGAGCGGTCGTCGAACAGGCCCGAGGCGACCCGGGTGAACGGGGACGCGAGGAGGGCCAGCAGCACGACCACGCCGCTGCCGTAGAGCACCGGACGCCGCATCACCACCGTGGCGAACCGGTACCAGCGGCCGTTTCCGGGGGCCACCGCCGGGCCGCGCAGCCGGGCGAAGACGTCGTAGCGGTCGACGAGATGGCCCGCGACGGCCAGCAGTGCGGGCAGCACGAAGACCGCCCCCGCCGCCGCGGAGAGGACCACGGCGATGCCGCCGTAGGCGAAGGACCGCAGGAAGAACTGGGGGAAGACGAGCAGGGCCATGAGGGACAGGGCCACGGTGAGCGCGGAGAACGCGACCGCCCGTCCGGCCCGGCTCACCGTGGGGCCGAGCGCGTCCCGGACCGTGGCGCCGGTGCGCAGCTCCTCCCGGAAGCGGGCGAGGACGAACAGGCTGTAGTCGATGGCGAGTCCGAGGCCGAGCGAGGTGGTGGAGTTCATCGAGTACACCGAGATCGGCACGGCGCCCGCCAGCGCGTTGAGCACGGCCCGGCTCACCAGGACCGACAGCAGCGCGATGACCAGCGGCAGGGTGGCGGCCACCGCGCCGCCGAAGATCAGCAGGAGCAGGACCAGGGTGATCGGCGCGGCGATCACCTCGGCGAGCAACAGGTCGTGCGCGGTCCGCTTGCCGACCTCCGACTGCACCTGAGCGGGCCCGGCCGCCAGGACCGTCAGCCCCTGGGCGTGCCGTCGGATGTCCGGTACGACGCGGTCGGCGGTCTTCGCGCGGTCGTCCTCGTCGCCGCTCAGGGAGAGCGTGATGAGCCCGATGGAGGCGTCACGGGAGCGCAGCGCGGGCGCGTGCCCCGCCGTCCAGTACGAGGTGGCCGCCCGCACGCCCTTGATCTGCCCCGCGCGCCGGGTCAGGGCCGTGCCCAGGGAGGTCATCTCCGGTGAGTCGACGGAGGGCGTGCCGCCGAGCAGCAGCACCAGGTCCCCGCCGGCGGCCGGGAAGTGCTCGGCCACCAGGCGTTCAGCACGCGCCGACTGCGCGCCGGGGTCGGAGAAACCGCCGTGGACCAGCCTGTGTTCCACGCCCAGACCGCCGATCCAGGCGAGGACGAGGGACACCGCGCTGACCCACAGCACGGCGAAGCGCCGCCGGTACAGTGCCGCGCTGACGTGGTCCAGCATGACAGTGCCTTCCTGAAGTTCTCCTGGCAGAGCGTCGGCGGTGTCCTGAACTGCCGCTCGCCGTCTGCCCGTTCGATTGATGGACGGGGTCTGAGCTGGTGATACTGGCTCGATCGAGCACCGACACCGAGGCGAAGCGAGGTCCATGCACCAGGAACGCGCATTGGCGGAACTGCTGGACCTCCTCGATGTCGGCCCCGAGCCCGGCCGGGACGACGGGGAGCACTTCCTGGGGCGCCCGCCTCTGGAGCAGTCCTCCCCGGTGTACGGAGGGCTGTTGGCCGCTCAGGCGCTGGCCGCCGCCGGCCGTACGGTGACCGGCGAGCTGCCCGTGCACTCCGTGCACTGCTCCTTCGTACGGCCCGGGCTGCCGACCTCCCCCTTCGACCACCGCGTGGAGCGGGTGAGGACCAGCGCCTCGTTCGCCACCCGGCGGGTCTCCACGGCCCAGCGCGGCCGCGAGGTCTTCGCCCTGACCGCCTCTTTCCACCGCCCCGAGCCGGGCCTGGCCCACCAGGACGCGATGCCGGACGTTCCGGACCCGGAGGGCCTGCCTGCCTACGAGGAACGGCTGACCGAGGTGTTCGGCGAAGCGGTCGCCCCGCTCGGGACGCCGTACGAGACGCGCTTCGTCGGGCCGTTGAGCTTCGACGCCGAGAAGGATCCGGCACTGGCCTCCTCCCGGACGCGCGTGTGGGTGCGGGTCAAGGGCGAGGCGGCGGACGGCCAACCGCTGCTGCACGCCTGTCTGTTGGTGTATATGTGCGATGTGACCATGCTGGAGACGGTGGCGGTCCGGCACGGTGTGTCGTGGTTCCACGCCACCGCCCGGAGCCTCGACTACACCGTGTGGATCCATCATCCCTTCCGCGCGGACGACTGGCTGCTGTGCGACCACGAGACCCCGGTGGCTTCCGGGGGCCGGGGCCTGGTCCTCGGCCGGGTCTTCACACGCGGCGGGCTGCTGGTCGCCACCCTCGCCCAGGAGGGGCTGGTACGGGTGAGCCTCGGCTGAGCGGCTGTCATACGACCAGTCCGCCGGAGATCTCGATGGTCTGCCCGGTGATGTACCGGGCCTGGTCGGAGGCCAGGAAGCACACCAGGCACGCCACATCCTCCGGGGAGCCGAACTCCTGCCCCGGAATCAGGGACTTGAGGAACTCGGCCCTGTCTTCCGGTATGGCCGCCGTCATGTCGGTGTCGATGAGGCCGGGGGCGACGGCGTTGACGGTGACGCCCCGGGCGGCGATCTCCTTGGACAGCGCCTTGGTGAAGCCGACGATCCCGGCCTTGGCGGCGGAGTAGGCCGTCTGGCCGGGGGTGCCGTGCAGCCCGGCGGAGGAGGTGATGTTGACGATCGCGCCGCTGCGCTGTTTCACCAGGGGCATCAGCAGCGGCCGGGTGACGGTGTACATGCTGTTGAGGTTGGTGTCGATGACCTGGTGCCACTGCTCCGGGGTCATCCGGGCGAAGAGGGTGTCGCGTGTGATGCCCGCGTTGTTGACGAGGACGTCGAACCGGTCCAGGTGGTCCAGGGCCGAGGCGGCGAACCGGGCAGCCGCCTCGGTGTCCGAGACGTCGGCGTACAGCGGGATGCAACGCCGCCCCGGGTGGGCGGCACTCAGGTCGTCGGCGAGGGCGCGAGCCTGTTTCTCACCGCTGTGGTAGCCGAGGACGACGTCGGCGCCCTGCGCCACCGCCATCCGGACGACGGCGGCGCCGATGCCCCGCGAGCCGCCGGTGACCACGCAGCCGCGGCCCGCGAGCGGGAGGTCAGTCACCGCTCGCCCCCAGCGTCACGTCGACGGGCCGGCGGGACTCCTTCTTGCGCCGTGCGGCCTCCTCGCGCAGCTCGCGGTAGCGTTCCTCGGCGAGCAGTGCGGAGATCATGGGGGCGTAGAAGGCGCCGTCACCGGTCAGTTTGATCCGCTCCGCCGTGATCTCCGCGTAGCTCCGCTCGGCCAGCGCGTCCCAGACGGTGGCGAACTTCTCGTACACGTCGAGGCCGAAGGCCGCACGGTACTGGACCCGGTCGATCTCCGTGCTGATGAGGCTGCGGAAGAGGACCATGAGCAGCCAGTCGTCGGGGGTGTGCCTGAAGCCACGCTCGACCGGGAACCGGCCGTTGTCCACGGCCTCCTTGTACTTGGCCAGGTTGCGCTGGTTGATGAACGACCAGGAACGGCCGGGAGCGAGCGCGGGGTTGCCGAAGAAGGTGATCGCCGCGTAGCCGAGCCCGAGGGTGTCCATGTGCTCGAAGCGCGGCAGGTAGCCCTCGCGGAAGTCCTTGGCCACGGGGTCGCCGGGGCGGCGGAAGTTGTACGTCGACAACTGCTGGTAGCCGTGGTCGAGCAGGAAGTCGCGGCCCGCCCGGTACATCTCCAGGTTGGCCAGCGTGCTGGGCAGTTCGTGGAAGCGGTTGAGCGCGAAGTCGGTGGGCCCACCGACGTTCAGCTCGTAGTGGGTGATGTCGTAGACGTCCCAGGAGACCAGGGTCTCAAGGTCCTCCAGCATGGTGTCTACGGTCTGCTGGGGCCAGCCGAAGATGAGGTCGACGTTGGCGGCGAGGCCGAGTTCACGGGCCCACTCAAGGCTCTGGATGACGTGCTTGGTCGTCTGTTTGCGGCCGCTGAAGCTGTTGAGGCGTTCGTTGACCTGCTGGACGCCCATGCTGATCCGGTTCATCCCGGAGTCCCGGATGGCCTGCATCTTCTCCCGGGAGAAGAGCTGCGGGATGCCCTCCAGGGTGAGGTCCGCCCCGTCCGCGATCTCGGGGAAGAGGCGGCGCACCATGTCCATCAGCCGGTGGTAGACGGGGGCCCGGTACAGGTTGGAGGTGCCCCCGCCGAAGTAGGCTCCGGCGAGGACGGACCCTTCCATCTGCTCGCGGTACATCTCGGCTTCGCGTTCCACGTAGCCGTAGTAGTCCTCCAGCGCGGGGTTGCCCTTGAACTCCTCGACGGGGAACAGGCAGTAGCCGCACTTTCCGGGGTCCGTCGGCAGGCAGTACGGGACGCCGACGTAGAGGAACACGTGGGACTGGTCTCCCGTGGCGCGCAGGCGCAGGCGGTCCTCGCCGATCTCGTCCAGGGGCACGGACAACTCGTTCCAGTACCGCGGGGACGGGAAGCCGTGCTGGATCTTGTTGACCTGGCGTTCGGCGAGGTGGCTGTCGAGATAGCTGTTGACATATGCGGGTGTCAACACGGTGGCCGGCACTTCCCCTCTGGGTGGGATGGGCAGCAAGGAGGCGGTCAGGAGCCCTGGCGGGCGGTGGCGGCCGGGTCGGCCAGGATCACGCGCTGGAGGAGGTACTCCGCCAGTTCCTCGATGCTCTGGTACTCCAGCGCTTCCATCGCCTTGAAGCGGAAGTCGAGCTTCTCCTGAATGCGGCGCTGGAGTTCGGTGATGCTCAGTGAGTCGAGACCGATCTCCAGCAGGGCCAGAGACGGGTCGAGATCGTGCAGGTCGATCTCCAGCTCGGTCGACATCCGCCCGAGGGTGTCGACGATCTCGTCGGTGAGCCAGCCGATGATCACCTGTCGGCGCTCTTCGGCCGGGAGGGACTCGACACGTTCGCGTAGTTCCTGCCGTGAGTCGCCGCTCTCCCGGGCTCCGCCGCCGGCCGGTGCGGCCGGCACCGCCGAGCCGCCGGTCAGCGAGGCGACACGGCGGAACGCGATGTCGTCGAGGTCCGCCAGAAGGTTCCCGGTGTCGTCCAGGACCCGCAACCGGGCTGTGAACGCGGCCCCGTTGGCGTCCGGCCGTAGCTGGACGTGGCCCCAGATCTGGTCGGGCAACTCACCGTGCAGCGCCATCCGGCCGACGCCCACCGGAACGAAGGCGCCCCTGGCCGCGCCCTCCCGCGCTGCCGCGGCGGTGAGGTGCAGACAGCCGTCGAGCATGGTGGCGAACCGGTGGGCATGGCTCACCCGGGACGCCCCGTCGGGAGCGGCCGTGATCCGGCCGAGCGCCTGCCCGCCTGCCTCGTCCAGCCACAGCTCGCGGACGGTGGAGAAGCTCGCCCCGTACTCCATCCCGTCCTCCCGCAGCAGCCCGTAGAGCCGCCCGGGCGGCAGGGTCGTGGGCATCTCCGCGCGCAGGTGTTCCGGAGGTGTCCCCGAGCCGTTCTGCCGTACGGCGGGGCCGACCTTCCCCTGGCAGTAGCGGGACCGGCCGTCCCCGGTGCCGTCGGCCACCGTGAAGCGGAAGGGGCCGTCGCCCTCCAGGTCCACCCGGACGGTGCTGGGCTTCGCGGGGGCCAGCACCAGCGGGCGCAGGAAGTCGACGTCGGTCAGCTCGACCGGCGCGGCGGCGTGGCCGTCGGCCGAGGCGTAGGCGTCCACGGCGAGTTCCAGATAGCCGGTGGCCGGGAAGACGGTCGACCCGAGGATGCGGTGGTCCGCCCACGGCGTCCCGGCCTGCACCTCGTGCCGACGGACGGTCTGCTTCGGTACGACCGCGGGTGCGGGCGCGCCGGGCGGTGTCTGCCGTGGCAGTACCGTCTCGGCCGCCTCACGATGGCCGGTGTCCGGCGCAGGCTTCAGCCAGTACCGGTCCTTGCGGAACGGGTAGCGGGGGGCGGTGGAGGTACGGCGGTGGCGGGGGCTCTGGTAGAGCGCGGGAAGGTCGATCACGGCGCCCGCCGTGTACAGGGCGCCCGCGGTGGCGAGGAGGTTGCGGGTGTCCCGCCCGTCGCGCCGCAGGGTCGGGATCACCGTGACGCCGGTGTCGCCGAACGCCTGCGGGATGTACGTCCCCAGGGCGGGGTGCGGGCCGAGCTCGACGACCACGGTGCAGCCCAGCGCGGCCGCCGCACGCATCCCGTCGTGGAACCGGACCGGCCGGCGCACCTGCTGGCTCCAGTACTCCGGTCCCTCCGCGCCGGTCAGCGCCTCACCCGTCACATTGGAGAACACCGGGACGGCCGGGACGCTCGTACGCAACCCGGCGGCGGCTTTGCCCAGCTCGGCCAGGACCGGCTCCATCAGCGGCGAGTGGAAGGCGTGCGAGGTCCGCAGGCGGGTGGTACGGCTGCCCGCCGCCTCGGCGAGCCGGGCCACCTCGTCCACGGCCTCCGTCCGCCCGGAGACGACCACGGCGCGCGGCCCGTTGACGGCGGCGACCGCGACGTCCGCCTCCCGCCCCGACAGCCAGCCCTGCACGGTCTCCGGGTCGGCGCCGACGGCCAGCATCACTCCGTCGCACGGCAGTTCGCCCATGAGCCGGCCGCGCACCGCGCTGAAGCGGGCGGCGTCCTCCAGGGGGAGCATGCCGGCGACGCAGGATGCGACGATCTCGCCGATGCTGTGCCCGACCACCGCGTCCGGGACGACTCCCCAGGAGCGCAGCAGGGTGGCGAGCGCGTACTCGACGGCGAACAGCGCCGGCTGGGCCAGGCGGGTGTCGTCGAGCGACCCCGGAGCCTTGTTCTCGAAGAGCAACTGCCGCAGTGGCACGGGCAGTTCCGAGTCCAGCACTTCGCCGCACCGGTCGAGGGCGGCGGCGAAGGCCGGTTCGCTGTCGTACAGCTCGCGGGCCATGCCGGGGTACTGCGCGCCCTGGCCGGTGAAGACGAACGCGGTCTTGGCGGGTTTCGCGGGGTGCCCGCTGGTGACCGAGGGAGAGGTCCGGCGGGTCCGCCACAGCCGGAGGTCGTTGGCGAGCTCGATGCCGCCCCGCCCGGTCACCGCGAGGCGGTGGCGGTGTGTGGCGCGTCCGGCGGCGGCGGTGAAGACGGCCGCCGGCAGGGTCTCCCGGTCGGTTCGGGACAGATACTCCGCCCAGTGCTCGGCCAGACCGTCCAGGCTCGCGGGGGACTTGGCGGACAGCACCAGCAGTTCGGCCGGGCGCGGCTTCGCGGTGCCGGTCGGATGCTGCGGCTGCGGGGCCTCCCGGAGGATCGCGTGGGCGTTGGTGCCGCTGTAGCCGAAGGAGTTGACGGCGGCCAGGCGCGGCACGTCCGTCCTGGGCCACGGCACGGACTCGGTGGGGATCTCCACCTGTGTGCCGTCAAGGTCGATCTTGGGGTTCAGCCGGTCGAGATGGAGGCTGGGGTAGATGGTCTCGCGGGACAGCGAGAGGGCGGCCTTGGCGACGCCGAGGAGTCCGGCCGCGGCCTCGGTGTGGCCGAAGTTGCTCTTCACCGAGCCGACGTACAGCGGCCGGTCCGCGGTGCGGGAGCGACCGTAGGCACGGGCGATGGCGCCCATCTCGATGGGGTCGCCGACCGGCGTTCCGGTGCCGTGCGCCTCGACGTAGTCGACCTGGGCGGGGTCGACACCGCTGCGGGCGAGCGCGGTGTGCATGACCCGCTCCTGGGTGCGGCCGTTGGGGGCGGTCAGCGCGGGCGTGTGTCCGTCGTGGTTGATCGCGGTGCCGACGATGCTGGCCAGGATGGGGTCGCCCCGTTCCTCCGCAAGGGACTGGCGGCGCAGCAGCACGGCCACGCAGCCCTCGCTGCGGACATAGCCGTCCGCCTTGGCGTCGAACGCCCGGCACTGCCCGCTGGGTGAGAACAGCCCCAGTTTGCAGAAGGCGACATGGACATCGGGGTTGAGGATCAGATTGACGCCGCCGACGATGGCCGTGTCGCACTCGCCGGCCAGGATGGACTGCCGGGCCAGGTGCAGGGCGACCAGCGATCCGGAACAGGCGGTGTCGACCGCGAAACACGGCCCTTTCAGATCGAGGAAGTGGGCGATACGGCCGGCGCTGATGCTGTTCGCATCGCTCATCGCGTCGTAAGCCGTGACGCCCTTCAGCCCTTCGATCGCGTGCTTGAGGAACGAGTAGTTGTTGCTGTTCATCAGCGCCAGGAAGACGCCGGTGTCGGTGCCCCTCAGTTCGGCGGGGTCCTGTCCGGCGTGTTCGAGCGCGTGCCACACGCTCTGCAGGAGCAGCCGGTGTTGCGGGTCCATGCGGACCGCTTCGGCGTCCGAGATCCCGAAGAAAGCCGCGTCGAAACGGTCGACGTCGTCCACGAATCCGCCGTGCCGGATGTAGGTCTTGCCCGGGGCCAGGGGGTCGGGGTCGTAGAACTCGTCCACGTCCCAGCGACTCGACGGGATCTCCTCGACGCAGTCCCGCCCTTCCCTCAGCACTGTGTTCAGGTCATCCAGCCCGTTCACATGACCGGGGAGAGCGCACCCGATCCCAACCAGTGCGATGGGCTCAACATCCACGCCGGAATTCTCCTTCGGAAGACGGGGAACGGCACTGTCGTAGCGCCCGAAAAGGGTGCGCTGTCGGTAGGGGCCATAAGGGGCGGGGCGACAGACGAATCAGCGTCAGGATTCTTTTGTCCTCGCCGTATCGGGGCTCCGCACGCACGTATTGGCCAAGTTCCGTCTGGGCGCACTCGTGTAAGGCTAGACATGCGGCCGATAAGGGGAAAAGCGGCGCTTGTGGGGCGGGCGACGTACTTGGGGGGCGTGCGGGGACCGGGGGCGCTCACGGGAAGCGGAGGCCATGTGTCACGAGCCGCGGCGGTCCCGGCCGACACGGCCTGGGAACCCCTTCATCAGGTGGAGACCTGTCCGCGCTGCGTGGACGGAGCGCGGGGTGCGCGTACGGAGGCGGGAGCCCGAGCGCATCTGGAGGCGCCTGTACGACCCGTGCCGAGGCCGGCCTCAGCCTGCACATCCAGGCTCTGGTGCACCAGCTGCAACGGGAACGCGGGCTGATCAACGGCCCGTTGGGCGGTGAGGAGAAGTTTCGCCAACCGCTCGCAGCCGTTCGCAGGCGCGTTGACGCGGCGCTGCGCGGTTCGCGCCGCGAAAGCGCGGTCGAGGATGCCATCCAGCGGCACTTGCGGCGCCTCAGTCGCTGTAGGCGCCCCAATCCTTCAGCTGGCCGAAGTGCGCGGGCACGGCCAGACCGGCCGCGCACGCAGCCACCCCGACCAGTACGGTCCCGTGCAGCGACAGCAGCGGCGCGGCGACTACCGGAGCCGCCGAGAAGAACGCCGCGGCGCTGCCATCACGAGGCGTGACCAGAGCCATGATGACGCCGACGACGACCAGGAGCAGGGGCAGCACGCGGATTCCGCGCGGAAGAACTCGCGGTCTGATCCGGCCCTCGCTTGGTCTCGACACGCGCCCCCCGCCGTTGATGCGGGTGTCTCTTCCACACTCCCGCATGCTGACCGAAGCCCGCCAGCCGGGCGCCATCCGATCTGGGCACCGGACGTACTGATCAGCTGCCCCCGTTGGGGATACGCGCCGGGCGCGTCGAGGAGTGCGGCGACGAGGCAGGCACCAGGGCGGAAGAAGATCAAGGGCCGGCATCCGTCCGGTGGTGGGCGTGTTCCTGGAGCGGACCGGCGTGAGGGCATCGATCCCGAGGGCGTGGCGGCCGCGGATTGCTGCTGGAGCCAGTGTGTGGCCGCTTGTCCCGGGCTGCCCTCTGGCAGGGGGCCGTCGAGGTGGTCGATCTCGTGGTGGATAAGAGGTCGTCCCGATCGGTGGGTGGTTGGTCGAAGCGCCCTGCCGGTCGGGACGTAGGGTCTGGTGCACGATCGGGTGAGTTCGCGAAAACGGTCGGCGATGGTCAGGGAGTACAGCCGGTCCGAGGAGTAGACGGTGACCAGCAAGGTGAGGAACTCGGCCCAGTGAGGCATGGTCGGCGTGCAGAAGATGTGCTTCATGACGGTCTCCTCTCTCAGCCGAAGTGGCGGATGCGGGCTGCGGTCGCGGGCGCGTAGGGCAGCCAGTTGCCGGTCGTTCCAGTGGTGACGAATTCGGCGACGGCGGTTGCGAATTCGAGGCTCAGGGTGCGCTGGGCGTCGCCGGCGCCGGTGAGCACGGGGCTGCCGGGGTAGGCGTCGAAGGTGTTGAAGAGGAAGGGCAGTTCGGCGCAGTGGGTGGCGCCCAGGGCCTACGGGTCCTCGGCGGGGGCGTAGTCGAACTGGTAGACGTAGGTGGTGTTGCCGCCGGCCGCGTGATGGTCGGCGATCTCCAGCGAGCCGTCGCGGAAGAGGCCGTCGGTCTGCACCGAGGTGAAGATCTGCGCCGGTGTCGCGTGCGGGAGGCGGGCGGCGTGCTGCTGGTAGACGTCCAGGGCGGCCTGTCGGCCGACCTGGACGGTGAGGACGTCCAGGGCGGTTTCGGTGGTGAGGTTCTGGATGCGGGGGTCGAAGGCGAAGAAGGCCGTCGCTTCGTCGCGGGTGGTGCCGATCAGCAGGGTCTTGCCCTCCAAAGCGCCGTCAGTGAGCGCCTGTTGCCGGGTGCGGGGCATGCCGGGGGCACCGAGGACCGGGTACATCGGCGGAGCCGCGTTACCCGGAGCCGCGAGCTGGACGGAGAGGCGGCCGTAGGCGTCCAGCAGCTGCTCGACCGTCAGGGCACGCAGGGCCTTCGCGACATCAGTGCCGACTGGGATGTCCAGCAGGCGCAGGTAGGCGTCGGCGTTCTCGGCGGCCTGGTGCGGATCCTGTGGGTTCAGGCCGAAGGGGCCGCTCTGCAGCAGCACCCGGGTGATGGACCCGCTCGTCTCGGGGTCGAGCGCAAGCGACAGGGCCGAGTACGCTCCGGCGGACTGCCCGCCGACGGTGACCGTGCGCGGGTCGCCGCCGAAGGAAGCGATGTTGTTCTGCACCCAGCGCAGCACGGCGGCCTGGTCCTGGGGGCCGAGGTTGGCCGCGCCGATCTCTGGCAGGTACAGGTAACCCAGCGGTCCCACCCGGTAGTTGGCGGTGACGACCACGATGTCGCCCAGCGCGGCGAGGCGGCCGCCGTCGTACCAGTCCCAGCCGCCGGAGCCGCTGGTGAAGCCGCCGCCGTGCCACCAGAGCAGGACCGGGCGGGCCGCACCGTCCGCCAGCGCCCGGCGCGGAGTGAACACGTTGAGGGTCAGGCTTCCGTCCTCGTTCCAGTCCGGCACGCGCTGCCCCTGCACCTTCTCCAGCCGGGAGGCCGCCTGCGGAACGGAGGGGCCGGCCTTGGCCGCGTCCCGCACGTCCATCCAGCCCGGGTGCGGCTGCGGCGGCGCGAACCGCAGCTCGCCGACCGGCGACGCGGCGTACGGGATTCCCCGGAAGGAGACCGCCTCGCCCTCCGCAACTCCCCTGACCTTGCCCCAGCCGGTGTCCACCACCCTGTGCTCGATACCGGTCATCGTGCTCACCAGCTCTCTCGTCTCGGTTTCTCTGAGACGTTTCTAAGCCGAGGCGAGAATCTGAGCCAGAAATGACAATCTGAGTCGAGGAAAAAGGACATAAGATCTTGAATCATGGAGAGAGTGCGCCACCTGTTGAATGAAACGGACAGTCGGATCGCCGCCGCGATGCTGGCCGCTCCGCGTGCCTCCTGGCGCACTCTCTCCATGCTGGGAGATTCCATGTCCTTCATTCGCGTTCAGAAATGCTCATGATGGCTCAGATGGAGGCTTCCGGGTAGAAATGATACAGAGCAACGGAAGTGAAAGGTGAGCACCGTAAGGGGATCGCCGAGATAGGTCCATGAGGGGCGGCGGGGTGATCTTGAAGCCCTGCGCGCCCGGAGTCATCTCCAGCACTGGCGTGGGAGTCGATGCCGTGTGGGGAGAGGAAGTCACCGACCCAGTTGATGCTGATGAGCAAGGCGTCGAGATGGTCGGCCATCCACGAACCGGCGGCGTGGAGAAGGTCGGATTCCTCTGAGCCGGTGAACGTGCTGACCTGGACCCTGCCCTGGTAGGGCCTGCTCTCGACGGGGCCGTGGTACGTCTGGTAGCCGCGGGGAACACCGGAGCCGCGGCATTCTCGCAGAGGGTAAAACGGTCGAGCTCCCGACCCGACCCACTTCGGGGCCTACGAGCCTTGCTCCGCGAGTGTGACCTTCCGGCCCGCGCGCGCCGCCTCTCGGATCCGCTCCAGCATGCGGTGTCGCCGGACGGCGTGCCGGAAGTCGGGAACGCCGTCCTCATCCGGCGCAAGGTTCCCGGTGATCTGGTCGCGCAGAAGCGCGTACTCGTGGGCGACGTTGCAGGCGGGCTCGGTGGATCGCCCGGTCCATTGCGTCAGCGACCGCTGATAGCGGGCGGGAACCGGTAGCTCGGTCAACGTGCCGTCCTCTCCTCGGGCTCCGTTGAGTCGCAGTCCCCCATACCACCACTGGGCCTGGTCGGCCTTGACGACGAGATCACCGTCCGTGCCGTTGATCTCCCAGTGAAACGCGGTGGCGCGTGAGGTCCCACCGCGGATGTGCATTGCGGCTACGGCCCCCGACTCCAGCACCCCGGTGACGGCGATCTGGTCCTCTGCGGTCTTGGCCGCAACCACCCCGCTCGTGACGTGGGTGACCTCCGGGCGCAGGTCTTCGATGACAGCCGACACCTCACGGAACTCCCCGAGCACCATGGTCAGCGCGTCGACCGAGTGCCCGAAGGGGATCGACAGCAGCGTGGCGCCGCTGGTGACGTCCAGCACGTACGCATAGTTGTCGTCGTAGGTGGCGCCGCCGATCCAGCCCGACCCGAGCATGCTGGTCGACAGCACCCGCCCCACGTAGCCATCGGCGACCAGGTCCCGCAGATACCGAAGCGGCGGAGCCGACCGGGCCTGCAGACCGACGGCCGTGAGCACACCCCTGCGATGCGCGAGGCCGGCCAGCTCCTCGGCCTGCGCGAGGTCGGCACCGAGCGGCCACTCGCTGAACACCATCTTCCCCGCTTCCAGCGCGGGTCGGATGAGCTCCAGGTGATGCGGAACCTTCACCGTCACCACCACGAGATCGACTTCCTCACTGCGGGCCAGCTCCTCCGCGCTGCCGTAGGTCAGCGGCACCGCGTACTTCTCGCCGGCCGCACGCGCGGATTCGGCGCTGCTGGCGCTCAGCGCCCGCAACTCGTATCCGTCGAGCCCGGCCAGTGCCGGCACATGGGCAGCGGCCGCCCACCCGCCGCTCGCGCTCAGCCCCACGACACCGACGCGGATCGGCTCCCGATGAGGGGAAGCGGACGTCATGTGCGCTCCGGCGTTCGAGGTCATCTGCTCTCTCATCTCAAAGCGGCCCATAGCCATGGAGGACACGGTCTGAGCAACACGGTCAGCTACACATCGATCCGCTTGCCGTTCGTTACGGCGGAACCTCACTCGGCGAGCCCGCTCCGCCGCGCCCTGCCCCTGTGGCGCGTCGGCGCCTCCGAACCGGCCGAGGAACAACCGAACGAACGACCGGCGCGGCTCTCCTTCGCGTCCTGGGGCGAGGCGGTTCATTGCGTCTACGGCGACGGGGCCAGCTCGATGGGAAGGTGCCGAGGGCCGCGCAGCACGGCGCTGTGCCGGTAGGGGGGAGGGTCTTCGACCAGGGTTGCGGTGGTGAGATGGGGAAGGAGTGCTCCCAGGGCGGTCTGGGCTTCGACCCGGGCGAGGGGCGCGCCGTAGCAGATGTGGACGCCACTGCCGAATCCGAGGTGCTGGTTGTCCCGGCGGGCGGGGTCGAACCGGTCGGGGTCGCGGAACCGCTTGGGGTCACGGTTGGCCGAGGCCAGCGCGAGCACCACGGGTACGCCCTTGGGGATGGTCGTGCCCGCGACGTCGACGTGGGTGAGGGGCGTGCGGTCCAGCAGATGGACCGGGGGCTCGTAGCGCAGCAGTTCTTCCACTGTGCCGGGAAGCAGGTCGGGTTCACGGCGCAGGCGCTCCAACTGGTCGGGCTGGCGCAGCAGAGTGAGTACGCCGTTGGTGATCAGATTGACCGTGGTCTCGTGTCCGGCGACGAGCAGCAGCACGGCGGTGGCCGCCAGTTCCTCGCGGGTGAGCGCTCCGGCCGGGTCGGGGTCGTTGACGAACGCGGACAGCATGTCGTCCCCCGGATGGCCGCGGCGCTGTTCGGCGAGGTCTACCAGGTAGCGGCCCATCTGCGCTCTGGCCTGGTTGCCGGCCTGTTGGCTCATGGTGAGGTCTTCGCCGGGCCGGATGTCGCCGGAGTCGGTGATGGCGTTGGACCACTGCCGAAAGGTCGGCTCGTCTTCGCGCGGTACACCGAGAAGTCGGCAGATGACGGTGACAGGCAGGGGGTAGGCGAAGTCGTCGACGATGTCGACTTGCGTACGTCCCCGGAGCGACTCGATCAGTTCGTCGGTGATCCGGGTGATTTCGTCTCGCATGGCGTCGATCCGGCCCGGACTGTGCGGGGGACCGAACGGCCGTGTGGCCACGCTGCGCAGCCTGTGGTGTTCGGGGTCGTCGAGCCGGATGAAAGGGTGGGGCTCTTCCTCTTCCGCCGGCAGGCCGCTGTAGGTGCCGGTGCGGTTGCGGCGGTCGGAGCTGAGCCGTGGGTTGTGGAACAGGGCGACGATGTCGTAGTACCCGCCTACCAGGTAGCTGCCATCCGTCTGCCGCGCCACGCCCGCCTCGCGGAGTTCGGCGTACAGCGGGTAGGGGTCGGGGCGGTTGGCGTAGGCGGTGATCCGTTCCAGCAGGGTGTCGACAGCCATCGACGGGCTCCTCGTGACAGGGAAGGACGGAAGGGTCAGCCAGCGGGCCGGACCACGGTCAGTCGGCGGTCCGGCAGGTGACCGGTGAGCGCGACGGTGGGGCCGTGGGACAGTCCCTTCGGATCCGGCACGTCGGAGGGGAGCGCGAATTCGGTCACCAGCGGGTGGCCGTCGGCAGCGCCGGGCGCGGGCGGGAACGGGGCGGCGATCTCGATCAGGCCCTGGTAGTACTCCAGCCACTTGGCCATGTTGACGGTGACGGCGGCAGTGATGCGGCCCCGGTAGCCGTAGACCGCCACCAGACGGCGTTCACTGAGTGAGCCCTGGGCGATGACCACCTGGTCGGAACAGGTCGGGACGCCCACGGACTTGATGTTGACCCCGAACTGACTCGACCAGAAGACCGGAACCGCGAGGTGGGGGCGCCGCGGCGGCCCGGGACTGATCATGTTGTGGGCCGCCACCTCGGCCTGTGCGACCGCATTGCCCCAGTGCTCCAAGGAGAGCATCTGGTAATCGAAGAGCGGGTGGGGGAAGCGGGAGACGTCGCCGGCCACAAAAATATCGTCGGTGACGATTCCGTACATGTCGAAAGCGCGGCACCCCGCGTCACAGGCGACCCCGTGCGGGCCCGCCGCCAGCCCGGAATCCGCCAGCCACTCGACGTTGCGGACCGCACCCATGGCGATGACGCACACGTCCGCGTCGATGTGGCTGCCGTCGGAGAGGTCAGCTCCGGTGAACCGCCCGCTGGCGTTCCCGCACAGCGCGGTGACCGTCACTCCGCAGCGCAGGTCCACGCCGTGGGCCCGCTGCAGGCCGGCTGCGAGCTTCGCCAGTGTGCCGCCGAGGGCGCCCACCAGCGGTGCGGTGCCGCGTTCTGTGACTGTGACCTCGATGCCCCGCTCCCGGCAGGCTGAGGCGATCTCCGAGCCGGTGAAGCCTGCGCCGACGACCAGCACGCGGCGCGGCCCGGCGGTCAGCCGCTCGGCCAGGCACCCGGCGTCGTCACGCGTGCGCAGGGTGAAGACTCCGTCCAGGGCGGCCTGCTCCGGTTGGGGCCAGGGGCGCGCCCGGGTTCCGGTGGCGATCAGCAGCCGGTCGTAGGGCAGGGGCTCACCGCCGGCCAGCAGGACCTGACGGCCGACCGGGTCGAGCCCCGTGGCACGCACTCCGAGGCGCCAGTCGGCGTCCGGGTCGCGGCGCATCGGCAGCCCGGTAGTGTCCGCCGCCGACATGCCGAGCAAAACCTGCTTGGACAGCGGCGGTCTGTCGTAGGGCGGGTGGGGCTCGTCCCCGACCACGGTCAGCGAGCCGGTGAAGCCCCTCTCGCGCAGTGCCTCAGCGGCCCGCAACCCGGCCAGCGACGCGCCGACGATGACGATGGGGCCCTCCCGAAGGTCACCGGGCCCGGGCACCGACGGTCACCGCCTCACCCACGAGGATCGCCTGGACCGGGCACGCTGCAGCGGCCTGGCGCACACGCTCCAGCTGCTCGTCCGGGACTTCCTGGCGGTACAGCAGCGCTTCCTCGCCATGCAGCTCGAACATCTCCGGTGCGAGAAACACACACTGCGCATACGCCTGGCAGCGGGTGAGGTCCACGACGGTCCGCATCCCAAGCCTCTCCCTCCGTCGCCTCGAGCCCTCTGTCTCTTTTTAGGCTCCGGAACGCGCCAGGTGCTCGCCCGGCTACTCCGTCGGGGCCAGATCCAGCGGGCAAGGGTGTTCGAGAACGCGCAGGTGGGCCGGAATGGGGCTGCGGTCATCGTCTCGCCTGCTGCTGCCGTAACTACACCGCGTCAACTGCGCACGCCAGGATCAGAAACAACTTCTTTGCGGGTCGAGGCAGACATCGTGGGCATGGGCGTCGGGTTTGGCATATCCGTCGCGGCCCAGCCCAAAGTCATCCGATCGCGAGCTGTCCGCCGCGTGCCTCGAGAACCGCGCCGGTGATGTAGCTGGCGCGGGACGAAACAAGGAACAGAACCGCTTCCGCGATTTCTTCAGGGTCGGCGACCCGCCCCAGTACGGTGGTTCGCCCGATCGCCTGGAGGGTTTCACCTCCCATCTCCTCCGTCCCGCGGGTATGGACAGGGCCCGGAGCCACGGCGTTCACGCGGACGCCCTGGGCGCCGAACTCGTCAGCCCATACTCGTGTGAGAAGTTCGAGTGCAGCTTTGGAGGCCCCGTAAGCACCCGATTCCCGCACCGGCGTGGTAGCCGCCGCTGTACTCACATTCACGATGACGCCACGCCCCCGCGCAGCCATTCCCGGGGCGAGGGCACCGACCAGGAGCATCGGCGCGCGTGAGTTGACGGCCATCTGAGTGTCGAACATCTCGGCGGTGGTGTCCGGCGTACTGGCGAACCGGTAGATACCGGCGTTGTTGATCAGAACGTCCACCTCGCCTGCTTCAGTGGCAAGACGCAGGACATCTTCAGCGCTACTCAGATCCGCAGCAACGAACCGAGCCTTCCCGCCTGCGGCAGCGATCTCTTTGACGGTCTCAGCACCCCGCTGCTCGTCCCGCCCGTGGACGATGACCGAGGCCCCCGACGCTGCCAGGCGCAGGGCCACGGCCCGGCCGATGCCGGCGGTAGCGCCGGTGACAAGAGCGGTGGATCCGTCCAGTTCTGCAGCCATGAAAAGCTCCTCCAAGCCGGGAGGAACGACATGCTGTCGGTTGTTCCTCGTGTAACTGATGATCCTGATGGTTCATGCCATGGCGACGACGGACCCACGCCGGACCGATCGTTGATCATGGTCCGGCCCGGGGCCGTGGCCCACGCGGTCTTGGGAGGCCGGCGAGCTCGCCTTCGCTGATCACGTCCGCGGGCGACTGGAACGCGCCGTACTGCTGCCGGGGGGAAAGGCGCCACCCCCGCTGTCCGGCGTGCCAATGCCCCGGCCCTGACGGTGGCGCAGAGTTCCGGGTACCCCCGGCCGGCGAGCGTGACGGCCCCGCTCGGGCGCCTGGCGCGGCTGCTCGACATCCCGCCGGAACTCGCCCATAGCAGTACCGGCATACGGCTGTCGCGCGACGGCCATGGGGCCGGGCGGCGTGTGTGCGCACCAGGCACTCGGCGCGGCTGCGAGCCTCGCTTCACGTCCGGCAGACGTCGGCGGTGCATCGGGCACGTGTCCCGTGACCGTGGGGCTTCAGCTAGCCAGTGGTAAGTGGAGGAGGAGTGCGCTGTGTGCAGCGGCCAGGGGGTGTCGGTGGTGGGGGTGCCGGTCCGGATGAAGCCGAGCCAGGCGGTGCACACACGGCGGCCGAGGGACTCGATGTCCGACGGGCGGGCGCCGGCGAGCATGGGGGCGTCGGCCCAGTCGACGTCGGTGCCGAAGAGGAAGCGCAGTTCGATGCAGTGGGCGGCGCCGAAGACGGAGTCGGGGGCGGCGTCGAACCGGGAGGCCCATACGCGGCCGCCCTCACTGAGCTGGACGGCCGGCTTACGGGAGGGACGGGCGAACTCCCTTGCGGCGAGTTCCACGCCGTCAGCAGCGAGCGCGGAGCCCGGGACGGGGACCTCGCGCACCCGGCGCGGCACCGGGTTCATGGCGTGGAAGGCGACCGTCTCCCGTTCGGTGATGCCGATGGTGACGTCCGGGCCGGGTGCCCGGCGGGTGACGACGTCGGTCCAGGCTGCGCGGTCCGGGAGCGGGCCTACGCCCGCGACCGGCACGAACGGTGGACGGAGTTGAGCCCGAGCCTGCCGGCGGCCTCCCGGGCGACGGCGCTCTGGGCGCCCAGGATGTCCGACACCGGGGCGTCGCGCGGATTCGTGCCGAGCCGGGAGAGGAAACGCTCGGCGGCGCGCTTGGCGTGGTCGGCCTCGCCGAGGCTCAGCCCTGCCGGGGTGCTGTTCACGATGGCACCGTGGAACGGGCCCTCGGCCTCTGGGATGCCCAGCAGGCACCACACGCTGTGGGCGCTCGCGGGCCGGCCGACCAGGGTGACATGGCCGGTGTGCCCCGCCGAACGAGGCGGTGCCGTCCCGCACCCACCGCAGCGCCGCCAGCTGGTCGGAGACGCCGAGGTTGGCTTCGGGGATCCCCGGGGAGCGCAGACAGCCGAAGCTCGGAGCCGGTAGTCGATCGAGACGACGATCATGTGACATGGGCGGGCCCGCGCTCAGCGCCCTGGGGCGACCGGGTGGGTCCGACCGCGACAGTCATTCAGTCAGTGCGTCGCGGTGACTGGAAGCCAGGACTTCCTGCGGGCAGACGTCCGGCCTGCCGGCCAGCAGCTGCGGGCCCTCGGCGCGGAGGACGGCCGCCCTCTGAGCGTGGCCCGAGCCAGTGGTACCCGATGTACCGGGACCACTGGCTTCTCGGCCCTACCATGTCCATGGTTGTAGCGTGGCGGTGCGGTCAGAGCCGACCTGCCACGAAGTCGGCCACCTGGGTGCCGAGTTGCTGGCCCGCGCGGTTGTCGAGGGAGGTGTGCTGGCCGGACCAGATCCGGCTGAGCCACGCTTCGGTGGCGGCGTCCTGGAAGCCGGTGAAGGTTCGAGTGACGCCCTTCGAGGTCACCGCGAGATGATGCCGCGCCCCGTAGAGTCCGGCGAGCGTCGTTGCCGCAGCCTGGCTGAGAGCGCCGTGAGCGCCGGGATAGGACGGATCCGGTGCGGTCGGCAGCAGAGGGGTCCAGCTGGGATCGCCGACGATGCTCGGGTTGTAGTGCGTACCGCCGAGCCGGATGGCGGTCACGGGCCGCCAGAGGTGGTAGACATACTTGGCGTCGTACATCGCGATCGCGGTGTCGGCGAGGGACAGGTCGAGCCGGGCGAAGACCTTCACCGCCTTCTCCAGGCTCGCGTTCTGGGAGGTGACAAGGTTCTGCGCGATCTGGTTCCAGACGTTCCAGACGGGTGCCGCCGCCCAGAACTTCGCCGCTGCCGTCTGATCGGGGGTGCGGGTGGTGCTGGTCTTGCTTCCCAGGCTCTTTACCTCGTTCAAGGCGGTGGCGTACGCGGCGCCGCTCACAGCGGGCGGCGGTGCCGGGCGGAACTGGCGTCCGCTCGTCAGCACGAACGGCTTGAGCGAGCCCCAGTCGGTGAACACCGGTGTCGGGAAGTTGGGCGGGGTGGGCCGGTAGTCACCGGCCTTGTCGCCGGGGCGGAACCGCGGTGGCCTGGCTGAGGACCCGTCGTCGGACCGCAGGCTGATCAGTCGGCGGGCGACCTCGGCTCCCACACCAATGCCCGCCCGTTTGCCCGGGCCGCTCGGAATCGCGGACAGCTGGCTGCTCAGCCGCTGGTCCACGCCTGCGCGCTTGGCCGGGTACAAAGCGACCAGCACATCATGGGCTGCCTGGTCCGCTGCGGCATCCGCACGAGCGCCTCCTGGCGCCGTCACCGAGAACACGTAGGCGGGCCCGGCCCGCGTGATCGATACCACGGCGTCGTACTCGGCGGCCTGGAGGAGCGCGAAGCTGCGCGTGGGCTGGACGGTGGACGGCTGCGCCTTCGGATCGCTCAGGATGGTGATGAGCTCACGGTTCCACTCCACGACCGACATCCCCGACCCCGTCGCGGCCGTGCGCAGGGCCGGCGAGTGAGCGGTGGTGGACCCGAAGGCCGGGCCGGCGAATCCGGCTGCCAGCGCGGCTCCGGCGAGTATGGCGAGTGTCTTCTGCTTTCCACCCATGTTCTTTGACTCCTTGTCGCTGGTGGCGGGCTGTGACAACTGGCGGTCATGCGCGTGGCTCATCTGTGTCGGCCACGCGAGCGTGATGGTGTCGGGGTGGTGCGGGCCGGCGGCCAGGTCGAGATGGCGGCGGTCGTGGAGGACGAGTTGCTCGGCGGGTTCCGCGGCAGCTGCGACGGGGCCGGGGTCGTCCAGGGCCCTCCGGCCCATGAGGGCCTTCCGGCGTAGCAGCCAGGCGCGTTCGGCTCCGGGGGCCAGCACTTGGTGCATCTCGCGGCGCAGATCTGGCGCATGCGTATATGCCTCGTGCGGGGGCGGGGCGTCGATGCCCTTGCCGCTGTTCGGGGTGACGTCCACGCTCACACCTCCGCCGGTACGCAGGGGCCGGCGCCGCAGCGTTGACACAGCACCGTGTCGTGGTGGGGGCCGCAGCGATCGAGTGCCGATGGGTGGGCCGCGGACCGCAGGGGCACCTGGGCCGGGCCCGGGCAGCCGTCGATGGGACACGGCTTGTGGGTCGCGAAGGACCACTCGGCGGGGGTGTCGGGTGGCCCTTCGCCGCGGTCGCCCCCGGGGGCCCGTCGCTGTGCTGCAGTGCCGGCCCCGGCAGGGGGTCGCAGCTCGTGCGGAGCGTCCGGCCCGGTCATGGCGAGCACCTCAGGCAGGCGCGGACTTCGCGGCCGCTGCGTGTCTGGCGAATCTCGGTCGACTGGGCAAGGGACTGGACGATGCCGGTGCCACGGCCGTGTTCGTCGGAGGCGATGCCGGCGCGATGACGCTCCACGGCCGCGCCGGAGTCGGTGACCACGATGTGCAGAGTTTCGTGGTCGAGGGCGAGCAGCAGGGTCATGCGCTCATGGCCGTACTGGGCAGCGTTGGCAGCGAGTTCGTCGACGATGAGAATGGCGGAGTCCCGCTCACCCACGGGAACACTCCAGGTCTCCAGCAAATCGGCTGCGAAGTGACGAGCGGCGGAGACGTGCGCCTCCTGCGCGGGCAGGGTGAGCAGTGCCTGGCGGCGGCAGGGCCGGCCGAGCGGTGAAGTCGGGCTGGGGGAATCGGTCACGAACATGGTCTTCTGACTCTTCTGTCGATGTGCGGAGACCGGAACGGGTGGCCGCAAACAAATCGGGGGTGGTCGTTAGGCCGGATCCTGATCCTGCGTGGGCGCGCTCAATCAGTTCCACGGACGACATATGTCGGACGGTTCGAGCTATTTGCCTCTTTCGTTCTGATTCTTGCCAGTCATGTCAATGTCGGCGCCTCTCCGGGCTCAGCTGCCTCTGTCCAGAGCACGCTGTCGCGCGGCCGGACTGGGCACCGGCAGCTCGGCCCCCTCGCCCGTTGTCTTCCGGACGACCCCGTGGAAGCGTCACGCCGTAGACCGGGACGGACGTCCGTGCCTGCGTTTCGGCTGGATCGCGGTCCTCCGCGTGCAGGCGTGACGGATCCTCTTCTCCGGGTTGTACGGACTTCGGCACAAGAAGAGTCGTGCGCGTCCCGTCGGCCCGCTCATGCATGAAGTCAGCTGCGGACTGGGCCGGTTCGACGGAGCGGGGGCGAGAGTGACCAGGGCCCGGAAACCGTCGGCGCGTCGCGAGAGGGGCCAGGGTGTCGGTTTTCGCCTCCTCCGGCGGAAGCGAAGATGTATGCCGCCGCCTCCCTTTCGCACGGCCGTGCCCGACCGTGTGCGCGGCCGGCAC
Source organism: Streptomyces sp. MUSC 14 (assembly GCF_001866675.1). NCBI lineage: Bacteria > Bacillati > Actinomycetota > Actinomycetes > Kitasatosporales > Streptomycetaceae > Streptomyces > Streptomyces sp. MUSC 14. The sequence continues at coordinate 63,617 of NZ_MLYN01000058.1, forward strand.
CCAAGGGGCCCGGCGCGGGATGGCCGTCCTGCCCCTGCGGAGGTCGCGTGACGGAAGCAGGCCAGAGCCCCACGACACCTCTTCCATGACCATCAGCTGGACGTCCTGTGCGCGCCCCTTTAGCTCGGTCCACCGGTCTTGAGGCGGCCCGGTGCTTGTCGAATGATCGGGGTCCCTCGCCGCGGAGCGCCCGGCCTTTCGAAGGCGACGTCGTCTCGGCCTCTTGTGCCACCAATCCTCACGCCCTGCTGCTGCCGTCATGCCACTGGGCGACAGGCCGCCCAGTGACATGACCGCCATGGTCTGGCCTCACGCTCGTATGGTGACCAGCTTCTGACCGTTGCCTGCGAGGATCTCGAAGTGCTCGATGGCTCCCGGAGCCATGGCGACCGCTCCTGGGATCGTGGTGCCGGGAGGGTACTCGCCTGCCCGCCAGGTAGCGCCGTCCGTCCTGGCCCCGCCGGGCCCGACCGCCTGCAGCCGACAGGTGATTCCGGCGGGTGCCCCTCCTGCGGAGATCTGCAGGACACTGCCCCAGGCAGAGGGCGAGACCTTCACCGAGGCGGAGACGCCGGTGGTGGGATCGCTCCCGGAGAAGGTGCGCCAGACAGTCGGCGCGGTCGGCCCGGGCGGCCTCGCCTGACTGCCCACGGACCCGATGGCCGCCAGCCATGTGCCACCGGCCGCTGCCGCGATGAACGTCAGCGAGACTGCAGCACCGGCCAGTTGCAGACGCCAAGACCTGCGGCGCCTGGCCGCAGCCTGCTGGAGCAGCCTCTCCAGCACACCCCCCTCTGGGGTCTTCGACACCGCGGGCGCGGCGGGCCGTTCGGGCAGCGGGGCCTGCGCACTTTCCGCTGCCCGTGCCATCAGCCGGTCGGTCAGGTCCGTTTCGGCCGCCGGCACCGTCTGGCCCGAGGCTTCGGCTTCGGTCACCGTCGCCAGCAACGCAGGCAATCCCGCCAGCTGGGCATGCTCGGCCCGGCATTCGGTGCATGCCGCGAGGTGGATGCGCACCTGTTCCATTTCCGCAGAGGGCAGCGTGCCCAGGACGTATCCTCCCAGCGCCAGCCGGAGGGCGTCGTGCTCCGCACTCATGGTCGCCGCCTCCTGCCCGCCACGGTCATGGCTCGATCCCCCGTTCCTGCAGCGCCAGCCGCAGGGCGTGCAGGGCGTAGTACGTCCGCGACTTCACTGTGCCCAGCGGGATGCCCAGCACCTGTGCGGCCTCCGCCATGGTCCGGCCCCGGTAGTAGGTCTCCAGCAGGACGGCGCGGTGGTCCAGCGACAGTGACCGGACGGCTTCGGCAACCGCCCAGCTCTGGAGAGCCTGCTCGATCTCGTCCTTGCCCGGCTTCTGCTCGGCGACTCGCTCCAGCACATCGCCGCCGGCCTCGGCCGGCCTGGACTGCCGGGCCCGGTGGGCATCGATGACCAGGTGTCGAGCGACCGTACACAGCCATGCCCGGGCCGGGCCGCGTGCGGGGTCGAACGCGGCGGGATGCTGCCACGCTCGCAGCAGTGTCTCCTGTACCACGTCCTCTGCCCATTGCCAGTCTCCTGAGGTCAGTCGCAGCACGTAGTGGAACAGGGCTCCTGCGTGCTCCGCGTACAGAGCGCGCAGCAGTTCCTCATCTGCGGTCGAGAGGGTCCCTCTATCAGAGACACGGTGCGCGGAGCGATCCGGATCGGTCCTTGAACCACGCTTTCGGGAACTCCAGGGCATAAGGCGATCATCAGGCATATGCGCTGCTTTGTCCTGTACGAGCAGCTCCGTGCCGGTCACGCGCTGTGGGTGCTGCAGGTGGTACGCCCTCGCGGCGTTATGACCTCGCCATGATCAAGCATGCGCGGGTCCGGGCCCGGCTGAACTGCAGCGATCGCATGAAGTCCCATAAAAGGTGCGTATCCATCGAACCGCAGGAGCCACGCCGTCCGTGGAGGCGGACAAGAACCGGCTTACGCGCAACTCCTCATCGCTTCCCCTACGGCAAGGGATGGAACAGGGGTGACCGAAATGCACCACGCGACGCACGCGCTATCGCCACCGGCCCCGCTCCCCTGCCCTCGTGCATCGGAGCCGCTGCCACTCTGCAGCCCCGGCCGATGTCCAGCACACACCACGTCGATAGCGCTACGCACAGTGATCGGCGGCTGTGCGGCGACCAGGGCAGAGCCCCATCAGGGCCAGTGTGCGCATCACCCTTCACCCTTATGGGCGACGCCGACCTGCCCCGAGTCGCTCGCGGCTGCCTGCTCGGGGGAACTGCCGCGTGCCGCCTTCATCTTCGTGGCGTGCCAGGGCGGATGCGCAGCGCGGAGCGCCTCGGGGCGGGCAGTCGGCACGGGGCAGCACCCAGGCTCGCCAGCTGAGTTCATGAGGGGCGCGTGCCCATGAACGCGGCATCCACCACATCCCTGCGGTTGCGTGCGCCCGAGCCGGCGCAGTTCCCGTCTCCGCCTGATCAGTGAGGAACGGACACCATGTACGTGAACCGTCGCCCACCAACTCGGCGATCCCGTGCTGCGGCCGGGCTGGCCGTCGCCACCATCGCCACTGCCGGTGCACTGGGGCTCCTCAGCTCATGCGGCCAGTCGTCGCATTCCTCGTCCGCCGGGGCCGTCGCCATCACACCCGGTCCGGGTCAGCACCAGGCGGCCGGAATGCCCGGGGCCACGGGGCCGGGGAAAACGGCGAACGCCGCTCCCGGCGCCTCCCCGATGCCCAGCATGAGCATGCCCATGAGTACCTCGAGCGCGGGCGCGGCGGCCGCGCCGGTGACCGGGAATGCCGTCGCGATCAAGAACTTCGCATTCTCCCCGACCACGCTGAAGGTCAGAGCGGGCACGACGGTGACATGGACGAACCAGGACACCGACGCCCACACCGTCACCAGCGCCGCATCGGGCGGTCCCCTGCACTCGGCCGCCCTGGCCACCCACGCCACCTACAGCTACACGTTCACCAAGCCCGGCACCTACGCCTACCTCTGCACCATCCATCCGTTCATGACCGCCACCGTGGAGGTGACCCGATGACCGGCTACGACGACCGTCACGACGGAACACCGGCCGACGACGCCGGCCAGCCTGAAACCGAACACGGTATGACTCGGCGTCAACTCATAAGGCACGCCGGATGGTTCGGTGGCGCGGTGGTGCTGACCGTGGCCAGCGGAGAGGTGATCAGCCACATCGCGGACGCCCGCGACACCAACGCCGGGGCCGCCGCCGGGGCCGTCGCAGCGGGAACCGGCGCGCTGCGGTTCGTGCAGGTCTCCGACAGCCATATCGGGTTCCAGGGCCCGGCGAACATGGACGTGGCCGGCTCGTTCACCGAAGCGATCAACCAGGTCAACTCACTCGGATTCAGGCCGGACTTCGTCATGCACAGCGGCGACCTGACCCATCTGTCCACGGCCGGGCAGTTCGACCAGGTCAAGCAGATGATGACCGGAATGAAGACAGACCGCGTCTTCACCGTTCCGGGCGAGCACGACTCCATCGGCGATGCGGGCCGCGCCTACCGGCGGACCTTCGGCATGGGCACGCTCGGCGACGGCTGGTACAGCTTCGACACCCACGGCGTGCACTTCATCGCCCTGGTCAACACCCTGAGCCTGGAGAAACTCGGGCACCTCGGCAACGCGCAGATCGACTTCGTACGCAAGGACCTGGCGGGACTGTCACCGGACACCCCCGTCGTGGTCTTCAGCCACATCCCGCTGTTCGCCATGTACCCGAAGTGGGGCTGGAGCACCGACGACGCCCTCAAGGTCATCGCCCTCCTGCGCCGCTTCTCCTCCGTCACCTGTCTCAACGGGCACGTCCACCAGCTGTTCACCAAGACGGAGGGCAACATCACCTTCCACTCCGCCACCACCACCGCCTACCCGCTGCCCAAGCCGGGCCGGGCCCCCGCCCCCACGCCCCAGGTCGTCCCCGCCCGGCAGCTCAAGGACGCACTCGGCATCCGCAGCGTCGGCTACCGCCAAGGCGACCGCGAACTGGCCGTCAAGGACCAGAGGCTGGCATGAGCACTCAAAGATTCCTCGTTCCCACCCTGCGGGCGGCGACCGCCGCAACGCTCGCCGCGGGCGGATACATCCACGCCCAGCTCTACATCGACGGGTACCGCTTCGTCCACATCATTGGCCCCCTGTTCCTGCTCCAGGCCAGCGCGTCCTTCGCCCTCGCCGCCCTGCTGCTGATCGGGACACCGCCCCTGCTGCTGAGGATCTCCGAGGCGGGCGTCGCACTCGGCGCCCTCGGCGGCTTCACCGCTTCGCGCACCGTAGGCGTGTTCGGATTCACCGAGCGCGGTCTGCAACCGGCACCACAAGCCGTCCTCAGCCTCCTCGCCGAGACCGGCACGCTGCTGCTCCTCGCCGTCTGGCAAGTGAGCGCGACCAGACAACGCCGCGCTGCCCGACGGCCCGTCAGTACACCCATCCGGAACCGAGCCATCACCCGCACACCACCCAACTGAACCACCACCACGACGGGTCACGTCCGCTGGAGTGGTGTGTTGACGGCCACTCGGTGAACTCGTTTCGAGGCTGTGCGGTCCTACCTTGTTCGTGGGTTGGAGGGGCCATCGTAAGGTCCAGAGAATCAGGAGCTGCGACTGCCTTCGAGTGGATCGCTGAGTAGGACCCCGCCGGCGAGGTCGTCCGGGAGAACAGCGCATCGAGCGACCGGAGGAACTGGTGGTCCAGATCTGGGCGGGTACGGACATCGGCAAGACCCATCACCCTTGCGTGGTTCGGAACGCGGAGGGCGAACGACTGCTGTTGCGGCGTGTCCTGAACGACGAGCCGGAGCCGATGGCCCTGTTCGCCGACGTACTTGCCCTCGATGTGGATGTGGTCTTGGCGGTCGACGTCGCCGATGGCATGGCCGCCTTGTGGATCAGCGTGCTGCTCAACAACGGCCAGCGCCTCGTCTACGTGCCCGGCCTGGCCGTCAACCGGGCCTCGGCCGGCTACCGGGGCATGGGCAAGACCGACGCCAAGGACGCCACCGTCATCGCCGATCAGACATACGCCCGGATGCGTCGCGACCTGACGGTCCTGCGGTCGGACGACGAACAAGCCATCGAGGGCGAAGGCGGTGGCTCGATGTCAGTCCCGCTTCATCAGCGCGCGCAGTCCCCCGGTGTCGACGAGGTGGGCACGGGCGGGGAACACCTTGTCCAGCAGGATGCGGTGGACGTCTTGGTCGCGGTCGGCGACGCCGTCGGTCAGGACGTACACGCGGTAGTCGCGGTCGGCGGCGTCGATAAGTGTGGACAGGACGACGCCGCTGGTGCTGATGCCGGCCAGGATCAGCGTGTCGATGCCGCGGGAGGAGAGCTGTTCATAGAGATCGGTGGTGGAGCCGGCCCCGTAGCGGATCTTGCGGACGACGATGTCGCCGTCCTCGGGGGTCAGGCGGTCGTGGATCCGGGTGATGTCGTCCTCGTGATGCATACCGCGGGCCGCGGCTACCGCGCTGAACGACTTGTTAGTTTCGGGAATCGCCGCCCAGTCCTCCTCGGTGAAGGCGACGCGGACGTGACCGACGGTGCCGCCCGCGGCGCGGAAGTCGGCGATTGCATCTGCGACCCGGTCGACGAGCGCGTCAGCGTCGGGAGCGAGAGGAACGATGCCGTTCTGAAAGTCCATGGCCAGCAGGGCTGTCCGCTTGGCTACCGGGGCGGGGAGGATGGGGGTGGTCATGTGCGTTGCTCCTTGCGGATGTTGAGCCGGGGTTCGGGAAGGGGCGTGTCGGTCAGGATGTCGTGACGCGGCGCATGAGGCGGCGGTCGAGCATGATCAGGAGGAGGACGGCGACACCCGCCACCACCAGGACGAGGCCGAGGGAATGCAGACCCTGGTCACTTGCGCCGTCGCGGAAGACGATGCCGCCGATCACGGACGACGTGATGGTGCCGAGGTAGCCGAAGGTGCGGAACAGGCCGGAGGCGGTGCCGATCTGGTCGGCGGGCGCCGCTTGATAGAGCGCTGTCTGGTTGCCGACGGTCGTGGTCGCGCTGGTGACGCCGAAGACGAGCGAGACCAGCACAAGCGCGATGACCGGGCTGCCGGAGTCGAGGAGCATGATGCCGGCCGATCCGAGCAGCATGCTCAGTGCGGAGGCGATCACCGGTCCACGGACCAGGTTGCGGCGGGCGAGTGGCCGGGAGAGCAGGGCGGAAACGGCTCCCATCGGCAGCAGCATCAGGCCCGTCTCCAGGGTGGACAGACCGTAGGCGGCTTCCATCCACTGGGTCAGGCCGAACATCATGGAGTAGACGCCGAGCAGAGTGAGGGCCTGGCGCAGGTAGGTGCGGGCCAGGGCGCCGTTGGAGGCCAGGCCCCGCAGGTCAAAGAAGGGCGCAGAGCGGCGCAACTCCCACCAGGCGGTGAAGGCCGCGGCCACGAGGAAGACAATCAGAGCAGCCCACGTCACGTGCGGCAGGGGCATCAGGAAGACGACCAGAGAAGTCATCGTGGTGGCGAAGCCGATGATGCCGAACAGGTCGATTCGCGCGGCGATCTGACGCAATCCCCTCTGCGCGGCCTCGCGCTGCGGGTCCTTGGGCAGCCGCAGTGCCATCACCAAGGCGATCAGCGTGACCGGGATGTTGATCAGGAAGGCCCAGCGCCAGCCGGCCGCTCCCACGAGGAGTCCGCCGATGGGCGGACCGATCGCTGCGGTGGCCATGCCGGCGATGGCGAGCCCGCCGAGCACCCCGCCCGGTGGCTGGTCCAGTCCGGCCTGTTCGGCGCGGCGCCGGATCATGACCATGGCGCAGGGAAACGCGGCCGATGTGCCCAGCCCGATCAGCACGCGGGCGACCGTGAGCATCGCCAGATTCTGGCCCAGACTGCCGATGACACCGCCGAGCAGCACGAGCACGATCCCGGCGAGGAAGACACGCCGGGCGCCGAGGACCTCGGCGAGCTTGCCGGCTGTCGGTTGGGCAACAGCGCTGGCGAGGTAGAGGGAGGAGACCAGTACGGCCGTGGCGCCCACCGCCACGTTCAGCTCGGTCGCGATGGGGACCAGCGCTGTCGCGATGATGGAGCTGTTGATCGGGTTGAGACTGGCACCCACGTACAGCGGCGTGGTGAAGGTCCAGGTGAAGGGATTGCGGATGGCACCGGCCGATATCGAGTCGACCTCGGCAGTGCCGGTTCTCATATGGCGGCCTCGTTCAAGTCGGCGTCGGCGAGCCGCTCGAGCAGCTCGATCGCCTTGTCCATGTCCTTGCGTTCGTGCGGAGCGACGACCTGGTCGATGGCGCGTGCCAGATAGGCGGCGCGCCCCGTGAGCAGCTTGTCGATCAGCTCCGTCGCGGAGTCGTCGGCGCTCATCAGCCTTTTGCGGCCGTCCTTCGGGTCCGCCTCGCTATGCACCAGGCCCGCGGCCTTCAGTACGGCGAGGCTTTGGGCGATGGCCTGCCCGCTGACGTGTTCGATCGACGAGAGTCGGGCGGCGGTGACGGGGCCCTCGCGGACCACGCTCGCCAGCACGCCGAGCTGTGTGGCGCTCAGCCCGGTCGCATGCTGGCCCGACTCCGTACGCATCCGCGCACGAAGCCGCTTGATCGCGTCGTGCAGGCGCTGTGCGGTCGCGGTCGACTCCTGCGACTCGGGGTTCTTGTTCATACCTCCACCGTAAAACTACCCAAGTAACTTGTCAAAGTTACTTGGGTAGTTTTATGTGCTGCTTCGATTGCCACAAGGCAGGAGGTCGTTCACCTGCCAGCCGCACGACCGAGGAGGGGCACCAGGCGGGGCTCCGTGGCGGCTCTCGTAGGCATCCACCGAGGGGGAGCGACTCCACTCGCCATGCACCGGATCGACATCGATGTCCGCCTCGGCTGGCCACCGGTGGCCAGCCTCCCTGTTCGCCGGGGCGCCAGGCGCCGAGGCGTCCGCTTCGGAGGGTCCGCAGCTGCCCGTCTGCTGCATGGCGCTGATGTCGTACCCGGTGAGCAGCGCGGTGAGGATGCCAGTCAGACGGGGTTCGACGTCGACGATGAAGTGGGACAGTTGCGTGCCTGGCCATGGCTCCCAGCGCAGGTGGAGACGTGGAGACGGGGCGTCCGGCTGGCGTGACACGGCCGCGACGCCGTTACCCGGCTTCCCGAGGTCGCCCACACCCAGCATGTCGCCAACGTGGCCAACGTCAGCAGCTACGTCACCATAGAGACGCTCCCCGCCGGAATCCCGTGATCCTGCGGCAGACGTGATCAGAAGGAGTGTTCATGCCCCACAGCGTTGCCGACCTGATGCGCCGCAACCTCCTCGATGTGTTCAACGAGCCGGATCCGGAGCGGCGCAGCGCGGCCATCGCCCAGACCTACGCCGAGGACGTCGTGTGGCACGAACCCGACCGTGTCGTCCACGGCCGCGCGGCCCTCGCCGAGCGTGCGACGGAGCTGCGTGCGCAGGCCCCGGACTGGACCTTCCGCACCGATGGCCCCGTCTCCGTCACCGACGACCTCGGCCACCTGGGCTTCCGGTACGGTCCGGCCGACCAACCGCCCGTGGTCACCGGGATGGACATCGCCCACTGCAAGGACGGTGTCATCATCGAGCTGTACACCCTTGTCACCGGATCCCCTCAGCCCTCCTGAGTGCGCCTGTCAGTCCTGGGAGCACGGCGCCATCATCAGGGGGACGGGCACGGAAGTCGTCCGGCCGGTGGGCTCCAGCTCGCCCGTCCCGGGGTCGACGGCGAACTGGGCGATGTTGTCGGCCGTGCTGTTGTTGACGTAGAGCGATCGTCCGCCGGGGTCGATGACGAAGTTGGTCGGGCCGCTCACGCTCTGGCCGGTGTGACCGACGACGGAGAGCGTCCCGGTGGGCCGGTCGATCCGGTAGCCGGTGATGGTCTGTGAGCCGCGGTTGGAGGCGTAGAGGAAGTCACCCGACGGGTGGACGGCGATCTCGGCGCCGCCGGGCGGGCCCGGGTAGCCGGGTGGTGCGGTCGCGACGGTCTGCAGGATCTCCTGGACCGTCCCCGTCATGGCGTCGTCGGCGAACACCGTGATGGTCGCGTCGAGTTCGCCGATCACGTACAGAGTGCTGCCGTCGTCGGTGAAGGCGAGGTGGCGGGGTCCGGTCCCGGGCGGCAGGGGCGCCCGGCTGACCGGTGCGAGGCGGCCGTCCGTGAGCCGGAGGATCCGTACCTGGTCGATGCCGAGATCGGCGGTGGCGAGGAACCGGCCGCCCGGGTCGAAGACGACGGCGTGCGTATGCGCCGAGTCCTGGCGTGGGTGCGGCCCCCTGCCGGTGTTCTGCAGCGTGCCGCTCACGGGACCGAGCCGCCCGTCCTCACCGACGGGGAGCACGAGGTACGCGCCGCCTTAGTAGTTCGCCACCACCACATGGCGTCCGTCCGGAGCGACCGCGAGATGGGCGCAGCCGCTGTCGTGCAGCGACACCCGGTTGAGGAAGTCCAGGGTGCCGGTGCCCGGATCGATGGCGAAGGCGTCCACCGCGCCGACGCGTCCCGTCTCGCCGTCCTCCAGCGAGTAACCGGCATTCAGGAAGCGACGGGACGGGGCGACCGCGATCCAGACCGGGCTCGCGCCGGCGACCTGCTGCACCGGTGTCAGCGCGCCGGTGGACGCATCGACCCGGTACACAGACCGATCCCGTCCGGGACGCCTTCGGCGGAACTGTTCGCGTACGAGGCGACATACGCGTACGCCGTGGATGTGCGGGCCACGTCACTCGGCCGCCTTGACGGGGGTCGGCATCAGCGCGTCCCACAGCGCGGTGGCCTGGCCGCGATTGCGGGCGCTGAGCTCTTCCAAGTACCAGTTCTGGCCGAGGAGTTGCATCATGCGCGGGATGGCCTCGCCGTCGGGGCCGCTGTAGTAGTGGACCTTCTTGGTGTCGCCGTCGGTGACTGTCCGGAACATCACCTCGGCGGTGAGGGCCGGGTCCGAGCGGACGAGGTTGAGCGAGGCGAAGGGGTTCCAGGAGTCGGTGTAGTCCTCGGGAACGTTCTCGGCGCGGTCGACCTTGCTGAAGATCTTGGTCTCGTGGCTGCCGGGGTGCAGCGCCTTGACCTGCATGCCGAATTCGGCGAGTTCGGCGTGCAGGCCCTCGGTGAGGGTGGCGACGGCGGCCCTGGACGCCTCGTCGACCGAGGTGTACGGGAATCCGGCGTCGGCGCTGATGGAGCTGACGTTGGCGATGACGCCCGAGCGCTGTTTGCGGAAGATCGGGACGACCGTCTTGTTCAGGGCGATCAGGCCGAAGACGTTGGTCCACCAGCACCTTCTCCAGGTGCGGAAACACCATTCCGTTCCTCACACACTGCGGACGATGGCACCGCCGTGACGATCTGTCACCTCGTCACGAAAATCTTACGAGACCCGATTCAAGTGGCCGTCGCTGTGGTTACGCAGAGTAGTCGGGGGTCCATTCGCGTCGAGATCCCGGTGCTGGCGTAACGCAGCGGGGGCAAGTCTCATCCCGAGTGGGGGCTCTCAGCGAGCTGCGATGCCCTGGCCTTGGTAGATCTCGTCGTAGTAGTGGATCACCAGCGGGCGGGTGAGCATGGCCTCGAAGGTAGCGGTGAAGCCGTGCTCCGTGCGCCAGGTGAGGTAGTCGGTGTAGTTGTGTGCCTCGGTCCATTGGGTCAGGCCGGTCACGTGGTCGGGGTCGTTCTGGTCGCGCAGGATGCGGATGTCTTCGCAGCCCTTGTGTTCAAGGCTCTCGCCCAGGATGTCCAACAGCAGCTTCGCGACGTCGTCGCCGCGGCCGGTTTGGGCGAACAGCTCGGCGGTGACCAGTGTGCTCATGGGATGTTCCTTCCACGAATGGCGACGGACTCGGCCCGGTACCGGCGAGCGCGCGGCCCGAGCACCGCGCGCAAGCGGGGGCAGCCAGGTCAGCCATCGCCGGGGAGCCGGCCTCAGTAGGGAGAGGGCTGGTTGTGCACGATGACCAGTGAGGTGATCTTGCCGTCGGTGACCGTGAGGTAGTTGGTGAGCACCAGTTCGTCGGGCAGGTTCGCCTTGTCGTACTCGCCGTCGTAGCGCGCCCGCACGACCATCAGGTTGCCGTGACGCGCGAACTCCGTGACCTTCATCGTGACCTTGTCACCGACGATCTCGCGGTCCAGCCAGGCTCGGATCGAGGCGGGATCGGCGAACTCGCGGCTCGCGTCGTTGACCACGGCGTCGTCGGCGAAGGTCGCCAGGACGGCGTCCATGTCGAAGGCGTTGAGGGCCTCGATATAGGCGGCGACAACATCGGGCAGAGCTGTGGCCTGGGTATTGGTGTTCATGGGAAGTCTCCTCATAAGGGCCTCGGCGCCGTGCGGCGCCCACCGCCGACCCTGGGCCCTACCTGCACGGGAGGGTCAACCGGAGATCGTCCGCTGGACCCTCCAGTTGGGGGAGGGTTGACACTGGTGCCATGCACACGGGCATGACGGTCGGCGAGTTCTCCCGCGCGACCCATCTGAGCGTCAAGACGCTGCGGCACTACCACGACGTCGCGCTGCTCACGCCGGCCGATGTGGACCCGGTAACCGGCTATCGGCACTACTCCCCGGACCAGGTGCCCACCGCTCAGGTGATCGTGCGCCTGCGGAACCTGGACATGCCGGTGGCGGACGTGAAGGCGGTGCTGGCCGCCGAGGACGTGAGCACCCGTAACCAGCTGATCGCCGCGCATCTCGCGCGCCTGGAGAACCGGCTCGCGCAGGCGCAGAGCGCCGTCGAGTCGCTGCGCGACCTACTGGCGCGGCCCGTGCACGGGTCGACCATCGAGTACCGCACGGTCCGTGAGCAGGCGGCCATCGGGATCCGCGAGGTCGTCGACCGCCAGGACCTCGCGGGCTGGTGGCAGGGGGCGCTGGGTGAGCTGCACGGCTTCACCACCGCCCGCGGGCTGCGCACCACCGGCCCGATGGGCGGTCTCTTCGCGAATGAGCTGCTTGAGGACGAGCACGGGGAGGCGCTGGTGTTCATCCCGTTCGACGGTGAGGTTCGCTCGGTCGGCCGGATCGGCGCCGTGGTCGTGCCCGGCGCGGAACTCGCGGTCGCGGTTCACCGCGGGACTCTGCAGACCATAGATCTCACCTACGGCGACCTGGGCACCCATGCCGCGCGCCACGAGATCAGTGTTGACGGCCCGCTGCGCGAGTTCTATCTGCGCAGCCCCCTCGATGTGACCAGCGAGGACGAGTTGGTCACCGAGGTCGGCTGGCCCATCTTCCGCGCGAGCAGCTAGCCGGGCCGTTCGGACGGTACCGACACGGCGTCCTGCTCGCCGGGGACGTCGCCGCGGTCGTGGCGGAGATCCTGGCCGATCCGTCCGGGCACACCGGCCGCGTCCATGAGCTGACCGGCCCCCGCTCGGAGGACATCTCCGCCATGGCTGGGCCAGCCGGTCAGTTACACCGACGTCGGCCTACAGGAATGGATCGACGACGACCTCAGACCGCTGGGGCTGCCCGGCACCGATCGCTACCAGTGGGACGGCACCGACACCACAGCGCGACGCCAGCACACTCCGGCGCGGTAGCGGACCGTGACCGGCAGCTTCGGGCACGTTTGCCTCCCGTTGCTACTCACCAGCGGTCCTGGGTTCGCTGATACGGCGGGCGGCCTCAACGACCGCCGCGCGGTGCAGGGCCAGCCGCTGCGCCGACCAGGACTGGCCGGCCTCCTTGGGGTCGACGCCCTCGGCCGCCCAGAACCACGCCTGGGCGGCGGCGAGAACCATGGTCAGGAGATCGGCAGGTTCCATCTCCCGGGCGAGGTCACCACGCTGCTGCGCGTCGGCCACTTCGGCCGTTTTGTGACCGAAGGCCTCGGCCTCGGGTCCGGTGGCGCTGGGGCGCTCCAGCAGTTTCCATAGTCGCAGGCGCATCAGATCCGGCCGTGCGACGAGGTGGTCGAAGATGGCGCCGGCGTATCCGGGCAGGTCCTCGACGCTGAACGGCACAGACTCGGCACCCGCGGTCAGCGCACGCCGCAAGACCTCGTCGAACAGCTGCTCCTTGTTACCGAAATAGACGTAGATCAGCCGCTTGTTCACCCCCGCGGTCTCGGCAATGCGGTCCACTCGGGCACCGGCGATGCCGTACGCGGCGAATTCGGTGAAGGCAGCGTCGAGCAGCCGGGCCTTTGTGGCGCTGGAGTCCCGTGACATGCCCGCCACATTAGCAAGTAACTATCTAGTTATTGACACGCGCGGGTCGCAGGTCTACGGTCGCGTATCTATCCAGTTAGTTACCTCTCGACAGAACGGGAACCCTCATGGAACACCGCGCACTGGGCAGCCAGAGTCTGATCGTCGGCGCGCAAGGCCTCGGCTGCATGGGCATGAGCGCCTTCTACGGCGCCACCGATGAGACCGAGTCGCTGGCCACCATCGACCGCGCGCTGGAACTCGGTGTCACCCTGCTGGACACCGCCGAGAGCTACGGCCCCTTCATCAATGAGCAGCTGCTCGGCAAGGCGCTGGCGGGGCGGCGGGATGTCGCGGTGATCGCCACCAAGACCGGCGTGGAGATCACCGACGACGGCAGCGTGCTCGGCCTCAACGGAAGGCCCGAGTACGTCCGGCGGGCCCTCGAACGCTCGCTGCGGCACCTGGGCACTGACCACATCGACCTTTACTACCTGCACCGCATCGACCCCAAGGTGCCGATCGAGGAAACCGTCGGCGCCCTGGCCGAGCTGGTCGCCGAGGGCAAGGTGCGGCACATCGGGCTGTGCGAGGCCTCGGCGCAGACCATCCGGCGGGCTCACGCCGTGCACCCGCTCGCCGCCGTCCAGACCGAGTACTCACTCTTCGAGCGGGGCATCGAACAGGACGGGGTACGCGACACGCTGCGGGAGCTGGGGATCGGCCTGGTCGCCTACTCCCCGCTGGGGCGCGGCTTCCTGTCCGGCGCGATCACCAGCCCCGACGACTTCGCCGAGGACGACTGGCGCCGTACAGACCCCCGGTTCCAGGGCGAGAACTTCGCCCGCAACCTGGACGTCGTCCGCGAGGTCCGCCGCATCGCGTCCGACAAGAACGTCACGCCTTCGCAGCTGGCGCTCGCCTGGGTCCAGCACCAGGGCGCCGTGGCCATCCCCGGCACCAAGCGCCGCCGCTACCTCGAGGAGAACGTCGCCGCGACCGAGGTGACTCTGACGTCCGACGACATCGCTGCGATCGAGGCCGTCGCCCCGCACGGCGTCGTCACCGGCGACCGCTACGCACCCGAGCTGATGGGAACGCTCAACGGCTGACAGCCGACCGGCCCGTCACAAGATTCATTGCGAGGCCACGACCCCCCTGGCCCCCGATACAGAGCGCCAGGCCCCCCACGTCTTAAGCAGCTTCCGTGCCACCAGCCGGTCATACGGTCCCGGATCAGCGTGGACTCCCATCGGCCGGTCTTCCGTCTTCCCGGTGACCCGGCCAGACCCCGTCCCGGTGGTCCGGCATCGCCTTTCGACCAACCCCCATTGCCGAGGCCCCCGAACGCAGTCGGCGACCTTGCCGCACGCGTTGAGGCCCTCGGTGTTCTCAGATCAGGAGACTCGACTCATGTCAGCGCCCCAGACACCCCCCACGTTCGGGGCAAGCACAACCGCCGCCGACGTGATCGACGGCGTCGACCTTCACGGCCGCCGGGCCGTGGTGACCGGAGCCAGTTCCGGAATCGGCGTGGAGACTGCTCGGGCGCTCGCAGCGGCAGGCGCCGACGTCACCTTGGCAGTGCGTGACACTGACGCGGGAGCGCGCGTGGTGGCACGCCTGGAGGCTGAACTGCCCCCAAAATCCGGGAAGTTGACCCTGGGGCTACTCGACCTGGCCGACCGCTCGACGGTCGCGGCGTTCGTGTCCGCCTGGACGGGACCGCTGCACATCCTGGTGGGCAATGCCGGAGTGATGGCCCTGCCGGAACTCACCCACACCCCTGACGGCTGAACGACGGCCAGTCGTCGCGGCCTCAGGTCCTCGCCTGTGAGCGCCCGCGCCACCACGCTCAACGACGTTTCTCTCGTCATTAATTCGTCCGCTCCGGACAGTATGGGTTCAGGCAGTCGCCGGCCCAATCCCTAGGCGGGCGAGGACTCGGCGCGCTGCCTGCTCTCCCGAGGTGAGGCCGCCGATGGTGGTGGAGTGGCCGAAGAGGTCAGCCCCCGCCAGCCGTACTCGGTCGGCTTGTTGGTGTGTGGTCGCTTCCAGCCGGGCGAGCAGATTCGGGTCCTGCGGCGGGCGGATGAGGACGCTGGGCCAGATGCGGTCCACGTGGGTGGCGATGGCTGCCGTCTCCAGTTCCGGAAGGAGGCCGGCCTTGCGGACGGCCGCTGTGACTCGCTGGCTGATGATGCCGTCCTCGTGGTGCCACCAGTCCTGGGAAGTCGTGTCCCGCAGATAGGCGGTGACCATTCCCCGTCCGTCGCCGACTCGGTGGGGGGAGAGGTTGTGCTGCAGGATCAGCGCGGCGACCTGGGGGAGGTCGTGTCTGCTGGCGTACAGGACGACGGCGGTTTCGCTGGTGGGCCTGTCAAGGCAGAACGTGACCTGTAGCAGGTGTGCGTACCGGGCACGGGCGAAGTACTCCTGCTGGTCCTGGCGGAGCTGGGGCCACAGGGCGGGAAGCCGATCGGGCGGGACGGCGATTACGGCGGCGTCCGCCCGTTCCTCGTGGTCGCCGTCGCAGGGCGAGGTCCAGGTGACGGTGACGTGGTCTTTCGTTTCCTCCACCGAGGTGACGTGTGCGTGATGGGTGACGGGCAGTTTCTGGGCCAGGGCGCGCGGGACGAAGCCGGTACCGGTGGGGGCGGTGAAGAGTCCGTTGCTCGCGGCGAAGAACGCCAGCATGAGGAGGGGGGTCGTCGCGGCGGTCTGGACGGGGTCGCTGAGGGTCATTGTGGCGTTCAGCGGGTCCAGGATGTGGCTCATCGCCGTGCCGGGGAAGCGGCGTCGGTGGGCATATGCCTCGGTCGACTCGTGCTGGGCGGGTGTGATCGCGGAAGTGGCTGAGGAGCCGATGCCCCGGTGCAGTTTCCGCACGTCGTGCAGCAGCCGGAGCCGGTGGTGAAGGGGCACGGTGGACAGCAGGCCGCCGCTGAGGAGTCTGGGCAGGTTGCCGGTCCGGCCGCGGTGGGTCCGGTCGTTGTGCAGGACGGCGACCTCGTCGGCGGCGGGTGTGACGAGGTGGCTCGCTCCGGCCTCGTCGATGAGGTTCAGCATGCGCCGGTAGCGGCGAGCGAGCAGGGGGGCGCCGAGGTCGATGTGGAAGCCGTCGCGGGCCACGGTCGCCATCCGGCCACCGAGGCGTTCCGGTGGCTGGGATTCCAGGACCCTGACGCGGCATCCCGCCTGCTGGAGGCGGAACGCCGCGGTGAGGCCGGCGATGCCGGCGCCGACGACAACGACGTAGGGGTGGTTGGTCCCCATCGGGTCAGTCCGTGGGCTTGCGCGCGGACCAGTACCCGATGATGAACTTTCCCGCACGGCCTGCCCGAGCGGTGGACAGGCAGTGCTGGTACATGAGTTCCTTGCCCGCGGGGCGGGGCTCGGTGAGGGTCGCAGCCGCCTGTTCGAAGATCTGCCAGTTGGGCCCCATGTCGCCGTGTGCCGCCAGGTCGCAGTAGTCGTCGATCAGGAACCCGGCCCGGGTCAGGCCCGACACCATCTGGCACAGGGACAGCACGTCGGGCAGAGCGGACGAGACGCACACCGGCTCGATCCATTCCTGGTATTCGGGCCCGGTCAGGCCGTCGGCGCACAGCCAGTCGGCGCCCACGAACACCCCTCCGGGTTTGAGGACCCGGGCGATCTCGGCGTAGACGGTGTCCTTGTCCGGTGCGTGGCAGATGGCGTCGAACGAGAAGGCCACGTCGAAGGTGCCGTCCTCGAAGGGGAGGGCCATCATGTCGGCGTTGAGGAACCCGGTCAGGTTCCGCAGGCCCTGTGCTGCCGCCCGCTTCTCGGCAGTCTCCAATTGCCACGGAACGATGTTGATGCCCGTGACATGGGCGCCGCTGTACCCAGCGATCGTCAGTGCGGGACCGCCCACCCCACACCCCACGTCCAGCGCCCGCATGCCGGCCCGCAGTCCTGCCACGCGCGCCAGCCGGCGTTCCTGCGCCGTGAGGGCCTCCGAGAGGCTCTGCCCTTCCTGGAACGGGGGGAGGTGGAAGGAATCGGCCCAGTGACCGCGGTAGGCGTCCGTCGCGTGGGTGTAGAAGGCGGGCAGCATCGCCGCGTAGCGTTCACGCCGCAGGGAGGGGTCTTCCAGTACGCGGGTGAACTCACTCGCGGACAGCATTCGCGTCACTTGGCATCCCCTGCGGCCAGCAGGCTTCCTTCGGCTTGGGTGTGGGTGTACCGGTAGAGCGGATCCTCATTGACCTGCGCCCACATCTCGGTCACGTCCTCGGGACGTGCCACATGCAGCGCGGTGGACCGGTTGTAGCGGGCAGTGCCGTACGAGCTCATCACGATTCCGGTCACGTACCGCATGAGGTACTCCTTCTCCCGGTCCGGCAGGTCTTCGGCGTCCTGGACACGCAGGAGTATCTCGGTGTACGCCGCGAGTGACGCGGTGACCTGCTGGTGCTGGGTGCCCGGCAGATAGTTGAGGGTGTGTCCGAGCTCGTCCTCGCAGGCGTGACGCAAGGCTCCGTGCACGTCGAAGGCGAGGACGGCCGCTTCGATCGTCTCGTCGATCCAGTGGACGGGAACGCGGCGCAGATCGATTCCCGCCGCCATCGCGCAGGTCAGCAGACCCCCGAAGTACCAGCCCTCACGCAGCCTCCAGCGCAGGTATTCACGGTAGTCGTCCTGGTTGGCCTTGAGGCGAGCCGCGGACTCGGCGAGCGTCCGCTCGACACGGTTCTCGCAGAGCTGTTCGATCTGGTGATGCAGGGCGGCGACCATCAGACCGGCCGTCCAGGGGTCCACCCCCCGGGAGGCCCGGCGGGCCCACTCACGCACCGGGACACCCCTGAAGTTACGGTCCAGAAGATCACCGCTGGTGAAATCCCGCATCTTGGTGCCGGCGCTGTCAAGGACCGCCGACATGGCACCGAACGCGATGATCGCCTCGCGGTCCCTTTCCGGCGGGCTGGTCGGGGCGATGAAGGCAAGGAGGACGTACGCCATCTCCAATGCCTCCCTGTCGACTTGCTCGCTCACCCAGGGCTCGTCATCAGCCACCCCGACCCAGCAACGCCGGTCCATCCGCTCCCGGGCCGCAGCCCGGCGACCCGGACCGAGAAGGTCCTCCCAAGTCGATCCAGGACAGGCCAAATCCTCTGAGGGAAGCCCGGCATGACCAGCCATACCCTCACACCTCCTTGAGACCAGAGAACTCAGCAGGCCAACAGGCCCCGCAGGCATACCAGCCGCCGATGGCTACCCACGTCGAACCCGCCCACTCCTCGCCCGCCAGATTCCGGTCTGTGATCCGATGGGTTCTGGCCTGCCGCGATGCGGGCGGCAGCGTTCGGGTCTGCTGCAACGTGCTGACATGCACGGGGACGACTTGGGGCACGCGGGGTTGGAAGACCAACACGTACCCAAGTCGTCCGTCCGTACCGCCGGCGGAACCCGCGCCACGACGCCGAGAGCCTGAGGCAGTCCACGTCTCACGTCATGCGTGAGCGAAGAGCCCCGACCGGAGCTCTTCGCCTATGCGGCTGTTCTCGGTGCCGCGCGGGTCCCCGGAACCGACCAGAGAACAAGGCCGCGAGAGCCCTCCCCGGTGTCGAAGGCCCCACCACCGGAGAGACGGCCGATTGTGCTTGGGGACACGGCCAGACTCCGGGACGCAGCGGCTACTGAGACTCGAGCCAGCTGCGGTAGTAGGCGACGCTGCTGACGAGGGCGGGTGAGTCGGCCAGGCCGCAGCCACGGTCCCCGGAGATGATGCCGACAACCTGGCCGTCGAGGATCGCGGGTCCGCCGGCATCACCCTCGCAGACGGCCTTACTGCCGTCGGCGGTGCCGGAGCAGAACCGGCCGACAGGGTTGAAGGGGGCACCGGGCGCGGCGTAGGCGGCCTTGCAGGCGTCGCTCGATGTCACCGGCAGCTGGGTAGTCAGCAGGTCGGTGGGCAGGGCCGTGCTGTCCTGCCCGGTACGGCCCCAGCCGGTGACGCTGACGGGCGCTGCGGGAGCCGGGTCGCTGGTAGCCAGTTTCGCGAACTGGACTCCATTGCCTTCCGAGGCCGCAGTGCTGAGGGTGATGACCGCGACATCGCCCAGGAGGCTGACAGGGTCGTATCCGGAGAAGATGCTGATCTTGCTGACCCCGCTACTTCCGGGGAGCCAGTCACGATTCACCCCGCCCCAATTTACCTGCATCTTGCTGGCCGTCTGTCCGTCCACGCAGTGGGCCGCCGTCAACACCTTGTTTGCACTGCGCAGGATGCCGCCGCAGACGTGGCTGAGACTGCCGGTCCAGCTCTGCGTCCGGACACTGACCATGTACGGCGCGGTGTTCATGGTCGCGGGCTCGCCGCCCATGATGGCTCGAGCAGGCGCGGTGCTCGCCATGGCCAGCCCCATGACCGCCAGAGCAGAAACGAGTGTCCTACGCAGCACTGCAACTCCCCAATGAGCGGTGGATCGCGAGGGCCGGGCGGAACCTTGTCCCGGCACCGCCGTAAACGATCACTGCGCTTCGAGGTCACTGTGAGGCAATGCGTGAAGCGCCGCCGCTGCGCTTCCGGCAGGCTGGAGAACGCAGGCGCCGGGGCGCAGCCCGGCGCCTGCCGCAGTTCTGCCGTCCACAACAACGGGGCCGGGAACCACCTGCACCCCACTGCCAGTCGAACTGGACGGACGACCGGCACAACCAAACGCTTTGAGCAGTCACCCGCAATCTGACGCTGCAACCAGCCTGGTGGTCAGGGCTCTTGCGGGACGTCGTCGTGGTCGGTGATGCCGCCGGCAGGACGCCAGGACTCGTGCGAGATCTCGCGGCAGATCAGTCCGTCCCGCAGCTGGAAGGCACCCAGCTTGCGCACGGACAGCTTCGTGCCGACGGGAAAGTCCAGACCGGGGATCAAGTCTCCGGTGATCGTGACGGACAGGAGTTTGTCGTTGAAGACCCATTCTTCCGTGGCGGTCTGCCGCAGGAGGGTGGTGGAGTGGATGTCCAAGCACCCGAACAGATCCCGGTAGTTTTCTGCGATCCGTTGCTTTCCGCGCAGGACCACGCCACGAGAGGGGGCTTCCCACACCACGTCGTCGGTGTACAGAGCGAGCGCGGCATCGATGTCTCGGGCTTCACGGTCAAGGTGGGCGGCCACGACCTCGAGGTTCTTGCGGATGGCGTCCTCGCGATTCACCGTCGTGCGTGCGGTCATCTTGCCTCCGGTTCGCTCGATGGAACGGCGAGGCGGCTACGGCCTCCTCGCCGGGAACGAAGCATGAGCTCGCTACCACCGTAGGACTACCGTGTCAGGGCTTCTGAGCACCGAACCGGCCAACGGCTCCCATCTCCGGGGCTGCCGCCGGAGGTCAAAGACAACCTGAAAGGCACTGGTGCCGCCTCACCGGGAAGATGACAAGACGGGCGGCGCCGGGGGCTCCGGCTTCGGGGACCATGTGGTCGTCGCCTCGGGGGTTGCACAAACGGCTGGGCGGAGCGGCAGTCGATCCGGCCACCCGTCTCGCCAACCGACGCAGGCGAGAGAAGACCCGCTCGCCCTACTCGGTCCTCCTGCCAGCACTGGCCCACCAAGCCGACAAACTGCTGACAGCAGCCCCTTATCCAGGGTGAATCGCCGTTGTGGCAGGTCAGAGCTTGATGGCCGTGTCAGGCAAGTTGCTCGATGTTGGGTAGTGCGGCGAGCCGCCGACAGGGATCAGGCCGTCGAGGAGGTCGACGACGAACCGGGACGCGGGACATGGCTTCGAACTCGTCTCGTGAGTCGTCGTTCAGCACCGTGTGCGTTTCAGGTCACGGATGCTCAGCGATGGCTGGGCCTGCCGGTCAGTCGATGCCTTCGATGATGCGGAAGTCGCGCTCGACGCCGTCGGGGAGGGCCACCAGTGCCTTCTGGTATGCCTCGCTCTCGTATGCGGCGACGGCCTGTTCAAAGCTGTCGAACTCGATCAGAACGACGCGTTGTGTGATTCCGGCCTCGTGGGCGACGACTCGACCGCCACGGGACAGGGTGCGCCCGCCCCCAGCCTGGACAGCCGGACGGGCCAGCTTGTCGTAGGCGGTCAGCCTCTCAGGGTCGGAAATGGCGGGGTAGACACTGACCCAGTAGCCCTTAGCCATGGAGACCTCCTCTGTTCGGCCGGACACGTCTGACTTCGCATTGACACTCAGATCGATCGATCCCGGCATGCGCAGGTTAGGGCTTGATGTGCGGTCGGGGGAAAGACCGGTACGGGATAGCCTCAGAACGGATCGTTATCAATCGGCAGGGAGGGCACGTGGCGCCGGATACGGTGAGCCTGCGGTACTTCCTGGTGCTGGCGCAGGAGTTGAACTTCACCCGCGCGGCCGCACGGATCGGAATCGCACAGCCCGCACTCAGCGCCCGGATGCGCCGATTGGAGGCGGAACTCGGTACGGCCCTGCTGGTCCGCAACACGCGTAGCGTCGTATTGACCACGGCCGGTGCGGCCTTGGCGGAGTCCGCGCCGCCCGCACTGGCGGCGCTGGACCGGGCGTGGGACACCGCCCGGAGCGCGGCGGCCGGTGAACTGGGCACGCTGCGCATCGGATACAGCCTCAGCGCCGGGACCGAGACGGTACCGGCCTTGGTGGACAGGCTGATTCGCGGCAACAGCGGACTCAAGGTCGGCGCGGTCCCGATGGCGACACCGGAGATCACCCCCGCGGTCGCCGACGGCCGCATCGATGCCGGGATCACCCGCGGTGAACAACCGGGCCGTGGCGTGCGCCGGTTCGTGCTGCGGCGCGCGCGCATCGGGGTCCAGCTGGCGCAGCACCATCCGCTGGCCGAACACCCGGAGATCGAGATCGCGGCCGCGGCCGCGTATCCGCTGCGACTCCCGGACCGTGCGGCCAACCCCGTGATCCACGATCAGCTGTCCGCACTGTTCCGAGACACCCGACCACACCCCCGATTCCACACGCCCGCAGTCTCTTTCGACATGTCTCAGCGCGACCTGCGCGACGGGGTCATCCTCGCCCCGGCCGGAGAAGCCGCGGCCACGGCACAACCGGCCGGCCTCACCTGGCGACCGCTGCGGGGCGCGCCCAGCCTGACGTTCCACCTGGTCCTCCCACACGAGCAGTCGCCTCTAAACCGCCGCATCCGTGCCGTCGCCGAAACCCTGGCGCACGAGCTGCACTGGCTGCCGGACTGACGCGCAAGAGGTCAAGCGAGACGGACGTCTGCGGTGGCGAGGCCGAAGACCCTGCGCCCGGCGGACTTCGCGGTGATGCCGACGATGGCGGTCTCGCTGAATGTCCGACACGACCTCGCTACGCCGGGGGATCAGCATCCGAAGGCCTGAGCACGAACGCGCCTTCGAGGTACCTGCCGAACGGCTGTACCAAGCACTCCAACGGACCCGAGCCTTGGCCGAGTTCGGACCGCAGGCAGGCATGGTCGGTGTCGGTGAGCGCCATGATGCGGAGGGCGCGTCCGCGGGCTTCGTCTGGCGCGGTGCGCGAGGTGGCCTCGGGGCGGCGGTGGGCGCGGGCTGCGGTGCCCACGCGTCAGGATGTGTGATCTGTTCGGCGATCTCCGGGTCCGTAACCTCCGTGCCGGACTGGAGCAGCATCGTCTCGTGCGTCTTCGGATTGGTGACGAACTGAACACAAGCCGTTCTGATCTTCGAGCGACGACGGACGCCGGGGCCTGTGCCGCCGGCCCCGGCCGTTGGCCATGCGTCGTTTCCCGCAGGTGGAGACCCGCCTATGGTGCGGCAAAGCGACGTCAGGAGATGCACGGCATGAAGCTGGTGTGGCGATGATCGGTGGTGTCTCTCCGTACGCTGGAAGACTTCTCGGACCACTGGCGGAGTCTGACAGGCCGAGCCGGGGACTGGCCCCTACTGCAGCGGTTGGCCTGCCGGGCCGCTGTCCCACGGCTCGATCCCAGCCCCCCCGACCAGCAGGCTGGCCAGCGCAGGACTCGTCAGATGCCTTCGGCATCGCGGTCGGCCATCACGACACCGGTGGTGTCCAACTTGCGTTTCCTCACGTCCTGGACGGTGAGGCCGACTGTGCAGGCGGCGAGCCAGACTCGGATCGCCACG
The DNA here is from genome assembly GCF_001866675.1 of Streptomyces sp. MUSC 14. NCBI lineage: Bacteria > Bacillati > Actinomycetota > Actinomycetes > Kitasatosporales > Streptomycetaceae > Streptomyces > Streptomyces sp. MUSC 14. The sequence goes on from NZ_MLYN01000058.1 coordinate 86,844, forward strand.
CCGTCCGCACACCGAAATGCGCCGCGCGTCTCGCCGGGGCCAGCCATGCCACACCGGGCGCGCCCACGAGCGAGGATCCGCGCGACAGGGCCCCGGCGTCCGGCCGGGAGGACGCACATCGCCTCCCGGCCGCAGGGCTGTCCCGGCGGCGGGCCCGTCATGCCACCGGGCCTTCACCGGCCGTTCAACACTCCGGCTCCGGGTCCACCTCACCGAAAGCGCGGCGGGCGGCGCGGCGCCACCGGCCGGCGGGGAGCGCGGGTCGCAGTGCGGCGTAGGCGCTGCAGTACTTGGTGAAGACGGCGGGGCGTATCCCGTGGGCGTGCAACAGGCGGTCCGCCTCGGTGAGATGCCCGGTGGTCTTGGTCTCGACGAGAACGAGGTCGTCCGTGCAGCGCACGGTGCGTCCCGTGCGCATGTCGTCGCAGACCAGTGCCGCGTCGCAGGTGATGCGCTCGCCGTCGGCCACGAAGGTGGCGCGAGTGTAGTCGGTGCACAGGGACGGTTCGAGGGCTGTCGGGGCGCCGATGCCGTACGCGGTGCGCAGGGTGTCGGCGAGGAACCCCAGGCAGTCGAAGTCGAGCGGGGTGGCCGCTCCGGTCAACGGACGGCGGCGTTTGACGGTGTCGCCGCGCGGCCCCTTGAGCTTGATCTCGAACTGCCGCTCACCCGTGTCCGTGTAGACCCGTTCCCGGATCTTGAAGCGGAGCCGGCGGCCCTGCCGGTGGTCGTGGAAGGAGCGGAGCTCGGGGGTGTCGTAGTAGACGGAGTGGTAGCGGAAGGCACGCCGGCCGTCTATGGCGAGGGCGCGGAAGGGGCTGCCGGGCCGGTGCGGGTCGGTGAGCCGGCCGACGATGCGCAGGAAGGTGTCCGCGGGCACCAGGTAGCTGTGGTCGAAACGCGCGAGGAGAGCGGCCCGTTCGTTGAGTTCGTCGAGCGAGATCGGGCCGGCGCCGTGGGCGGCGTCGCCGATGGCGCGGATCGCAGCGGCGGCGCGGACCGATGCGGTGGTCATGCGCTCTCCCAGGTGGGTGTGGTCCGGTGGGCGGGTCCGGCGGGCACGGGGCCCCGGCCGGCCGGGGCCGCTGTGCTCTCGCGGTAGCGGACGTCGACGACGGTGAGGTCCCGGACGAAGTCGACTTCCATGACCGTCCAGTGGAGGGGCTCACCCAGGCGCCGTGCGAGGTCGGCGCGGAGCGCGGCCGGGTCCTCGTGGACGGTGTCGAGAGTGACGACGGCGCGCCGGGTGCCGGCCAGGAGGCGGGGGCTGTCGGCCGCCCAGACGATGAGGAGCAGGGTGGCGCACAGCCCGCCGGTGAGCGCGAACGGCAGCCTCGGCAGTCCGCAGAGCAGGCCGAGGACAAGGGTGGTGAAGTAGTAGGCGACTTCTTCGTGCTGCACGGCGTCGGAGCGGAGTCGCACGATCGAGAGCACGCCGAAGAGGCCGAAGCCCAGGGCCGCCCCGCCGCTGCGCACCTCGGCGAGGGCGGTGACGACGGTGAAGAGGCCCGTGTTCAGGGCGAGATAGGCCGGCACGAGGTCGCGCCGACGGTGGCGCGGATAGTAGATGGCGAAGGTCAGCACGCCGACGGCGGCGAGGTCGAGCCCGATGTGGGCAGCGAGATGCCGTAACGACTCCATGACTGCACTCCCTGCAAGTACCGAGGCCGGAGGGCCCCGAAGAACCGGAACGAGAGACAGACGGTAGGTGAACGCGTGGCGAACATGTATTCGCTTGTGGAGAAACGATGCGCCTCCTTGATGGCCTCCGGCCCCAACTGACCGGAAGCGCACACCTCCTGTCGCGTTCGCCCCTCTTGCCGACCGCCTTCGACGCTCCACTGCCGGGCAGGGGAAGCCAAGGAAGGTGCAGTGTCTCGCCGCCGGACTCGCAACGCCGGACTCGCAACCCGCAGCCCCTCACGCGCCGCATGGCCCGTCGGCCGGCGGCCGGGGAATCAGCGTCAGCGGCTGCGCGGAAAGCCTCAGTGGTCCCTGGCCGGAACGACGGCACGCCCGGCGGACAGCCGGCGATGGGCTCCACCGTGTTCGCCGGCGGCACCGGAGGCGACGTCGCGGCCGCGACGTCGGCCGACCCAGGCCGTTCTCGAGGTGTCCGTCGCCTCTTGCTCTACGGCGCTACGGTGTCTCCCCGCGCCGGGGCGACGAGGGGCCTGCCGAGCCGTAGGTTCCGGCGCCCGGCTCGTCCGCTGAATTCCGTCGCCGTCGACGGCGCCACGTCGAGCCTCCAGAAAACAGCCTCCGGCAAGCCCAGTACATGCGTCACCGAGGCCCGGACCACCTCGGGCTCGACCACGGCGATCGTACGGCCCTCCGTGTGCTGCGCGGACGCCAGCCAGCGCCCGACCCGCTCGCACACGTCCCGCACCGACTCGCCGCCGTGTGCCGCCCAGCAGGGGTCGGTGAGCCAGTGCCCCCCGCCTCCGGCTCGGCCGCTCCCACCTCGTCGAGGGTGCGCCCTCGCCAGCGGCTCACATCCAGGCCGCCCGGCTCCGGTGTCTCCACGCCGTCGAAGCCGAGCGCGGCCGCCGTCTTCCGGCAGCGCACACTCGGGGACGCGACTGCACGCGCGGGCGTGGCCGGCGATCCGGCGGCCTCACGGGCGCGCGCCGCACCGATGTCGTCGATCGGGTCGCCGTCGTAGAAGCGGGTCTGACGCAGCGACGGGCTCGTGGCGGGCGAGACGAGCGCCCGCGCGCGCTGAAGGCCTACGCCGGATCAGCCCCATCGGATCGTGTCCCGCCTCGTGGTGTAAGCGACCTTGCTCGACGCGTTCCGGAAGGCCGCGCGCTGGCCACCCCGCGGGCACACCGCTCCCGCTTTGCGCCCGGCTGACCTGCCGCAGCACCACGGGCGGCCGCGAGCCGGGTCGATGCAGCGGTGACCTGGGCATTCTGGCCAGTTGATCGGCTACACCACTTGGCGGGACGCCATCCCCCATCACTCGATCCTCCGGACGCAAGACCACCGTCCTGGCCAGACACATCAAGAACCAGCGTCTCGCCTCAGCCGGCTACATCTGGGCCTTCGCCGCTCTCACTGCATCCCCCGGAGCACGAGCCCGCTACGACCGCCGCCGCGCAGGCGAGGAAGGGCACGTCGCAGCCCGGCGCAACCTCTTCGACCGCCTACTCGGCTGCCTGCACCACTGTCTCGCCCACCGCATCCACTACGACGAGCAGACCGCCTTCCCTGACACCGCTTGACTGATCAACCGCATTGGATGTCCGTCTCCGCACGGGCGGCACTGTTCGCCGTTCCGCTCCCGACTGAGGTGGTCCATACACCTCGCCCACGCCGCACTCGCTCACAGGTCCGAGCCGGGCTCCGGTGTCCTGGCCGTCCTGATCGCGGCCTCGACGCGGACCGGTCGGCCGTGGCCCGTACCTCGTGCACCCGGACGGCCCAGGCTCCCTGAGCGGCGGCGATCGCGGATGCGGCGACGGTGGCCGCGTCCCGGGCGCGGGCGGTCGGGGATCGCCGGTCGCCGGGTCCGTCGGCAGCGTGCCCAGGAACCGCTTGCGGGAGGCCGCGGCCAGGAGCGGACGGCCCAGCCGTCGCCAGGCGTCGAGCCCGGCCGGCAGAACCCGGTCGTCCGCCCGGGTTCTCGTGACGATGCCCAGTCCGGGGTCGTTGATCATGTGACTCGGAGCAGGGGGCTTCAGCCGCCCGCAGGGTTGGGCGACGCGCTGATCTGCTTGGCGTAGGTCTGGGTGTACTTCGGGATCAGCGTCTCGATCCGGTTGACGTAGTTCTGCGTCTCGGGGATCTGTGGGATGCCCTGGGCCTTGAGTACCGCGTTGGGGCCGGCGTTGTAAGCGGCGAGTGCGAGCTGGGTGGGGTCGCCGGGGACGCCCTTGACCTCCTTGAACAGGTGGCACATGTAGGCGCCCTGGGCCGGGATGGCGTCTTGTGGGTTCCACACGTCGGCCCGGCCGTCGCCGGTGTAGTCCTTGCCCCACTCCGCCCAGGTCGAGGATTCGAACTGCGCGATGCCCTGGGCTTTGCCGGAGTCCGCCTTCGGATTCCAGTGGCTCTCCGCGTCGAGTTGCGCGGCCAGCATCGGAACGCTCAGCTCCGGGCAGGTCTTGGTGGCTGACTGAACGGTCGCCAGATACTGGCCGGGAATGGTGGGCAGTGCGGGTGGTCGGGTCAGCCACCAGACGGCACCGAGGGCAGCGGCGATGACGAGTACGGCTGCGAGGGCCAGACCCAGCAGACACCCTCGGCGGCCGGAGCGCCTGGTTTCTGTATCCGCCGGAGAAAATCGGTACGTCGTGGCGGGCGACGACACCCCCCAGTCGAGATGCGCGGGCCGCTGACCTTGCCGCCACACCTCGCCGCTGTCGGTCGCTCCGGCTTGCTGCTCTTGCACGTGCCCAGTCCGTCCGGTCGGTCATCGGGTGCTCTGTCGATGTCGGGTAGGACGCAGAGGGCGTCACGTCAGTTGCAAGATCACGCAAACGAGCAGGTGCGTGGGGGGATTGTCACACGAGGGAACCCGCCTCGGCCGCCCGCCGCGATACCTGTACCAGCGCCGCAGATCTGAGGGCTCCGGCCCGGACGGCCCTCAAGACACCTTCAGCGGACGCTGTCCGGATTGCCTGTGTGACGTGAGGCTGCGCAGAGGTGCTTCACCGGCTTGCCGGGCCAGGCGCCGCCCGGCCGGACAGCAGCAGCGAGACACACACGCTGCAGGACAGCACCCGTTCCCGGCCCTGGCAACGCCCGCGGATGCGGTGAGGAGGCCGTGGCCTGGCGGCAGGCGCACTCCGGGCGATCGGGAGGCGCTGATGCGGAAACCTTCGAAGACGAGCACGACACGCGCCGGGGGATGAGCGCCCCATTCTTCCTGAGCGTCGGCCTCTGCCTGCTTGCCGGGTCGCCGGGTGTCGAGCCTGGGCACCCAGGCCGAGGGCCGCGTCGTCCTCGGAGTGCCGAGCGCCCTGGCGGATATTCGGCCCCTGCGCCGTAGACCCGGGCCGCCTCGCACACCACGTCTGTATGCAGGCCACCGACGAGTGGACGCCGGGGCACGAAGGAGGTCCACCGGGGCACCCCCTGTCTACGGGGTACCCCCGTGTACCTGCTGTGCGGGAAGGGGCCGTCTCCAAGCGGTCGTACCGGGTGTGAAGTAACGTGCCCCGCGACATGCTCGAACGCAGCGGGGCGGAGATGAAGCGCGGCCACGAACGCGCTGGTGGCGCCATGATCGGGCACGGCCTGCATGGGCGTGGGGTGATTCGCACCAGGAGGGCCGTCGCCACCACGTCTCTCGCCGTTGGCGGACTGGTTGTGTCGCTCAACTTCGGCGGCCTGCTGGGCAGCCCGCACACCCACGATTCGGTGACGTCCCGGGTGGTCGCCGGCATCAGCGCGTGCGTTTTCCTGGTGGGCGCGCTGATCGCGGTGCGTGGGGCCACGGACGATCTGGTGAAGCTTCTGACCGGGCGGATCAGCGACAGCCGGTCGGCCGCGCTGCGGGTCATCTGCCTGCTTTTCGGCTATGCCCTGGTCATCCTCGGCGCCCTCAGCCTGATCCGAGTGCCGTGGGAAAAGCTCCTGCTGGGCGGCGCGCTGACCGGAGTGATCCTCGGGATCGCCGCGCAGCCGGTCCTCGGCCATATCTGCGCCGGTCTGGTACTGCTCGTCTCGCACCCCTTCGCGATCGGTGAGCGGATCAGCGTTCGGTCCGGACCCCTCGGAGGCCGGAGGACGCGCTCTCGTCGTGGTTCGAAGGGGGCTGGAACGAGAGCGGCGCAGACGACCGTGTCCGGCAGGTCGCGGCCGCCGACGACAGCGCGCAAACCCCGGGTTCGGCGGCGGCGTTGCTGCTCGCAGACGTGCACCGCCTGCTCGGTTCCTGAGGTGCCACGCCGGGTGCGCCGGCCCGCACCGAGCCGCCCAGCAGGGCGACGAACGTGCGCAGGTGCTCGCCGGCGTGGACGGGCAGGAAGTGTCAGGGAAGCAGGTGGCCAGTGACTTGGTCACCAGTGCCGGACCGAACCGCAGCGCTTCCAGGTCGTCCACGGCCTCGAAGTCCCCGTCGGCCACGGCCTCGAAGGCCCGCACGAACTGCCCGCGCAGCTCCTCCCACGCTTCCTGCGGCTCCATCCCGCGGAGCGGAGCCGCCGCCCGCCACCCGCCACTCGCCGGAGTTGTGGTGGTACATCATGTGTCTCGCGGCGCTGCCGCCCTTGGTGCTGCCGAGGTTCGGGGTGCCGAACTCCATCAGGCGGCAGTACGTCGGCCCGCTCCCGGAGGGCGCGGTCTGCCCCAGGGCGTAGCGCGCAAGCGGCAGCGTTCCCCACTTCTCCATGGGGAACTGCGACAGCACCTGCTTGCGCTCGTCCTCCGCGGCTGTCCCGGTCGCAGCCACGGCACTTCGATCGAATGCCGCTGCTGCCGTGCGCAAGTCCACCTGGCTCGTCATGAAGGTCATGATGCCGGTTCATCCGCCTTCCGCGTGCTTGTCTCCGGTAGCCCGGGGGCCAGTTGGGAAGGCGCCCGCGCTCGCGGGGAAGGCCGGGTCGGAGCCCGTCCCCGCCCGACCCGGCCGTCCCCTGGGTTCCAGTTCACGCGCGCCGGGTGCCCTGGCGGGCAGCAGTGCCTCGCGAGCCCGGGAGCCGAGGGCAGGCAGCCGGCCGGTCGCCCGGTCGAGGCGGAAGGCGCGGGCCCCGATCCCGCGCCGCGGAGTCCAGTGCCGGACATGTCGCGGTGGGCGCCGCCCGACGAGGGTGAACGGGGGCGTAATCCGGCCGAGCCGGAGCGTTCAGGTGGGCAGCTGCGGGGAGCGGAGTACGAGCAGGGTGATCTCGCTGGGGGCGAAGACGCGGAACGGCGGGCCCCAGAAGCCGGTGCCGCGGCTGGTGTAGAGGAGGGTACGGGTGCCGTGCCGGCTGAGGCCGGCGAGGACGGGCTGGTCGATGCGGACCAGGTGGTGGAAGGGCCAGATCTGGCCGCCGTGGGTGTGGCCGGAGAGCTGGAGGTCGATGCCGGCGGCTGCCGCCCGGTCGACGAACGTGGGCTGGTGTGCCAGGAGCAGAACGGGCAGGCCGGGAGCGGCGCCGTTCAGGGCTCCGGCGAGGTGGGCGCGGTGGCCTGCCAGGCCGGAGGACTCGGCGGTGACGTCGTCCACGCCGGCGACCACGAGGGCGTCGCCTCCGCGTTCGAGCAGCAGATGGCGGTTGCGCAGCGGCTCCCAGCCCAGTTCGTCCATCAGGTCGACCCAGCCCTGGGCCTCGCTGTAGTACTCATGGTTGCCGGTGACGTACACCCGGGCCCGGGTGGCCCGCACGGTACCGAGTGGGGCGGCCTGGGCGCGACGGCGTTCGGCCGTGCCGTCCGCGATGTCGCCGGTGTGGCAGACCAGGTCGGCTTCCAGGGTGTTCACCGTCTCGCACACCCGTGCCGACCAGCGGGCGCGATCGAGCGGGCCGTAGTGGGTGTCGGTGATGAGGACGACGCGGAGGCCGTCCAACCCGGCGCCCAGCCGCGGGAGTTGCACGTCGAGTCGGCGTACGCGGGGTACGCGGCGGGCCTCGGCGTACCCCCAGGCGAGCAGTACGGCGGTGACGCCGAGGACGGCCCACGTGACGACGCGGGCCCGGTCCTGACTTCCACCGACGCCGGCCACGGTCAGGGCGAGCCGCAGCAGGACGCCGAGCAGAACGGACCAGGTGAACAGGATCCAGCTGGTGCCCAGCAGGGTGTCACCGACGATCGCGGCCCGGTCCTGCTGGCGCCGGCCGTGGCCGCGCACCATCGCGAGCGGCATACATATGAGGCCGAGGGCGAACAGGGCGGTGCCGGCCAGTGTGGCGGGCAGCGGCCAGTGCTGGCCGCCGTACAGGAGCACCCAGCAGGGCACGGCCCACAGCAGGACGGGCGCGATCAGGGGGATGTAGCGCATCAGGCGGCGCAGTCGGCTCTGCCGCCGCGCTCGCGCTTCACCGTCGGCGGGTCGGATGTTGCTGGTGGCGGTCACGCGTACCCTCCCTGACCAGGCTGCCGTCTCGCGCACTGTATCCGGTCGCCCTCGGGCCGGCCGGACCGGCGTTCATGGGCGCGGCCCCTGGGGGGGAAGAGTTCTTCGCGGGACGGCACGACTCCGTCGCACACACCTCCCTTGACATGAGCCGCGATCAGGGCGCTACCGCCCCGGCTCGGTGCTGCCGCCGGTGAAGCGCGTTGCGGGCGGGAGGAGGGCCTGAGGGCGTGCAGATCCGTCACTCGCCGTCTTGATCTCGTGTTGGCCGGGGCCGGAAGCGAGGTCCTCGGCGACGAACCCCTCGCCACCGTCACTCTCGACAGGCTCCCGCACCCCTGCGAAGTGATCTCCGACAACGGCCCCGGCCACCGGCGCGAGAGCGAACCGGCTCAAGGCCGGCGAGCGCGCGCGAGATCGAAGTCGCCTGACATCTCTGCGCGTTCATTCGTACGTGACTGGAGTGCGAGCGCGAGGCCGCAGGCACCGTGCGGCGGCACAACGGGCAGGTGTTCACCACGCCGCAGGACAGGCCGATCGCCCCGGCCGGCCTCACCCGGACCCTCACCACGCGGTGATCAGTCCGCCGTGGCCGACTCCACCGCCGACACCACATCGGCCCGGCTCGGCGCCCCGGACGCGCGGCGTACGACGCGGCCGGTGCGGTCGAGGACGAGCACGGTCGGCGTGCGCATCACCTCGACGCGGCGGACCAGGTCGAGCCGCGCCTCGGCGTCGATCTCCACATGCCGTACGCCGGGTGTTTCGGCGGCGACGCCGGCCAGCAGCCGCCGGGTGCCGGGGCAGGTCGCGCAGAGGGCTGTCGAGAACTGCACCAGCGTCGCCCGCTCGCCGAGGGCCGCACCCAGTTCACCGGAGGACAGCCGTAGTGCGTCGCCCTGTCCACCGCCGCGCAGCCGGCCGTCGCGACGGGCGCGGAGCAGCCCGAAGGCGGTCGCGGCCGTCAGCACGACGGCGGCCACGATCAGCCCGGCCGGATGGCTCACTGCCGCCTCACCCGTGGCCCAGCCGGGCCCGGCTGCGGACCGCGAGCAGGTAGAGCTCGCAGCCCAGGCAGTAGCCGAAGGCCGCGTTCAGGAAGGCCGCGGCGAGCGCCGCCGCACTCGCGGCGATGCCGAGCCAGGTGACACCGGACAGATAGCCTGCCGCCCCGATTACCGCGAAGCCCAGGCCGACCGCCTGTGCGAACCGCGGAGGCCGCTCGTCCTCCAGTTCCTGGGGCGGCCCGAGACGGTGACGTACCAGCCGGCGGTAGAGCCATCCGTACGGGGACCAGCGCAGTCCCCAAGCGGCTCCGACGGCGAAGACGACGGCCTGTGCCGCGAGCAGTACGCCACTGCCGGTGACCAGGACCAGAAGCAGAACGAGGGTCGTGAGCACGGCGGCGAAGCGTGGCCCACGCGGGTCGACGCGGACAGGTACACCGGGGGTGCGGTCGGGCATGACGGACTCCGGGACGGTGCGGACGGACGGTGGCGAAGCGGGCGCGCGGTCAGCGACACGCGGCGGACCACACCCGACCGAAGTCGATGTGTGCCCTGATCACCAGGAACGTCGCGGAGAGCATGCCGCCATTGCAGCAGCCGCCCCCACGGTCGTCAATCACCGCCCACCTGCCGGACACACGGGCCGGCCAAGCAGGGGCGAGCAGCATCGGACCTGAGAGCACCAGGGACAGCTGGACTCGTCCGGGACCGTGGAACGTCAATTCCCCATGCACCACGATCACGGCCATGCACGGCGGCGGGATCGAGGCCGGCACCTCAGAACTCTGCCTGGCCATCGCGGGCTACCACCCCGCCACCCTCGAACCCGCCACGGAAACCCGCGGACCCGTCCACGACTACTGGATGTTCGAAGGGCAGCGCTCCGCCGACAACCGCGAGCTGCACGTCACCGCCAGACACTGCGACGACCACGTGGCCCTGTCCATGGCCGCGTCCAGCCTCAACGTCCTGAGCCTGCACGGCTGCACCGCCGCCCAGGCAGGCGCTCCTGCCGGCAGGCCGGGAGCCGTCGTCGTCGGCGGGCGCAGCACCGCCTTCCAGCGCCGTCTCACCGAAGAGCTCACCAAGGCGGGGTTCCGCACCGTCGACGGCGCCAAGCTGCCCGACCTCAACGGCGACCACGTCAGCAACCTCTGCGACCGCACCGTGCTCGGTGAGGGGGGGACAGCTGGAACTCACCACGGCACTGCGCGACAGCATGTTCGCCGTCAACACCCGCCCGGGCCGCCCCAAGAGTACGAACGACACGTCCTGGGCCTTCGTCAACGCCTGCCGCGCAGCCGTCGCGCGCCTTGAGGCCATGCCGCAGCAGGCCATCCTGTAGGAGGCCGCTCACCACGGCGAGTGGTTCAGCGCCGCGGCATGGTGTTGACGTAGGGCGTACCGCTGCCGTAGAAGCCGTCCACGGCCTTCTGAACCTCCGGCAGCGGTACGGCCCGGTCGGGCTGGTGGTAGAGCCAGTTGACCCGCATGTCCCAGTCACGTGCCCCCTTGAAGGGGAGGTCGACCAGCCATGCGCTGAAGTGGACGCCCAGGTGCTCGCGCGGGAGGAACGTCCTGTCGCTGGTGAACACCACGCGGCCGTCCACGGAGTAGGTCACCTTGCCGTCCATGGCGGTGATCATCAGGGTGTGCCAGCCCCGCAGGTCCAGTGTCTCGAAGTGGGTGTCGTGGTCGCCCCAGTCGTCCGCGCGTGGCTGTCCGCATGTGGCGGTCCGTGGGGGATGTCACCGGCCGCGATCCGCCGGGAGCCGCACCGACGGTGGAACGAGGGCTGCCACGACAGCTCCACCACGGGCTGCGCGAGCAGGGCTTCAACGGCGACATCCCGTGCGTCCGCTGCTCCGCCGCTCCGCCCGAACGCCGCCGCATCATGCGCTGGATCGTGCCGAAGTGCCAACGGCCGCCCCACGGCCGATCTTGCGGCAGGGCGGCCCGGGCCTCGGAGGGCTGGTGGTTCGGCAGGCGCAGGTCGGACCGTTACTCGTAGCGGTACTTCAGCGAGTCCGCCTCAGCCTGCTCGATGTCGGCGATCGTCAGCTCCGGCATCCGCAGCTGTGCCAGCGTCACCTCGGCCGAGGTCGGCTGCGCGTCCGCCGGCAGCCACTGCTCCGGCTTCCAGGCCGCGCTGCGCAGGAGCGACTTGGGGCAGTGCGGGTAGACCTCCTCGATCCCCAGCACGAGTGCGCTGGCCGGTGGTTTGCCCACGGCGGTCAGCTGCGACAGCAGCTCCGGGCGGGTGGAGACGCAGGCCCGGCCGTTCACCCTGAGCGTCGTGGTGCGCCCCGGGATGACGAACAGCAGCCCGGCCCGTCCGGTGGCGACGACGTTCTGCAGGGTGTCCAGACGCTTGTTGCCGGTCGCGTCCGGTATCGCCACCGTCTGTGCGTCCAGGACGGCGACGAACCCGGCGGGACCGCCGCGCGGGGACACGTCACAGTTGCCCTCGGCGTCGGCGCTGGCGATGAGGACCAGCGATGAACAGCCGATCAACCGCCGGGTCTGCTCGGTGAGTTCGGTCATCTGCTTGCGCACGGCTGCGCCGCTGGGAGCTTCGTAGACCCGGCGCAGCGCCTCCTGGTCGCGCACGGCATCGAGGTGGAGCATGTCGAAGGCACTGCCGGTAAGGGGTGACGTCATGCCTGCGACCCTAGTGGGCCGCCCTGCGATCGATCGTGGGCGGTGAGTGCGGGGACATGCACACGGCCTCGCGAGCCGTCCGGCGTGTGAGGATCAGACAGGCGGGTGGCGATGTCCCGTCTCCGCGCCCGGCTCCGTCGGCGGGGCATCGCTCATACGATGCCCGGGCGAGCCGTCCGGCCGGGCCCGCGACCGCCCGCGCAGTGGCATCGCCGTCCGCCACGGGACGACCGCCGCGTCCTGCCAGGCAGCCGTCACCTCCGCATCCCTGCCGATGCGGGCGTGACATGGGACGGCAACTCCTGGGCCGCAGGGGCCGAGGCGACTGCGTCCGGCAGCTGCGGAGGAGAGCCCTGGGTCCACACCACCCGCAGCGTCCAGGTGGAGATCCGTCCGCCGTCCTGACCAGTTCGGTGTCCCCGTGCCCGGCGGCGACGAACACACCGCCTGAGCCGTCTGCCAGGACGTGGGTGCTCGACCGGGCGCCCGGGCGCAACGGGCCGTGGCCCGGGCACCGTCGATCTCCCTCAACTCCCCGTGGCCGCGGAGGGCGTTGCGCTCGCAGTCGTGCGCGTCCGGACGTGATCGCCGGGGCAGTTCCTACTCCCATTCCCATGCGATGCCGAGGACGCCCGGCCGTATCTGCTGCTCCACGAGGTGGACGGAGCCATGGGCGTTCAGGGTCAGATCGGCGACCGCCTCGCGAGGGGCGGTCGCGGAGGGACGGGAGAAGCGGCGGCAGTGGACGGGCAGGGCGGTGCGGTCGAAGCCGACCTGGAGGACGTACTGGCCGCCGCCGTAGGTGAAGCCGCGAACGTACTCATGGCTGGGCGCGCCGGTTCCGTCCTCGAAGCGGTACCCGAGGACGGCGGTCTCGCCGGTTCTCAACCGCCCGTCGAAGAGCAGCTCCACGACGATCACCCCGGAAGCACCGTGCCGCCGGATCCGCCCGACCCGGCAGTTGCCGAGACCTCGTACCCGTACGCGCTCCGTGTCGCACCCCGGGTCGCCGTGATGGATGGCGACATAGCGGTCGACGCCGTCGCGGTGGGCCCGTACGACGTGGTGGGAGTCGCGGGCGGTGAGCTCTCGATGGGCACCGATGTGCACGTGCTCGTAGTGGATGACGGTGTGCAGCCCGCCGTCCGCCGGTGCCGCCAGACCCGCCAGCAGCGACTCGACAGCGGCGGCCGGTTCGAGCAGGGTGCGATACGGGCGGGCCGGGGGACGGCCGCCGTTGTCGCGTGGGCCTATCAGACGGGTGAGGGCCTGCGGCGGAAGGTCCAGGACCTCCTCCAGCGCGGTGACGGCACGAAGCGACTCGGGCCGCTCGGGCCGCCGTACCCCGCGCTGCCAGTAACTGAGGCTGGTCACACCGACACGTACACCGCGCTGGGCGAGCCGGTGCTGCACGCGATGCAGCGCCAGCCCGCGCGCCGCGAGCGCGGCCCGCAAGGCGGCGGAGAACGGGCCGGTGCGCAGGACTTCGGCGAGTTCGGCCTCGGGGGAGGGGCGGCGGGAGGCGCCGGGGGCCGGGGCGCCCGGCGTCGGGGCGGCGGGGCGTGGGGTGGTGCGGTGGCGATCGGTGTTGTGTGCTGTCACTTGGGCCTCTCCCCTCCCCCCACCCCCCTCGGATCGTTGACCTATGAACGTTCACTTCCCCGTCCCGGCACGGGGCGTGACGTCCGCTGCCACCTGCCGGTACCTGCTGTGGCGTTCACAACCGTACGGGTGGTGTTCACTTCGCCGCCAGCCCTGTGGATAACCTCATTGACCGAGACCCGACAAGAGATCGATGCTGCTGTCGCAGCGTCCGGACGCGCTCCTCCACCCCCACCCTTCCTGGGAGGAACGCCATGTCCATCATCACCCGGGGCCGTGGACGCCCGGCGTCGACGGCCTTCGCGGCCGTCGCCTGCCTGGCGGCCGCCGTCGTGCCCACGGCAACCGCTCACGCCGCTCCGTATCCCACTTCGCACTCCGCCCCGCTCGCGGCTCTGCACTCCTCTCCGCTCGCCACCCCTCGGGCCGCGGCTCTCCCCGCCGTTCCCGCCGCCAAGCGGCTCGACATCACCATGCAGGCCCAGCAGAACAGCAACTGGTGCTGGGCGGCGAGCGGCGACACCATCGCCGCGTGGTTCGGGCGCAACTACACCCAGAACCAGTTCTGCGACGCCGCCTTCAACCGGCCCCAGGGCAGCACCTGCGGCAACTGGCAGGCTGCGTTGGACGACGTGCAGAACGCCCTCGACTGGATGGGCATCAACCCGGGCAGGTACGTGAGCGGCTACCTGCGCTACGGCACCGTGCAGACGGAGATCGGCGCCGACCGCCCCGTCGAGACACGCATCGAGTGGAACTCCGGGGGCGGGCACATGCATGTGCTGTACGGCTACGACACCTCCGCCAACCAGGTCTACTGGGGCGACCCGTGGCCCTCCAACTACCGCTACAACTGGGGGGACTACGACTACTACGTGAGCAACAGCACGTTCACCTGGACCCACTCGCTCTACGGGATCGGAGCGTGACCGCGATGCCTCCGATCCGCACGTCACCGACCCGGACGTCACCGCCGCCCCCCAGGTCATCGACGCACCGCACGCCGCACCGGCACGCGCCCGCCGGCCGCAAGCCCGTCCGCATGCGCACGGCGGTCATGGCGCTCGCCGTCACCGCGGCCCTCGGCGTTCTCGCCCCCGCCACCGCCCACGCGGCGACCGCCGCCGGCCTCCCCGCGCCCTTCACCGCCGCCGACACCGCCCAGGCACGTGAAGCGGCGTCGGCCCCGGCCACCCTCCGCACCCTCTCGCGCTTCTTCGCCCGCGACGGATCGATCGCACAGAACGCGGCCCGGCCGCGCCTCGTCGGGCCCTCGGTGACCGTCTCCTTCCTCGACCCGGGGTTCGTCGCCGGGCGCCCCGGCGCCCCCGTGGCCGACCGGCAGTTCGTCGCGAGCAAGGCGGTCTCCTCGGACGGCCAGGTCGCCTCGGTGTGGACCGCGCGGACGGCGAAGGGCTGGAAGGTCGTCGACATCGCGACCGGCGGCGACGAGACCGACTATGCCGCCGAGGCGCACGGTCTCGGAACCGTCTTCAAGGAACCGCAGATCGACGCCTGGTACGTGGTGCGCGGCGGCCGTGTGCTGCCGCTCGACCCCGACGCACGGCGTGCCGTCGGCGACGGCGGCGTGACCCTGGCCGCCTACCAGCACCTGGTCCACGCGAAATACGGCGACAAGCTCCCGGGATCCGCCTACGACCGGGCGGGCAAGGGCGGCGGTTACGGCGGTACGGCCGCGCCCCCGCGCGCGTCCGCAGCCCCCACGACGATCCCCGGCGCAGTCGTCACCGCGTCCGCCGCCACCGCGGCTGCCGCCGCCCTGCTCGGCACCTGCCTCGGCGTCCGCCGCCTGCGCCGCTCGCGCCGCGTCGGCTGAGCGCCCTTCCAGGCCCGGATCCCCGGAATTCCGGTCCCGCACCCCCGTGTCGCAGGCTCACCCCCGGTCCGGCGCACGGGGGTGAGCCGCTGCCGGCCCACCGGACCTCGCGCCCATCGGCACCGGCGTGCACGCTCGCCACGAACTGGCCATGTCCCCAGGGCACGTGGTTCAGGACGGTCCGTCCGGGCAGCGGTCGCCGGGGCCGGCGGTCGGTCGGGGCGGCTCCCGCAGGGTGAACGCCGCCTCCGTCGTGCGGCACAGTGCCTGTACGGCGTGGCGCAGTGAGCGCCAGGAGGCAAGGCCGAGGAGAGCGCCGGTCGGGGCGGCGGGCCACCACCAG
Source organism: Streptomyces sp. MUSC 14 (assembly GCF_001866675.1). Classification (NCBI taxonomy): domain Bacteria; kingdom Bacillati; phylum Actinomycetota; class Actinomycetes; order Kitasatosporales; family Streptomycetaceae; genus Streptomyces; species Streptomyces sp. MUSC 14. Next base: position 102,302 of record NZ_MLYN01000058.1, read on the forward strand.
GCGCCGAGGACCGTGAACGCCGTGCTCCAGGCGAGGGCCTCGCAGGCCGCGTCGTAGGCGTCGCGGGCCTCGGCCAGTGCGGCGCGGGGCGAGTCGGCGGCCCCGAGCAGGAGTGCGGTCCAGCCGTGGACGACGTCGCCGCCCGTCTCCCTGATGTGTGCCTCGGCGAGGCGGAACCGGTCGCCCGACCAGGTCGGTGACCCGGGCCGCCCGGATGCTCTGGCGCGGGCGGCGCGCGCGTCGAGGAGGTCGGCGCGCAGGGCGTGGCCCGCACCGCGTGCCCGGACGGAGTCCTCGGCCAGGCTGTCCGGCTCCGCCCAGTGCCGTATCCGCCACGCCGTCACCCGCCGGGACACCGGCATCAGCCACCACGGCCAGGCCCCGGACGCCAGCGCGCCGATCGCGGCCGCGGCATAGGGCACCGCGAACGCGGCCCCCACCACCGGCACCGCGAAGAGCACGAGGGAGGCGACGGCGTCCGCGGACAGGCCGCCGCCGGTGTGCAGCGTGCCGGCGATCCCCCGGCGGGCGAGGGCGACGTCGTCCCAGTGCGTGTGGCCCAGTTCCCCGCCGCCGACGACGGCGACCAGGACGAACAGCGCGGCGGGCAGCAGTCGTCGGAGGAACCAGCCGTCGGGTACGCGTTTCTGCAGCTCGATGAGGAGCCCCATCCGTCGTCAGCCGCCCACCAGGCGCATCGGCTCGCCGCCGCTCAGCGCGCAGACCGGCGTCGCGGTGGGGGACGTGCCCCGGAGCTCGACCCTGGCACAGCGGCCGGTGGGGCAGACCCAGCCCGACGACTGCGGTGTGGGGGCGCCGGGCCAGTCGCCCACGCCCATGGTGGCGGCCAGTCCGAGCCCGTTCGGGACGCCGGCCGACTCCACCGCGTCGTGCAGGGCGCGTACGGCGTCCCGCCACTCGGCCCCCGCCGGGTCCGCGTCCCGTACGACCGGGAAGGCCGACTCCCAGACCGCGGAGGAGATCAGCGGACGCAGTTCCCCGACATTGCGGCACAGGTATTCCACGGCGTCCTCGTACAGCCTGTGCGCCTTCGCCCCGTCCCCCACGGCCGCCTCCTCCAACATCCCTGGAACCGCTTCCCCCTGACAGTCGGTCAGACTAATGTAAGAGCGGTGTCCGAGCTTCGGGAACGAGTGGTCGCACGTCTCGTCGCGGCTCAGAACGCCCGTGATCCCGCGCCCCTGCGCGATCCGGACGCGGTGGCCGACGCGCTGTCCCTGCTGCGGGAGGCCGCGCCCCGGCCCGGGACCCCGGTCGACCTCGGCGCGCTCGCCGACGTGTTCTGGACCTTCTGGTTCCGCCACCAGGGCGCCGAGGACCCCGACGCGGAGCAGAACCTGACCCTCGTGTTCGGCACCTTCGGCTACCTGTGCCCGCGTGTCCCCGACGGCATCCGGCTGCCCGAGGCACTGACGGAGGGCTTCGATGCCGCCGATCCGTCCCACGAGGCGCGGTTCGCGCATCTGATGAGCGCGGCGTACATGAACGCCGCCGTCGAGGGGCCGCCGCAGGCGAGAACCGCCGCCCTGGAGTCCGCGCGCGCCTGGTCGGACACCTCGTTGGAGCACGTACAGGCCGAGGACCACACGGGATTCGTGATGCTGGCCGTCCACGCCCACGACGTCCACATCACCCGCTTCCAGACGGCGGCGGACCCGGACGGGCTGGCCGCCGCGGCCCGGTACGGGCAGGCGGTGTGCACGCGGCTCGCCGCCGCGGAGCCGGGCCTGTTCGACGCCGAAGGGGCGCGGGCCGTCGCCGCGGCCACCCTGCGCACGGTGGTGGACGCCGCACGGCTGCTCGGCACGCCCCGGCTCGCCCTGGTCGAACGGCTGGTCGCGGCGGCGCCCGACGGGGCGGTCACCCCGGAGACCGCCGACGGCCTGCGCTTCCTGCGCATGCTCGACGCCCAGCCCGTCGGCTGGCCCGGCGAACGCGACCTGGTCGTCGGCGCCGCCGTCGCGGACGCGGGCATCGCCGAGCACGACGCGGGCCGCATCGCCTGCGCCGTACGACGGCTGCGTACGGCTCTTGCGGCCACCCCCGCCGGGCATCCCGCGCATCCCCGGGCGACCACCGCGCTCGGCCAGGCGCTCGCGGCCCTCGGGGCGGAGCGCGAGGACGAGGAGACGGTCGCGGAGGCCCTGGAACTGCTGGACTCGGTCGGGGCGTTGAGCGGCGTACAGCGTGACATGCTGACGGCCTACCGGGAGTTGCAGGAGGCGGGCCGGAGCGAGGACCCGGAGGACCTGAAGCGGGTCGGACCGCTCCTCGGGCGCCTCGTCGAACGGGTCCGGGAGAGTGCCGCACAGGCGGGCGGCGCCCCCGACATCGACCTCGAACTCATCCGCCTGGCCGCCGGATTCGAGCCCGACGACACCTCCGACGAACGGATCGAGCGCTACCGCACCGCCGTCGCCGCCCTCCCCGCCGACCGGCCGCACCGCCACGCCTACGTCGCCGTACTGGCCGCGCTCACCGGGCTGCGCGCCGAGGCCCTGCGCGATGCCGCGCCCGCCCGGGCCGGGCTGCTCGCGGCGGAGTGCCGGGAACTGACCGAGGAGGCGGTGGCGGGTGCCCCGGCCGGGTCCCCGGTCTCGGACCTGCTGCGGCGGGGCCTGTTCGCGGTGGCGCTGCCCGTCGCCCTCGTCTCGGCCGGCACCGGGGACGAGCCGGACGACGCCATGCGCGGCCGGGTGGCGCAGCTGACCCGGATGGCCGAGGTCCGCCTGTCGGGCCGTGCGAGCCTCGACACCGACATCGAGATCATCCGGGAGGTCATGGCGGACACGGGGGAGGACGACGGCGCCGTCCGGCCCTACCTCTCCGCCGCACTCGGTGCCGCCCTGTCCTCCCGGTCCGCCACCCGCCCCGACCTCACGGAGCTCGAAGAGGTCGTCAGCCTGCTGCGCGACGCCCGCGCGAACGCGCCCGACCTTCCGGGCGAGTTCAGCCGGATACTCGCGAACGCGCTCACGGCCGTGTCCCTCGGCCGTTTCGACGCGGAGGGCGCACGCGAGGCCGCGGCCCTGCTCGCCTCGGCGCCGGGCCTGCCCGACATGCCGGCGGACGAGGAGCCCCGGCCCGGCGATCCGGTGCTGTCCGAGACCGACAAGGAGCTCCTGGCCTGCCGCACCCAGCTGCACAACGCCCTCCAGAACTACCTGTTCGGCCATGAACCGGCCCAGCTGGACCGGGCCCGGCGGATCGCCCACCGCATGCGCGACATCACCCGCGCCGAGCCCGCCGTGCCCGCCGGGGACGACCGGCCCTGGTACGACCTGATGGGCGACGTCTACGTCGACCTGGTCGAGACCGTGGGACCGGGCGGCGGCCCGCGCCGGGACCTCAGCGACGCCGTGGTCGACCAGTGCCGGGCGACCTTCGCCCGGTGCGCCCCCGGACACCGGCTGCGGACGATGACCGCGATGACGCTCGTCCGGGCACTCGCACAGCGCGCCATCGCGCTGCGGGCCACCGAACCGGAGCGGACACAGGTCCTGCTGGCCGAGGCGGAGGAACTGTGCCGCGTCGTGACGGACGAGTCGCCGCAGGGCTCCCCGGTGGACGCGGGCGCCGCGATGCGGAGCGTTCTCGACGTCATCCGCCGGGGCCGCCTGCCGAAGGTGACGACCTCCACGCCCGCCTCCACGTCCACGTCCACCGCCACGGGCACTCCCCGTCCCGGCACCCCGGAGGACTTCCTCTCCGCCCTCATGAAGCCCCTCCAGGACCGGCTCTCCGGTGTCGTGGACCCCGAGGCGTGGCAGGACACCGCGATCCCGGTGTGGATGCGGGCCCACGGCGAGATCGGCGCGGCGGCCGGTGCGCTCGGCCGGGACCAGCCCCGCGTCGACCTCGCCCTGGCCCATCTCGAAGCCGGCATCGAGGCCATGGCGGCCGTCACCGACCGGGGCAGCGACCAGGCGTCCGCCGAGCACGGTCTGTCGACCTTCGAGGGGGACATCCGGTCGGTCACCGAGCTGGTTCTCGCCCACCTCGTCGGCCAGGCGCTCGTCGCCCGGCTCCCCGCTCAGGTGAAGGCCCTGGAAGAGAGCGTGCGCGCGGTCAAGGCGGGGCGCACGCCGCTCGTACCCGCCCCCCTCGAACGCAGGGCCGAAGGCCCGGACGTCGACCGTGCCGCGGAACTGCTGGAGCGCGGCCGGGGTCTGCTGCTGGCCCGGCGGATCGAGGCCCGCGCGGACATCGGCGGCCTGCGCTCCGCGCACCCCGAACTGGCCGGCGAGTTCGAGCGGCTGACGGACCAGCTCGACGCGCAGCCCGAGACGGCCGCCGCCGGCGATGCCGAGTGGGCCCGGCTGGCAGGTCTGCGCGCCTCCCGCGAACTCGACGACCTCGTACGGCACATCCGCACGCAGCCCGGCTTCGAGGGCTTTCTACGGCCCCTGGCCGCCGAGGAGTTGAGGGCGCTCGCCGCCGACGGTCCGGTCGTCCTCCTCAACCACGCCAGGCGCTACTGCCACGCCCTCGTCGTCACGCACCGGTCGATCACCGCCCTGCACCTCGAAGCCGAGGCCGACGAGATCACCGCCGCGGCACGCACGCTGCGGGACGCCGTGGACGCCATCAACGCGCAGGGCACCTCCCGTCCGTCCCCGCTCCAGCTCGTCGCCGCGGGCAACGCGGTCCGTGAGACGCTCGCGTGGACCTGGCACACGATCGTGCGTCCGGTGCTGGAGCTGGTCGGCGCGGCAGCACCCGTCCCCGACGACGCCGACCGGCCGCGCATCTGGTGGGTCCCCACCGGCCCCTTCAGCGCCCTGCCGCTGCACGCGGCGCAGTGCACGGCCACCGACTGCGCACTCGAAGGCTGTGGCGCCGCGCTCGACGCCGTGGTGTCGTCGTACGTACCGGGGCTGCAGACCCTGGCCTACGCCCGTGCCCGTGCCCGGCAGCGTGATACGGCCGATCACGGCAGCGCCCTGCTGGTCGCCGCGCCCGAGGACGATCTCCCCGGCGTCGCCGCGGCCACCGCCCACGCCGCCGAACTCCTCGGCGCCGGCGTGCCGTTGATCGGTCCGGCCGCCACCCGGGAGGCCGTGCTGGCCGCGCTGCACGACGCCTCGTGGGCACATTTCGGCTGCCACGCGGCCACCGACCCGACGGAACCCTCCGGCGCCCTGCTGCACCTGCCCAGCGGCGAGCCGGTCTCGGTCCTGGAGATCTGCCGGGCCCGCCCGCGCGCGGCGCAGCTCGCCTTCCTGGCGGCCTGCGGCACCGCACGCACCGCCGAACGCCTCACGGACGAGGCCATCCACATCACGAGCTCCTTCCTGCTGGCCGGCTTCCCGGCCGCCGTCGGCACCCTGTGGAAGATCGACAGCACCCACGCCGACCGGATGACCCGCGACTTCTACCGCCGCACGACGTCCCCCGACACCCCCGGCCCCGCCCACGCCCTCCACGCCACGGTCCGCCACCTGCGCCGCAGCATCCCCGACCGCCCGCACATCTGGGCGGCGTACGTCCACGCGGGGACGTAGGCCAGCCGGCCACCACGTGACACCGGGAGGACGCCTGCCGGGAACCTTCACCGTGTCTCCTCCGTTCGCCCTCGACTCCACGGGCATAGTGGGGTGGCGCTCAGCAGACGGCCTGTGTCGACACGGCCGAGCACATACACGTACCAACGGGGGTTGTCGCACCATGCGTTCCATATCTGTGTCCTTCGCGCGCCGGCGCGGACGGCAGCGCACCGCTCTGGCCGCCACCGGGCTCGCCGCCGCCCTGGCGCTCACCGCGACCGCCTGCGGCGGCTCGGGTGCGCACACGGCGAACAGCGCTTCCGGCGCCGGTGCCTCCCAGCCGGCCGACAGCGCCGACGGCACGGCGCAGGTTCCGGCCGACCTCGCGAACAGGCTCAAGGCGCACGGGATCGACGTCTCCCGGTGGGAGCACGGCGGCTGGAAGAACTGGGACAGGTCCACGTGGCTCAAGGACGCCAAGGACTTCGTCAACCCGGTGATCAAGGGGCTGTGGAAGCCGCAGCGGATGCAGTCGGCGCAGGCGGCCGACAAGACGGTCTCCACCAAGGACGCCTCCGCCGGCCAGGGCCTGAGCGATCCGGCCCCGCAGCCCGTGCAGGCCGTGGCCGAGAAGACGCCCTACCACGCGTACTCCGCCCCCGTCGGCAAGGTGTTCTTCGACTCCCCCCGGGGCCCGATGGTCTGTTCCGGCACCGTCATCAAGGACGTCAACCACCCCGGCAAGTCCAACCTGGTGTGGACCGCGGGCCACTGTGTGCACGCGGGGCGCGACGGCGGCTGGTACCGCAACATCGCCTTCGTGCCGTCGTACAACGACGACGGCGACTCCGCGGCGCAGATGCGCACCGCCGGCGCCGCCGAGGCCGCCCCGTACGGCACCTGGTGGGCGGACTGGGTCTCGACCTCGAACGAATGGATCCAGCGGGGCTCCGAGGTGGGCAACGACGGATCCCCGTACGACTATTCCATCCTGCACGTGAGGCCGGAGAACGGCAGCGGCAAGTCGCTGGAGGAGACCGTCGGCGCGGCGCTCGACGTGGACTTCTCCGCGCCCCCGGCGAACCGGATCGCCGAGATGGGCGCCTGGGGGTACCCGGCCGCGCCGCCGTACGACGGCCTGAAGATGTTCAAGTGCCTCGACCGGCCCGGCCGGCTCTCCATGGGCCCGGCGCTGCCGGACATGTACCGCATCGGCTGCACCATGACCGGCGGTTCGTCGGGCGGGGGCTGGTTCCGGGTGGTGAACGGCAGGACCGTGCTGGTGTCGAACACCTCGATCGGCCCGGCGGACCACTCCTGGCTCGCGGGCCCGCCGCTGGGCCAGGAGGCGAAGGCGGTGTACGAGAGCATGAGCCGGAAGTACGGCGGGCAGTGACGCGAGCGTGACGAGGGGCCGCCTCCGCCGACCGGGGGCGGCCCTTCGCGTTGCCGCTTCCACGGCCGGGACGGTCAGCGCCCCCGGATCACAGAGATCCCACAAGAATCGCCCCTACGGTGCCCCGGCGGACGCCGGCAACGAGGGGGGAACACCATGGATCGCTCACGTCCGGTGGGCGGACGCTACCGTCTGGATGAGGTCCTGGGGCGCGGGGGGATGGCCGACGTATGGCTGGCGTACGACCTGCTGCTGTTCCGCCAGGTCGCCGTGAAGACGCTCCGGCCGCAGCTGGCCGCCGATGCCGAGCACTGGGCGCGCTTCCGCCGTGAGGTCGTCTCGGCCGCGCTGCTGGGGCACCCGTCCGTCGTCGCCGTGTACGACGCGGGCGAGGACACGGTCGACGGCCACCTCGTCCCGTACCTCGTGATGGAGTACGTCAAGGGCACCACACTGCTCCAGCTCGTGCGCGAGGCACCGGTCGTCGGACCCGAGTACGCCCTGGAACTCACCGCCGGTGTGCTGGAGGCGCTCGATCACGCCCACCGTCACGACATCGTCCACCGGGACGTCAAACCGGCGAACGTCATGCTCTCCCACGAGGGCACCGTGAAGGTGACGGATTTCGGCATCGCCCGCTCGGTTGACCGGGCGGGTACGACCCTCACCCGCACCTCGGTGGTGGTGGGCACGGCCGAGTACCTCTCACCGGAACAGGCCCGGGGCGAGCAGGTCGACTTCCGCACCGACCTGTACTCGACCGGCTGCCTGCTGTACGAACTGCTCACCCGCCGGCCCCCGTTCACCGGCGACAACCCGCTGGCCGTGGCCGTGCAGCACCTCTCGGAACCACCGGTGCCTCCCTCCGCCCACGTCCCGGGGCTGCCCGCCGCCTACGACACCCTGGTGCTGCGGGCACTGGCCAAGGACCGCGCGGACCGGTACCAGACCGCCGAGGAGATGCGCGAAGCCATCGGGGAGGTACTGGCGGGCCGTGCCACGGCGGTCACCTCGCCGCTGCCGGAGCCACGTGCGACGGACCGGCACACCCAGCCGTCGCCGCCCCCGGAATCCCGGACGGAACGCCCCGTGCGCCGACGGCGCGTCCGCCGTACGCTCTCGGCGACGGCGGTGCTGCTGGCGGCCGCCGTGTGCACCTACCTGATCGCCGGATCGGATGCCCCTGCTGGTCCCCGGGTCGCGGCGCCCTCGCTGATCGGCGAGACGATGAACGAGGCCCGATCGAGCGCCCAGGCAGCCGGCGCACGCGTCCAGCCCGTCCGGCACCGGGTCTGCCCCCACCCCGGCACGCCCGTCGGCCGGGTGTGCGAGCAGACACCCGCGCCCGGCACCCGGGTCCCACGCCACGCCGTCCTGCGGGTCACCCTGTCTCCCGGGACACCGTCGGCCGCGTATCACCGGCCCGAGTCCGCCGATGGTCAAGAGTCCGCCATGGGACGACAACGGCTGAGAGGGCGGGAGTCGTCCGCCGTACTGAGGGAGGAAGCAGACGGCGACTCCCGACGAAGGGCAACTCCGTGATCCCGCAACGCATCGTCCTCGCCTCGGCCGTGGGGCTCGTGTCCGCGTTCCTGCTGGCGGCATGCGGCTCTTCGGACCACGACGCCTCCGGCACGAACGCCGGCGCCGCCGCCGTCGCCCCGGCCTCGTCGGATCCCGCGGCCTCCGCACCGACCGCCTCCGCACCCGCGGACGCCGGCGACTCCGGCGGCGGGCACAAGGCCACGACCACCCTGCTGATGGCCAAGGCGGTGAAGGGGATGGGCACCGTGGTCACCGACGACAAGGGGATGACGCTCTACCGCTACGACAGGGACCAGGCGACGCCCTCGAAATGGACGTGTGCCGGGGCGTGTACGAAGACGTGGATGCCCGTCATGGTGCAGGGCTCCGTCCGGACCATGGGCGTGGAGAAGAGCCTGCTCGGCACGGTGCACCGCAACGGCATGAAACAGGTCACGCTCGCCGGATGGCCGCTGTACCGGTACCTGGGCGACAGCTCGGCCGGGCAGATGAACGGCCAGCGCATGGGCGGGCAGTGGTACGCCGTCACCCCGACCGGCCACAAGTCCGCCGTGACGGGCTGAGAGCAGTTGACCGATTTCCGCGCGGTACCTGTACGAGGGCACGTGCGGGGCCTGGACGGTCTGCGCGGTCTGGCGGCCCTGTACGTGGTCCTGTTCCACTGCTGGTTGTACGCGTTCCCGGGCTACCCGCGCAGTGCGGCGCCCTGGTGGCTGGACGGACTGATGTTCGGGCGCCTTGCCGTCGTCTTCTTTCTGGTGCTGTCGGGCTTCTCCCTGGCGCTGTCCGCGGCGCAGCACGGCTGGCGGTCGGGCGGTGTCACCCGGTTCCTGCGCCGGCGTGCCTGGCGCATCCTGCCTCCGTACTGGGCGGCGCTGGCGATGAGCCTGGTCATTTCGTGGCTCGTGGTGCCGGCTTCGCACGCTGGTCCGCCTACCGGTGCGTCCCTTCTCGTGTACGGCATCGTCGCTCAGGACATGGTCACCGCGCCCACGCCGAACGGTGCGTTCTGGTCGATCGCGGTGGAGGCCGAGCTCTATCTCCTCTTTCCGTTTCTGCTGCTGGTCCGGCGGCGCTGGGGTGCGACGGTCCTGGTCGCGTGTGTGGCGCTGCCGGTGATCGCCCGCGGGCTGACGGCGAGCGGCGCATCCCCCGTGGAGGGCGACAACTGGCTCGCTCCGGACCTCGTTCCCGTGTTCGTCGCAGGAGTCGTGGGCGCGGGAGTCGCCGTGGCGTCGGACAGAGTGCGACGCCTGCCGTGGGGTCTCTTCGCCGTCCTGGCCGCCCTGCCCGTGCTGGCTCTCGGCCTCGTCCAGGGTTCCGTGTGGACGGTGAACCACTACTTCTGGGTGGATCTCGCCGTCTGCCCCGCCATGACCATGCTGCTCGCCGCGGTCGCCACCGGCAGACCCGCCTTCCTCGTACGGCTCCTGACGGCACGACCCGTTCGCGGGCTCGGTGAGTTCTCCTACAGTCTCTACCTGATCCACCTTCCGATCGTCCTGATCGTCATTCGCCGGGCAGCCCCGCATGTCGTGTCGCCCCGACTTCCCGTGTTCGGGTTCACTCTGCTCCTCGGCCTGCCGGCCGCGATATTCGGGGCGTGGGTCTTTTCCCGGATGTTCGAGATGCCGTTCAAGCGCAACAGATCCTGGACATCATTGACCGCACCGCGCGGAAGGCAGCGGGCCCGGCCGTCGTGGGCCCGTGCTGTCAGGTGACCGTCACGGTGACGTCGTAGCGTCCCTGGCCCGGCGGGCAGCGCATGGCCTCGCCGCACGCGGCGCGCCGGGCGGTGATGTGGGCCGTGCCGGGCCGCAGGGCGGTGAAGCGCGCGGAGGACGTGCCGCAGCCGCGGCCGGGCGGGCAGGTGGCGGAGACCGAGGTCCCGCCGCCGGCGGGGGTGAGCACGCGCGGGTCCGAGCCGACGGGCGTCGACCAGTAGGCGCCGTGCAGGCGCACCACGACGAGCGTGCCGGGGGACACCCGGACCGTGGTGCCGCGTGCGCGTTCGTCGAGGACGGCCGGCCCGGTGGCGGACGCGGACGGCGAGGAGGACGCGGGAGTGCGCGACGGCGGGGGAGACGGCGATCCGGCGGGGCCGGACGAACAGCCGCCCAGGGCGCCGGCCGCCGCCGCTGCGGCCACGACGGCGAGCCCGGCGTGCAGTGCGCGCAGGGCGGGGCTCGTGCGGGATGGCGATGGAGACACGGGTCCTCCGGTGGATGCCGTCCGGCGTGGGCGCTCGGACGGGCGTGGGGGCGGGCCGTCGGCCCGCCCCCACCGTGCGGTGCGAGGTCAGGAGACGGTTACGTCGTCGTAGTAGGTGTAGGTGGCGTCACCCGCGTAGTCGTCGTCCTTGTTGGTGAGGGTGAGCGTGTAGGTGTGGCCCGCGGTCACCGTGCCGGAGACCTGCTTCCAGCCTGCACCCTGGGTGCAGGTCTTGCCGAGCAGCGTCGTGCTGGTGCCCGCCGTGGTGTCCTGGAGGGTGGCCGTCGCCCAGTCGTAGCTCACGGTGTCCGGGCAGGTGACGTTGTACCAGAAGGAGACCTTGCTGCTGCCGGACGGGGCGGTGAAGGACTGGGAGACCGACGAGGTGTTCGTCGGGTTGGTGGAGCCGAGCATCGCACCGTAGGTGCCGCTGTGCGCCGCCGAGGTGGTGGCGGAGGTGCTGCCGCTGGTCGTCCAGCTCGACAGGCTGCCGGTCTCGAAGGTGCCGTTGGTGAGGGCGCCGCCGGTGCCGCCACCGCCGCCGCCTCCGACGATCGGGTGGGAGATGGCGCAGTTGTTGGTGTCGTTGGACCAGCTCGCCTGCTCGGCGAAGGTACCCGTGCCCATCGCGACGTTGGCCGCCCCGCCCGCGCTGCCCGGCGAGATCCAGGCGCATTCGTCGGAGTTCTCCTGGCCGTTGTACGAGCTGCCCGTCTGGTTGGTCCAGCCGCCGGCCGGGTTCTGGTCGGACATCATCTCGTGCCATTCATGGCCGAGCGTCATGGTCCAGCCGTCGAGCGTGCCGGGCGAGTTGACGAATCCGACGCCGCAGCCGGAGCCGGAGTCCATGTTGTACGGCTGGTTGCTGAACGCGATGTCCCCGTAGGAGGAGGACACCGGCCCGCCGGTGAGCGTGCTGTCGCCGTTGTAGTCGTGCCAGGCGCAGTACTGGCCCTGGTAGTTGTCCGGGTTGGTGTTGTGCGGCGAGAGGACGACGTAGTAGGCGTCCCGGTTGGACGCGGCGGTGGTGTTGCCGAAGTGTCCGGCCGCCTTGACGGCCTCGGCGCCGAGCTGGTGCCCGGTCGCGGCGCTGGGCGACGCCGCCGAGTTGTCGTACCACACGCCGGCCAGCACGCCGCCGCTCTGGTACGGGATGAAGTTCGCGTTGGACGGGCAACTCGTGGCGCCCGCCGAGACGTTCGGGCCGTCGCACCACTGGGTCAGGTCCGCGGACCACAGCTCGTTCCCGGTGCCGATGCCCTTGAACATCTCCTGGGTGACCGGGGCCGCGCCGTCCGGGTCTCCGGAGAACGTGGCGTCGCCGTTGCCGTTGGTGCTCTGCGTGCCCCACTGCGAGCCGTAGAAGACCAGGTAGACCTTGGAGTGGCCGCTCTGGACGCCGATGCCGTCGACGCCGCCGCCGTAGGACAGCGTCTCCGGTCCGGTCGCGGTGGTGGCGGCCGGCTGGTCGGCCGCCCATGACTTCATCCTGGCGTTCTGCCGGAGGGTCGGTATGACGCCGTGCCGGTAGGGGTGCTGGTAGGCAGGGCTGTAGGGGTCGGGGCTCGTGGTGTGAGCCGTGGTCTGGGTGGCGGCTGCCGCCTGGGGTACGAAGGCGAGTGCCACGCCGGTGACGAGGGACAACGACGCGAGACCGGTCAGGGTCGCGCGGGCTGCACCGCGTATGTGGGGTCTGCCCATGGGTGTTGGGGCCCTTTCTTCGCACGGACCTCCGCCGTCGGTCCGGCGGAGGTGAGCTGAACGGGACGCCGACGGGGCGCATCACCGGGTGTGCCGCAGCCGGCCACCGGCGTCGACGCCGGTTCCGTCGTGGAGCAGGAGGAGAGGCCCGAGCCCGCGCCGGGTGACCGCACGGGCGATGTGCCCGGCGGCTGGGGAAACTCACGCACGGCGTCGTGATGCGCGGGGGAACTCTCGTCCTGGACCGGACGAATGAAAGAGGCAGTGACAAGCGTGCGCACTGCGACTTCTTGCTGGCCGAATTGGTGATGCCCTGTCAGACGCGGAGAAGCAAAGCAGACTTGACGGGTTCAGGTCAATGGAATGCGGAAGGCTGTTCGCCGGCCGCAGGTATGCCTCTGAACTCGCTCTGAATTCAGAAAAGTTGGAGAAAATGCTCCGTCAAAGAGAAGTAACACAACGGCGATTGCCCGTCGTGAGGTACGGCGTTCGTCATCGGCGCGCGAGAACGCGGAGCGTGCCGCCCAGTGGCGGGTTCGCGGAACCGCGCAGTACCCCGGCGCCCCGTGCGAGCACCGCCTTCGCCGTGAGGAGTTCGATCTCCACCAGCGCACCCGCGAGCCGTCGGCCGTCGGCCCCGGTCAGCGCCGAAAGGTCCCTCGCGGCCAGCAGGGCGGTGCGTGCGGTGGTCACCTGCTCCGTCACCAGCTCCCGCAGGGGCGGGCCGCCGACGCCGGCGGCCAGGCTGTCCGCGGTGACCCCGAACCGCTCCATCGTCTCGACCGGGACGCCCACGTGCCCTTCCCGCACGTCCTCGGCAAGGTCGTTCACGAAGTCGAGCCGCTGACTGCCCTCGATGAAGGTCCGGCATGCGGTCCGGTACCGCAGATCGTCGCCCTCCGGCGCGAGCAGTCCCGCCACGAGCATGAAGGCGGGGTACGAGTAGGCGTCCACATAGGCCTGGAAGTCGGCCTCGGTCGCGAAGCCCGTGAAACGCAGTTCGGCGGTGGCGGTGGTCAGGTAGCTCTCCACGATGCCGCCGAGCCGTGGATGGGCGGACACGGTGTGTGCGAACGCCCGGAGCAGGGAGTCGTCGCTCGTCCTCGTCCGCAACGCCTCGCGCACCTGCCGTTCCCAGGACGCCCACGCCGCCTCGCGCTGTGGCAGGGGCCCGGTGTCCAGGACGTTGTCCCCGTGGTGCATCACGGCGGTCGCCGCCACCACGTGCGCCAGCAACGGCCGCGGCAGGAGCAGCCTGGCCGCCAGGTACGCGCTGCGCCTGAAACGCCGTACCAGCTGCCGCTGACGGTCGTAGTCGGCACGCAACCCGGGGTCCCGGACACCAGCGGCGTCCAGGCTCTTCGTCCACCCTCGCATGGACAGATCGTAGGGGGCGGCCCGCCACCGCCGGTGTGCCGGTACGACGACGGCACCGAAGGCCGCCCCCCGGAGGCGTGAACCGCCCGTCGCTGTACTCAGGTGTCCGCCGGGTCCTGCACCGTCTTGCCCAGGGACAGGGTGAACCAGGTCGTCTTGCCCTCCTCGGTGGGGCGTACCCCCCAGTTGTCGGCGAGGGCGTCGACGAGCAGGAGGCCGCGGCCGGACTCGTCCTCGACGTCCGCCAGGCGGGGGTGGGGCAGATGGGGGCTGCGGTCGCTTATCTCGACGGCGAGCTCGGTGGTGTCGCGGCGCATGTGCAGGTGAAGAGGGCCCTCTGCGTGCAGGACGGCGTTGGTGAGGACCTCGGAAGCCAGGAGCTGTACGTCGTCGGCGCGGTAGGTGCTGCCCCAGGAGGTGAGGATCTCGCCGACGAACGCGCGTGCTTCGGGCACGGAGGAGGGAAGAGCGGGCAGGTCGGTGCCGGCGATGGCCAGCGGCGCCACGGGGAGGCGGGCCAGGAGCAGGGTGACGTCGTCGGTGTGTTCCTCGGTGTCGGGGAGCAGGGTGGTGAGGACGTGTTCGGCGGCGGTCTCCAGGTCGCCGGTGGTGGCGAGGACGCGGTCGAGGGCGGTCGTCAGCTCGGTGAGCCGGTGCTCGATGTCGCTGCCGGGGGTCTCGATCAGTCCGTCGGTGTAGAGGACGAGTGTGGAGCCCGCGGGCAGGACGACGGAGTTCTGCTGGTGAGGGATGCCGCCCACGCCCAGTGGTGCGCTGACCGGCGCGGGCAGGGCGCTCACCTGCCGGCCGGGAGCGGCGACGAGGACGGGCAGGTGTCCGGCCGAGCAGAGGGTCACCGCGCCGGTGTCCGGGGCGATGACGAGGTAGCAGCAGGTGACGAGCTGGTCGGGGACGTGCAGACCGGCGACGAACGTGTCCAGGGCCTGCATCAGCTGCCGGGGCTCCATGCCGGTCGTGGCCAGAGCGTGGGCGGCGGAGCGCAGCTGGCCCATGACGGCGGCGGCCTCCAGACCGCGGCCCATGACGTCGCCGATCAGGATCCCGACGTGCCCGGCGCCGAGGGGAATGAGGTCGAACCAGTCCCCGCCCACTCCGGCGCCCTGGGTGGCGGCCCGGTAGCGGTAGGCGGCGGCCAGGCCGGGGAGGTCGGGGGGAGTGCCCATGAGGCTGCGCTGGAGCGTGAGCGCGATGTGCCGCTGCTGTTCGTAGAGGGCGGTGAGCTGGGCCTCGGCCTGCTTGCGGTCACTGATGTCGCGGACGATGGCGCACACGCCGTTGACCGTGCCGTCGGCGGTGCGGGTGGGCCACAGCGTGACGTCGACGTCCAGCAGCAGGCCCGAGCTGGTGACCCGGAGGGTTTCGTAGTGCTCGACCTTCTCCCCGTGCCGCAGCCGGTCGAGGAGCGCGTCGACATCGTCCCGGCAGGCGGCCGGGGCCAGGAAGCTCACGTGGCGGCCGATGGCCTCGGCGGCGGTGTAGCCGTACATGCGCTGGGCGGCGGCATTCCAATACGTGATGTGTCCGTCGAGGGTCTTGGCGAGGATGGCGTCCTGGGAGGACTCGACGAGGGCGGCCAGCTCGTTGATGCGTTGTTCGGCGGCTTTGCGTTCGCTGATGTCGCGGA
>NZ_MLYN01000059.1:0-2499 GCF_001866675.1 Streptomyces sp. MUSC 14
TCAATCGCCCAAGCACACTGCGCTTATGGATAGTCAAAGCAGTACGGAGACGCCGATAATCGGTCGTGAGGGTCTGCAGCGGTTGGTCGCTGTGGCCCATCGGTTGCGGGGCCGGATCAGCGACGAGGGGAATGAGTCGGCATGCCCGACGACAGTGACGTCGGCCCCAGACAACAGTGCGGGTGGTTCCGGACGAGCAGGTGTGGGCTGCGCTGCCGGAAGCGAACCGGCAGGTGGTCGTCGGGCAGTTGGTGCGGCTGGCGAGCCGCGCGTTGACGGTCTCCGTGACGGTGAGTGAACGGGACGCGCGATGACCTCGGTGATGCCGTGGGAGCGTCCCGGCAGCAAGATCGACGATCGTCACCTGCAGCGTCTTGCGGTGGTCTATGTCCGGCAGTCGACGCGCCAGCAGTTGGTCGATCACCAGGAGTCGACCCGGTTGCAGTACGCCCTGGTCGACAGGGCGGTCACGCTGGGCTGGCAGGCCGACCGTGTCCTGGTGATCGACGAGGACCTGGGCAGATCGGGCTCGAGCGCGGTGGCACGCACTGGCTTCCAGCGCCTGGTCACCGAGATCGGCTTGGATCACGTCGGTCTCGTGTTGGGGATCGAGATGTCCCGGCTGGCCCGTTCCGGCCGGGACTGGTACCAGCTGATCGAGCTGTGTGCCCTGTCGGGTGCGGTGCTGGCGGACACCGACGGGGTCTACGACCCGGGCGAGTACAACGACCGGCTGCTGCTGGGGCTGAAGGGCACGATGAGCGAGGCCGAACTCCACCTGATCAAGCAGCGGATGTGGAGCGGACGCCTGAACAAGGCCCGCCGCGGCGAGCTGGCCTTCCCGCTGCCCAGCGGCTACCTCCGTCGCCCGTCCGGGGAGGTTGCCTTCGACCCGGACGAGCAGGTGCAGACCGTCATCCGCCTGATCTTCACACAGTTCGAACGGCTCGGGACGCTGCACGCAGTACTTCGGTATCTCGTCGACCACGACATCCAGTTGGGCATCCGGCTGCGCGAGGGACCGGACAAGGGCACCCTGGAGTGGCGAAGGCCGAACCGGATGACGCTGCAAACCCTGCTGCACAACCCCGCCTATGCCGGCATCTACGCCTACGGGCGGCGCCGGGTCGACTCGCGCCGCCAGGACCCGGCCCGCCCCGGCACCGGACGGGTCGTCCGCTCCCGGGACGGATGGCATGTGGTGATCCCGAACGTCCTGCCCGCCTACATCACCATCGCCCAGTTCGAGGCGAACGAGGCGAAGTTGGCGGCCAACCGGGCTGTCGCCGAAGCGATGGGCTCTGTCCGGGGCGGCCCCGCCCTCGCGGCGGGCCTGGTTTCTTGCGGACGCTGCAACAGGCGCATGACCATGCGCTACCACACGCAGCACAGCAAGGCCCTGCCCGAGTACGTGTGCTGCCGGGACGCGACCAACTACGGAGCGCAGAAGAACTGCCAACTGCTCAACTCCGCCTGCGTGGACGCCTTCGTCGAGCAACAGCTCCTGGCAGCGCTGACGCCCGCCGCCGTCGAGGTGTCCCTGCACGCCGCCGACCAGGTCCTGGCCGAGCGGGCCGAGCTGGAGCGACTGTGGTCACTGCGACTCGAACGCGCCGCGCAGACGGCCGACCGCGCCCGCCGCAGCCATCACCTCGCCGAACCGGAGAACCGCCTGGTCGTCCGGCAACTGGAGAAGGAGTGGGAGGACGCGCTCGCCGCCCAGCAGCGACTCCAGGAGGAGTACGACCGCTTCACCCGCAGCAGCCCCCGCACCCTCACCTCGGCCGAGCGGGAGACCATCACCGCTCTGGCCGGCGATATCGAGGGCCTGTGGCACGCGCAGAGCACCACACCCGCCGACCGCAAAGAGATCGTCCGCGCGGTCGTCGACAAGGTCGTTGTCACCGTGCTCGGCATCAGCGAGCGAGTCCAGGTCGCCATCGTCTGGGCCGGCGGAACCACGACCATGGGCGAGGTCGTCCGCCCGGTCCAGCGGCTGGAACAGCTCAGCTACTACCCGCAGCTGACCACTCGGATCCGCGAACTCGCAGGCCAGGGCATCGGCGCGAGCAGGATCGCCGACCACCTCGAAGCCGATGGCTTTCGGCCCGCCAAGGGCGGCAAGCGGATCTCCGCAGCCACCGTCCACGACCTCATGCGCCGCCTGGACTGCCTCGCCGGCCGCGTTCACCGGCACCGTCCCGCCCCACCCGGCGAGGAACCCGGCCCCGACGAATGGTGGCTCAAACACCTGGCCGCCGAGCTCGACATGACGACCTCCACCCTCTACGCCTGGATCAACTGCGGATGGATCACCGTCCGCCGGGAAAGCTGCTGGCCACACAGGCTCATCGCCCACGCCGACCAGCGAGAGCTCGCCGAACTGCGCGAACGCCGGACACGTCCGCCAGGCTGGTACAGCCGCCGAATCTGGACCGACACCGCAGGGACCACAGAGCAACAGACTCCATGAGTGCACTGTGCTTGACAGATCTCCAC
>NZ_MLYN01000006.1:0-59417 GCF_001866675.1 Streptomyces sp. MUSC 14
CCTGACCCGAGCCCAACGACTCCCCCCGGAGCACACCGAACAGAGAGTGGAACTCCTGGTCGACCGCCTCGCCATCCTCTGACACACCATCCCGGCGGGCAGGCGGGGCGGTCGTCAGTCGCACGTATCGGCCGGTGGGCACCGGCCTGCCATTTTCGGCAAGCGGTTCGCCCGCATGCGGAGAACCGGCCCCATAAGACCGTGTCCTACATGGTGAGGCGGTCGTTGGGCTGTGTATGGGGCGGGGTACGTGGAGTTGGATCGTTCCGGACGGGCTGTGGGAGATCGCGAAGCCGCTGATCCGTCCGTCGAGGGTTCGGCCGCAGGGTGGTGGGACGCAGGACACGCCTGGTGAGACCCTGTTCGCCGGGATCGTCTATGTATTGGTCAGCGGCTGCGCCTGGCAGGCGTTGCCGCCGTGCTTCGGCGTCTCGAAGCCGACCGCTCACCGCCGTCCGAGCTCCGTGGACCGGGGCAAGCCGGGTTCCACGATGCACGTCCTGTCGGACGCGAACGGACTGCCCCTGGTCGTCGGCGTCTCGGCAGGCAACACCCACGACAGCGAAGGTCTGAAGCCCATGGCGGCGGGTTACCAAACGAGACACGACCCGCACCGCGGCAGGTAGTTCAAACCCCTGCGCCTCCACGCGGACAATGCCTACGACTGCCAGGACCTGTGGAAATGGTTACGAGGCAAGCGCATTGGAGTCCGCATCGCCCGCGAAATCGCCCGCGAAGTCATCGAGTCCAGCGAACGGTTGGGCCGTCGCAGGTGGGGTCTGCGGCTGTTGGGGCGGACTGCGCGCGCTGGGCAGCGGCTCCCGGATTACGTTCAGTGGTGGTGTCAACGTGCAGGCGTGTTCTGGAAATGCATGGTCCAGCGCTCACCACGTTGTCCGATAGGCGCCGTTGTCTTACCTGCTCCGGGATGCCACCGTCGGTCCGTGCCTGTGCCGCGTCTGGTGAGGTGGCACTTCCGCTGGAGTGAGGAGGACACGATGGAAGAGACCCGTGAACTTGAGGTCGAGATCGTGGGTGAGGAAGAGCTTCCCGAGTTCGCCCTGATGATCGACATCCCTGACGAGGATTGACCGCCTTGCCGAAACTGTCGTTGGCCGGACCGTGCTTCGCCGGTTCGGCCACCGTTGAGAACGCTCCGCTGGGACGATGAGCGAGGAGTGTGTGTGCGGATCGAACCGGATGCCGGGCGCGCGGCGTGCGACGAGGGCCGCTTGAACGACCTGGTGGCCGGCTGTCTGGCAAAGGCGGGCTGCGGCGAGGGAACGTGGCAGCAAAACGATCTGCGTTACCCCGGGCTGCATGCCACAGCCCATCGTTTGCAGCGGTCAGGGCGGGAGCGAGCGTCGCCTGCGGACCCGGCTCGTGCCATGGAGCAGGTCCGCGCGGTGGTGCTTCGGGCCCGGCACAGTGCGGCCCGGGCCCGGTGCACGGCCGAGGGCACAGCGTGGGCCGTGGACCTGGCGCCTCCCGGGGAGGAGCATCTGGAGGAGAGCGTGCTGCGGGCGCTGCGCCAGACTCCCGTACCCGCCGGTGAGGTCGCTGCGCCTGGCGGGGCGCGCGAGGCTGACGACCGCCACGCCGCACGCACGGTGGGGCTGGTCGACTGGAGTGCCGAGCAGCTCGGGGTCTTCGAGGAGGCGTGCCAGGCGTTACGCGCGGCCTGGCCGCAGATGTACGCCGAATTGGCGGTGACGCTACGGCAGGTGGCTCTGCTCGGCGGCCGGAGCGTCGAGGGGTTCACCGACTTCACCGTGCACGGTGCTGTTTTCGTCAACAGCCGGCGGCTGACCGACAAGGCTGACGGGTTGGAGGGCCGGTTCCGGCTCGCGGAGGCACTGGTGCACGAGGGCACGCACAATCGATGCAATGCCGCCGCGGTCTCCGTTCCCTTTCTGGGGGCGACCGGCGCTGAGGAATTGCTGAGCACTCCGTTGCGCGCCGACCCGCGTCCGCTGGGCGGCCTGTTCCAGCAGGTCGTAGTACTGGCCCGGAGTGTGCTGCTGTACCAGCGGCTGCCGGACGGGGCGGCCGTACGCGCCCGCCATGCCCGCCTGCTGGACCAAGGCAGGAGGGGCACGGCCACCTTGCGCAGCCGGAGCACGGTATTGACTGATACTGGCCGGGAGCTGCTTGAGCAGGCCGAGGCGGTGTTTGCGGCGGGTGCCGTGGGCAGGGGCGCCAGCGTGGGCTCAGGGGGCAATCTGCCGCCTCTGACAGGCCGCACCGCCGCCGCGCGTGGCGAGCCGCAGTCTTCGACCACTCGCCGCACCCAGCCGGTCGGTCTCCCCGACTGGCCGGTCCAGGTACTCATCCCGTTCCCCGACGCGCCCTGGATCGTGCTCGGCAGGACCGCCGCGCGCAGCCGTGCGTTCAAGCAGAACGAAGCGGCCGCCGGACGTCCGGTGATCATCGGGTCGGCCCTCGGCACCGACCGCTCGGACGTCGTACAGCGGGCCCGGGGCGAGCTGTTGGAGAGGGTGCACAGTGTCCTCGCCGGGCACCGGGCGCAGGATGAGACGGTGATTACGTCGTACGCGTCGCTGCGGCGGCAGGGACGGCCCGCCTTGGATCCGTGGGCCTGGCCGGAGCTGCGGCGCGGCGCGGATGTGAGGGAGATGGCACTGCCCTGGGTGGCCGGTGAGTCGCTGACCCACGGTGGTCAGGTGCTCGTGCCGGCGTGTGCCGTCCATCTGGCGCACCGCCCGCCTCATGGCTGCCCGGCGCCGTTGCGCCCAGGTTCCACCGGGCTCGCGGCGCACCGCACCGCCGCGCAGGCGCGTGAGCACGCAGCGCTGGAGATTCTCGAACGCGATCTGTTCTGGCATGCCTGGTACAACGACGCTCCCCGTGTGGCGCCGCCCGGCCCGGCCCCGCTCGGCGAGGAGCTGCGACGGGCACTGGACGTGCTGGGGCTGCGGGAGCGCTGCCTGCTGCTGCCCGGCCCCGCGAGCACCATATGTGTGGTGGCGTGTCTGCACGCAGACGACGGCACACAGCAGAGCTTCGGCGCCCGTGCCGCCGCCGGGGATCCGGTGCCGGCCGTGGCGTCCGCCGTCCGCGAGGCGCTGATGGTCCGCTGGAGCATGGGCACCGCGAGCGCCGGTGCTGCGTGGGCCCGGATGCGGGAACACAGGCCGCGGCGGCAGCCGCGCGGCCCGCTGGAGCACGCCCTGCACACCTTCCACCGGCAGGACAGCCTCGCCCCTCTCCTGCACGGCTCCGCAGGTGAACCCTGGCCCGCACAGGCTCCGGCGGCGGGGACAGGGGCGGTGCCGCACCTGCTGGCCGAACGGACCGGCGAGGACGTCGTCGCGGTGGACACCTCCGCCCCTGGAGCGGGGTACGGCGAGCCGGTGGTGGTGCGTGTGGTGGCCCCCGGTGCCCGGCGCCTGCCCGTGACGGAACCGGCCCCGGCGGCACCGCCCGGCGGAGCCGCCCGGCGACACCTGCCGCACCCGCTCGGCTGACCGTGAACGGCCCGCTGTGCGCCCGTCCTGCCCCGATGTCCCCTGGAGAAGCCTGTGTCCGTGTCCTCTCAGGCCCCCGGCCCGGCGGAGTCCGCTGCGGGCTCCTCGTACACACAGCGGTTCGCCGACCGTTATGACGCCTGGTTCGGGAAAGAAAGACTGACCACTGACACCGTCGACTTCCTGGTCCGCCTCATCGGTTCCGGGGCCGCGCTGGAACTGGGCGTGGGCACTGGGCGGATAGCGTTGCCGCTGGCTCGGCGCGGCGTCCGGGTCGAAGGTGTCGATGCCTCGCCCGACATGGTGGCACGGCTGACAGCCAAGCCCGGGGGCGACGGAATCCCCGTGACCATCGGCGACTTCACCCGGCTGCCGGCAGACGGGCGTACCGTCGACGTGGTCTTCGTCGCGGGTGGGACGTTGTTCGAACTCCCCACTCAGGAAGACCAGCTGAGGTGCTTTCGCCATGCCGCACGGCTGATCGGCACCGACGGCGCGTTCGTCCTGGACGCGATTGTTCCCGAGGTCCTGGTCGACCCGAAGTGGTCGAAGGCGCGCGTGGTGCGCAACCGGAGCGAAGATCTGGTCGTGCTCCACCGCCTGTTTGACCGTGCTGCTCAGCGATACGACTCGCACTACGTGATCACACCAGCCGACGGGAGCGACGACGAGCACGTCCATGTCTCCTTCCGCTACGCGGGTGTCGGCGAGCTGGACCTGATGGCGCGGGCCGCCGGGCTGGAGCTGCGGGAGCGGTACGGGAACTGGGCCGGGTCGCCGTTTAGGGACGGTTGTCCCTATCACGTGTCGGTCTACCGGCCTGGCCGGTGAACGGGGGACCTGACATGCCTACGTGGGGCGCCACCGCGCTGACCGTTGCAGCAGTGCCGCTGCTGGTCGCGTTCGTCGTGTGGGGAGTGCACATCTCCCCGAACCGCCCGTTCTCCTGGGGTATGTACTCCGACTCGTCCAAGGGCTTTTTGTGGTCCGGGCCCAACAACCCCACCGTCCTGCCGGTACACCAGCTGCGGATCTCTCCCACGGGCCACTTTCTCACCGCCCCGGAATTGCGGAACCTCCTGGCCGACGGCGCCATCGACACGCCGCTGCGGGGCCTGATCATCGGCTCCGACGGCGGATGGCAGGTGCTCTACGACCCGGCCCGGCACCATCTGCGGCTGACCCGGCTGCCCGCCGGGCACGAGCTCCGCATCCTGGCCGACGCGCTGCGGACGGCACTGTGAACACCGCAGTGTGCGCCGCGGGCCTGCTGCTCGCAACGGCCGTGATGTGGCACGCCGGCATCGTCATGGCCGACGGCCGCACCGTCTCCCGGCACTATCCCGAAGGCCGGGTCTACCGCATGGGCCACGGCTGGACACCTTCCGCCGCATTCGCCGACTACTGCCGCCTCGCCCGCGTCATGCTCGCGGCGGGGGTGATCCTGGCGGTGACGTGCCTCGGCGCATGGCGCGCTCCTGGGCGCGGCACGGCAGCAGCCCTCGGCGCGTGTGCCGCCGTCGTCCTGAGGCTGATCTTCGCCAACCGGCGCCACGCCGGCGTCCGGTACGCCGGGGTGTGCCTGGCGCTGCTCGCGGGCTGCCTCATCGTGGCAGGCGCGGCCTGGGCGGCGGGCGGCCCGGCGTGGACGGCGGCGGCCGGGGCCATCGCCTCCTTCTTCGCCGCACAGCTGTACCTGGTCGCGGGCATCCGAAAACTGCGGTCGCGGCACTTCATGAACGGCGGTGTTCTCATCGACAACCTGGCCTACAACGCCGCCCAGGCCGCCGCAGGCAACCGTGACTTCCTCCCCTGGCCACGGCAGGCCGCACTGGGCGCACTTCTCATCCACCCCGCACTACGCGCCGTCTGCAAAGCCACCGCCATCGCCACAGCCGCCGGAGAACTCACCCTCGGACTCGCCACGCTCGGCCTGCTCCCCGCACCCGTCACCCTTGCCGTGGCTGTCCTGCTACACGCCGGCTTCCTACTGGTCAGCCCACTACGCATCGTGCCATTCGCAGCAGCCTCACTGGGCCTGCTCCTCCTCGCCAGCTCCCACCCACTGCTGTCGACACTTCTGTGAACTTCGTCTGGCAAAGGACTTTCTCGTAAACGTTCTACGGTGTGCTCAGAACCTTCTCCGGCGAAAAACTCCCGTCGGACCGGCTTTGCAGGTGAGTTTCGCGAGCGTCTGTTGCCCAGCGGCGCGAACGGCTCGTTCGGCTTTCGGGGTTGGCTGTGGGGTCCGCAGGGCTCGGTGTCGCCTGCTGTGGTTCAAGCTCTGGGCCCCTGTAGGTTCTGGCAGGACGTTGAGGGTTCTCCCATCGGCGCTTCGCCTGCTCGTGGCCGCGAGGCGCCGATGGGACGTCCTTCGTGCCGACATGCACGGTTACCTCGTGACGACGAGCTTGCCCGTGGTGTGCACGCGGATGAAGTCAGCGCTGCCTGCGGGCCGCGGTCGAGCCGGTACCGGTGTCCGATCGTGGCACGCAGTTCTCCACGCACGGCTGCGTCGCCGACTTCGCGCGTGCCGCCGAGGTCGCCGTCCATGTCGAGGACAAAGTGCATCCCGACATCGTCACGGCCGATCAGCTCCGGCGCCGGCACCGGACAGGTGATGGTGAGCAGGCGGCCGCGGGGACGCAGCGCCGCGGCCAGGCCGGTCAGGCGGTCGCCCGGCAGGGCCGCGTCGACTGCGACGTCGATGCCGGCGGGGTAGTCCGCCTGCTGATAGCCGATGATCTCGGCTGCGCCGAGCTCGCGCAGTACGTCGGTGTCGGCGTCGGTCGTTGTGGCGGTCACGTGGGCCTTCGCTGCGGCCGGCAGCGGAATCAAGGCGGTGCCGACGCCGCCGCTCGCCCCGACGACCAACACGTGCTCGCCCGGTTGCCCCAGACCAGCACGATCGGCGACTTGACCAGTTGGTGGACGCCGTCGATCAGACCGATGTAGTCGCGCTCAGACAGACTACGGCGTTCGCCCTTGCGTCCGGTATGGCGCCGCAACCGATGGCACAGCCGAGTGCACGAGCCCGGGCGCATCGCGAGCAGCCCGGCGACCGAGACCCTCCCCGAGCCTCGACCGCAGACCCTCACGACCGGGGTGATGCCGCGGCGTCCCCATGTGCGCCCCTTCGGCGGCCTGCGGGTGAACCCGGTTTCGTCCTCGAAGCAGATCCGTCCATCGCAGGCCGCCCTGATGCTTTTACCTCCGCCCGGGTCGCCTCCCTCCACGCGGCCACGGCCCGCTCGTGGCGTTCGGCGGCACGCCGCGCGGGGACCTGCGGGGCGAAGCCGAGCCGACGCGTGAGCCGGGGTGGCGCCCGAGACGCTGGAGGAGACGTGGAACTTCCTGCCGATCAGCATGGCCACCCGCACATCGGTCCACACCTGGTGCTCCTCCCAGCCATGGGCGGCCGGCCCCTGGTCGAGGCGCGCGGGCCAGCTTCTCCTGGCACCGCACGGACAGCTTGCAACGCGGCCCATTCGGCCCGCGCGAGCCCCAACGCCGCCACCCCGCCCTGCTTCCATGCGGGTGCCACTGGTAGGCCGACTTGCAGCTCACTCGCAGTTGCCGGGCGACCTCCGGAGGCTTGATCCCTTCGCCGAACAACGCGGCAGCCTCCAGACGCACGGCCTCACGGCGCTGACGTGCCCCCGCTGTAGCCCGCCCCCATCCGCATATCGCATGCCAGACGGACTACTGCGACAGATGACTGCCCGTCAGCGAAACGACAGATCCATCACCCCGAAGAGCTGAGGCCAGTGAGAGCCTGGCCACACGCCTCATCTTCCTCTCACCCGCCTGTCACCTTCTCCCGCACCCGCACCGCCACCCCGGCTGCGAACCCCTTTGCCGCCGTCGCGTCGGGCAGGTGGGCCGGAGTCGCCGCACTCTTGCCTTTCGCCGGGTGTTCCGCGAACAGGGCCACGGTGACGGAGAATCGGCGGTCCGACTCGGTGTGCCAGAGGGTGCGGGTGGCGGTGGCGCCGGACCCCGCGGTGCCGGTGTAGCTGGTCACGCCCGTGGAGGCCGGGTGGGCGGTGCCCAGGGGCAGGAGGTCGCGGGTCTCGGGGCGGGCCGCGTAGAGGGTGTGGCCGCCCCGGCTGATCTTCGCGACCGTGTACGGCTTCGCGTAGGTCCCCTGCGCCGACGCCGTCGCGTACGCCGAGGCCATCTGCAGCGGGGTCGGGGTCGGGGTCTTGACGAGGGAGGCGGCCGCGACCGCGCCGGGCTTGGTGGCCCGTAGCGGAGCGAGGGCGCTGCCCGCCTCCACCGCCCCGGCGACGGCGTCGTTGAAGGGCTGCCTGGCGTAGTCCGCGCCGCCGTAGAGGACGCGGATCGCGCCGTCGCCGGGGATCATCGCGACGACGGCCGTGTGCAGGCGTGTCCCCTTGGCGGGCGGCGGAGCCTGGCCCATCTGCTGCGCGATGTCGTCCTGCGTGTCGATGTCGAAAGTCGTGCGGACCGTGTACCCGCCGCGCGCCAACTGGTCGGTGCTGATACCCAGTCGGTCTGCCGCCTCGGCCGCCGCCGCGTCGATGAGGTACTGGCGCTGCCCGTCGGTGTCGCCCGGCGGATAGAAACGGAACGCCGGGAAGAGGGCCGACGCCCGCTCTTCGGCCGTGATCGTGCCCGCGCCGCGCATGCCGTCGAGGACCCACGCCCACCGCTTCTGCAGCGTCGCCGTCACCTTGGCGTCCGCGCCGACCCGTTCGTAGTACGACGGCAGGTTGATGATCGCCGCCAGAGCGGCGCCCTGGGAGAGGCTGAGGTCCTTCGCGCCGACGCCGAAGTAGTTGCGGGCAGCGGACTCGATGCCGGCTGCGCCCCGGCCGAAGTACACGGTGTTCAGGTACCCCTGGAGGATCGCGTCCTTGGAGCGGGTGCGGTCCAGCTTGAGGGCGATCAGCGCCTCGCGCGCCTTGCGGGACAGCGACTGCTGGGGGGTGAGCAGCGCGTTCTTCACGTACTGCTGCGTGATCGTCGAGCCGCCCTGCCGTTCCGCGCCGCTCAGCGTGGACCAGGCGGCCCGCAGGATCGCTGTCGGTGAGATGCCCGAGTCCGTGCGGAAGGAGCGGTTCTCCGCCGCGATCACCGCGTCCTGCACCTCGCGCGGCACCTTGGACAGGGGCACGTTCTGCCGGTCCACCGGGCCGCGTCGGCACAGGTACTGCCCGTTCGTGTCCAGGAACACCGTGCTCTGGATGACCGTCTCCGGGTGCGGGGCGGGGATGACCGTCAGCTGATACGCGACGACGGCAGCGGTGCACAGGGCCAGGAGGAAGACCAGTACGGCGATGAGTGCGCGGCGGATCCAGCGGGCGCGGCGGCGCCGGGCGCGGACGCGGAAAGGGATCCGGCGACGATGACGTACGGGCTTCTCGTCGCTCTGAACGGGTGCGTCCGTCGTGCTGCTCACCGGCCCACCCCGCCCTGTGTCACGACTGAGCCCCGTGCGTCGTGGATCGTCACACGCGCCTTCAGCAACTGTTCTTTGCCCTTGGGGAGTTCGCCCGTCGCGTACCACGCGCTCCAGCCGGGGCTGCCCGCGAGTGTCAGCAGCGTGCCGGAGGTCGTGCCGAACGGCGCGCGCAAGGTCACGCGGGCCGCGGGCGTCGGGCCCCGGTAGGTGCCGGTCATGAGATAACGGTTGCCCGTCCCCAGCACCGTCATGGTCACCGAGGCCTTGCCCCCGGCCCGTCCTGTGGGCGCCAGGACCAGCCCCGGCGCCGCCGACCAGTGTTCCCCGTCCTTGGCCAGCCACAACTCCACATTGGGCAAGGGCCGTACATGCTCGCCCGCCGCAACGACCCGTACGGTCGAAGCCGCACTGGTGGAGGGCGTCGGTGCTCCGGAGGCTGTCCTCCCGGTCACGCGCGGTACGACGACGCAGGCGATCGTCCCGAGCAGCACAACGAGTGTCGTCAGCCGCCGAACCCGCCGCCGCCTTCTCCACGCTCGTCCCTCGCACTCGATCTCCGCCAGCGGCACCGGCGGCGGCACCAGATCACGGACCTCCGCCGCGAACAACTCACTTAATTCGACGCGTCGCAGGTCGACTTGACGTATCTCGGCGCGGGTCATGGGCGTACCTCCCCGAGGGCCCGGGTGCTCAGGGCGACCAGCCCTCGCCGCGCGTACGACGTCACCGCGCCCTGCGAGCAGCCCAGCGTCTCGGCGATCTCCGACTCGGCGAGTCCGTCGCCGTGGCGCAGCACGAGCACGACTCGCTGTCGGACGGGCAGATCCGCCAACGTCTGTCCGAGCGCGGTGAGTCGGCGATGCCGTCGGGTCGAACGGTGGCGTTGGTGCAGCCGTACCAATGTCCGCCGCACATAGAAGTCGGCGTCGTCCCGCGGCACCCTCCGTCCGCGCGCGTACGTCTGCGCCAGTGCCGTCCTCGCCAGGCCGGCCGCCTCGTCCGCGTCGCCGGTGAGGAGGCGGGCGGTGCGCAGGAGGCGGGGCCAGGCTTCGGTGGCGTAGGCCGTGAAGTCCCCACGCGGAGAGGGAGTCTGGGTGAACGTGGCTCTGGTGCTGGTCATCGTGATCCCTCTGCGGTGTGTTTCGATGTGCGACGTACGGGACCTGTACGCACGGCAGGAACCACCGGGTTGCAAGGGGCGCCAGGAAAAATAATGACGGAGGATGAGTTCGACGCTTTCTACGCCGCCGCGTTCCCCCGGCTGACCGGCCAGCTCTACGCCTTCACCGGGGACCATGGGGAGGCGCAGGACGTCGTCCAGGAGGCGTTCGTACGGGCCTGGGACCGGCGGCGGGACTTCCTCGCCGACGGGGCGCCCGAGGCGTGGGTCAGGACCGTGGCGATGCGGCTGGCGGTGAGCCGGTGGCGGCGGGCGCGACGGTGGCTGGAACTGGTGCGCCGGACGCCGCCGCCCGAGAGTACTCCCGGCCCTGAGCCGCAGTACGCCCATCTCACCGATCTGGTCGCGGCGTTGCGGCGTCTGCCGGAGGCACAGCGGATGGCGTTGGTACTGCACCATCTGTGCGACCTGAGCATCGAGCAGGTAGCCTCCGAGACTGGTGCGCCCGTGGGGACGGTCAAGGCCCGGCTGTCTCGTGGCCGGGCCGCGCTGGCGCGGGAGCTGGGCAACGCATACGCGGAAATCGGGGAGAGGGAGGACGATCATGTCCGATGACCTCGCCACCGGCCTGCGTGAAATCGCCGAGTCCGCCGAGCAGGTGCCGCCGTTCTCCGGCGCCGACGTCCGCCACCTCGCCCAGCGGCGCAGGCGTCTGCGTC
Organism: Streptomyces sp. MUSC 14; assembly: GCF_001866675.1. Taxonomy (NCBI): domain Bacteria; kingdom Bacillati; phylum Actinomycetota; class Actinomycetes; order Kitasatosporales; family Streptomycetaceae; genus Streptomyces; species Streptomyces sp. MUSC 14. The sequence goes on from NZ_MLYN01000006.1 coordinate 10,756, forward strand.
GTACGGTCGCGGCTCTCGGTGGGACGGCCGCGGTGGCGGCCGTTGCCCTGGCGCTGGTACTGAACCTTGGAGGGTCGGGTACCGGACGACAGGACGTGCCGGCCACGCGCCCGACGGGCACACTCACGCGGCAGCCGGCTCCCGCCGTCGAGGTGGATCTCTCGTCGCGGCTTCTCGCGGCCGGCGGCCGTAGCATGCCTCTCTCCTCCGGTTTCGTGCGCACCCCGACCCCGACCGGACGGATGACCGTGATCGCCAGGGTGCCTGTCACCGTGGTGTCCGGAGCGGTGGTCGGCAGGCCGGACGGCTTCCGGTACAAGGTGCCGTGGGTGATCCGGCTGCGCGCGAACGACGGAACGACGACGGCCGTCTTCGGCATGATCACCGACGGCAGGGCACCGGGTGTCTTCGACTTGACGTCTGGCTGGATCGGCCTGCGGACGGCCGACGCCAAGTGGCTGTACGACCGGTTGCCGACCGGGTCGGTGGTCGACATCGAGGGCCACGCACCGGTGGTCCCCTGGCCCACACCCTCCGCATGACGGAGGCCGGGGCCAGTCAAGTCCAGGAACACACCGGCACGGTCATTGAGGAGGAACGGCCGCTGCTGGACAAGCACCAATCCAGCCCCAAGGCTTTTGCCCAGCTCCGAGAAGTACGCAAACCGGGCCTGGCCGAGCGGGGGGACGCGGTGAGCGATGGCCCGCTGACGGTGCTGTGTGCCGGGCCGTCAATCCGTCCGTCCCAGCCAGCCTGGCCCCCATTCGGAACCGTAGAACCCGGCGCCCACCCGATTCGGCATTGAGGGCGGTCGCCTCCACTCCGAGCAACAATCCGAAACGGCTCGCCGGATGGACCAGCGAGCCGCCACGAAAGATCGAGGTCAGGGACGGCGATCGGACAGGATCGCCGTCCCGACGTCACCGCGGTGGTTCAGTGGATCCTGGTCTCGTCCATGCGGACCCCATCTTGGTTGTTCGGGAAGGCGTAGCCCGAGTTCTTCTCGATCGGTGTGGCAGACTGCCGCTTTCCGTCCCTGTGCCAGTGACGCGGTTGTTGCTGGTACCGCCCGTAACTCGGCGGGCAGCAAGTCGTGCAGCGCCTGCCATACCCCGGCCTCCTGCCAGTCCCGCAGCCTGCGCCAGCACGTGCTCCCCGAGCCGTACCCCGGCTCCTGCGGCAGGAGCTCCCAGGGGATCCCCGTGTACAGGACGAACCGGATCCCGTTGAGCACTTGTCGGTCATCCGGCCGCTTGCGCCCTGGATACCGGAAACGCCGCTCGACCACCGGCAACAGCGGAGCGATCCGCTCCCACAGCCCGTCCTTGACCTCCGCTGGCCTACGCTGCCTCACGGCGGCCTGCCATTCCAAGGCGTCAATCGCGAGTGCGTGCGCTCTGGCCTGTGGCCCCGCCTTGCGACGCACGCATGGATGTGAGTGCCCCGGCTGAGGCCGGAGTCGCGCGGTGATCCGGCCTGGTCCGCAAGAAAGGGGCTCCGAGCGGGCTCGGCGGGCGGGCTCACAGAGCGGCGTTCAGCGGCGCAGGGTGCGCAGGGCGGTGAGGCAGTCCGCGGCCCGCTGCTGCGGGTCGGTATCGGTGCTGGCCCAGGTGATCCGGGCGTCCGGCCGGATCAGGACGGCGGTGACGTCCCTCCAGATCGGGTGCGCCGCATCGGCGTTGATGGTGGCTGCGCGCTGTTCCAGATCACCCGCGGGGCACGGCGTCCGCGTCCCGCCGAGGTCCAGCAGCAGTGGTCGGCCGTGGTGCATCAAGGGGTGGGCGGTGGGTGCCTGCGCCGAGTCCAGGGCGAGGCCGGCCAGCCGGGTGCCGTTCAGCGGGTGCGCGCCGGGTTCGGTGTCGGCGGGGAGCGGGTCGTCGAATCCGGCGATCCGGCGGGCCCACTGGCGGTTGGTCCGCGGTTCGGTGAGTGCGGCGGACCAGACCTCGCGCAGCGCGATCTGTTCCGGGCTCGCGGCGGCGAACAGGGCGAGCTGCGCGCGTGTGTTGTCGATGACGGCGCGGGCGGCCGGCCGTCGCTCCGTGTCGTAGGTGTCGAGTAGTCCGTCGGGTGCCCGGCCCTGGAGGGTGGCGGCCAGCTTCCAGCCCAGATTGGTGGCGTCCTGGATGCCGAGGTTCATGCCCTGCCCACCGGCCGGGAAGAACATGTGGGCCGCGTCCCCGGCCAGCAGTACCCGTCCGGCCCGGTACCGCGCGGCCTGGCGGGTGGCGTTGCCGTAGCGCGAGAGCCATCGGGGGTTGCGGATGCCCAGGTCCCGTCCCAGTAGCGTGCGGGCCTGCTCGCGCACCTCCTTCAGGGTCAGCGGTTCGCCGGTGCCGTGGTGCATGGTGGCCGTGGAGAGGCCTGCGAGTCGGTGGACGCCGTCGCCGATCGGGGCGGCCAGGAACGAACCGGCCGGCCCGGTGGCGGCGAGCGGCGCGGTGGGCGGGTCGTCGAGTTCGACGTCGGCGAGCCACCCGGTCAGGGTGGTGTCCTGACCGGGGAAGTCGATGCCGGCCGCCTGGCGTACTGCGCTGCGGGTGCCGTCGCAGCCCACCAGCCAGCGGGCCTGCACGGTCCGATGGGTGCTGCCGGCCCGGATCACCGCCTCGACGGCGTCCGGCCCCTGGGTGAGCGAGACGATCTCCTCCCCGCGCAGCACTCGGGTGCCCACGGCGACGGCGTGCTCCTCCAGGAGCTGTTCGGTGACGGACTGGCCGAGCGCCAGCATGAAGGGGTGCACCGCCCCGACTGTGGAGAAGTCCAGCCGGGTGGTCGCCGCGCCGAAGTGGCCGGTGGGTACCGGGGTGCCGCGTTCGATGAACCGCTGCGCGAGGCCGCGGGTGGCGAAGGTGTCCAGCGTGCCGGCCTGCATGCCGACCGCGCGTGACCGTCCGTCCGGTGCCGCCCGGCGTTCCACGACGGTCACCCCCACCCCGTGCAGGCGTAACTCCGCGGCGAGCCAGAGCCCCACCGGGCCGGCCCCGGCGATGAGCACGTCGGGCATGACAACCACTTCCTCTCAGTCTTATCCGTTGGGCAAGTTGGATGGGTGCGACGCGGGGCGAGATCGTCGCCGCCACGCTGGCGGTCCTCGACGAACACGGGCTGGACGGGGTGACCATGCACGCCGTAGCGGCCCGGCTCGGTGTGCAGCACAACACTGTCTGCTGGCACGCCTCCAGGAAGTCGCCTGTTCGAACTGGCCTCTGACGAACTCCTCGCGCACTGTCTCGATGAGTTGCTGCTCAGCGCGTTCCCCGACAGGCTCAAGGAGCTGAGCTGCCTCTGCCGCGCGGCGCTGCTCTCTCACGCGACGCCGCCAGAAGGTTCGCGGGAGTGTTCGCCGCCGGGCGCCGCACGCTGCGCTACGCCGACACCGTGATCGATAGCCTGCTGGCGGTCGGCACTCGCGACGCACTGCCGTGTGGACCCACTGGTCGATCTTCTACCTGCCCCTGGGCCTCACCCAGGAACAGCAGGCCGCCCAGCAGACCGCACCGACCCTCGTTCTGGACCAGGTTCCGGCCGGCACCTAGCCGGCGCTGGCCGCGGTCCGGCCGTACGCCGGCCCCGACAGCTTCGACCAGCGCTTCGCATTCGCCCTCGACCTGGCGATCGTCGGCCCTCCCCGGGTCGAGGGGCTGGCCGGCTGGCCTGCGCGTCCTCATCGTGGTCCGAGCGGAAGAATCCCGAGCCATAGGTGCCGCAGCCCAGGTCGGGTGATTCACTGTCCGGATTGCATGATCAGGCAGTTACTGGTCGCGGTCGCGTAGGTTCGCCCGCTCGTGCCAGTGACCTGTTTTCGGCCGGCGCGGTGCGTCGACCGAGGCGGACGACCATGCGGAGCGCGCCCAGGCGCCCGGTGGTGGTTGAAGACGGACGCAGGAACTTACTAGCGGGCGCTGCCGATGTTGCGGTCGGCATCAGAGCCCTGCAACATCAACGTGGTCTCCTCTATGCGGCTGAACCGGCCGTCAGGGGCGAGGTCGGCGAAGACGTAGACCTCCGTGGTCACGGTCGAGCCGTCCTTCTTCGTGATGTACACGGTGTGCCTGTCGGCGTACTTGCTGCCCTCGTACAGCTCGTCGTGGACCTCCACGCGGCCCTCCCTGACGAGGCCGCGCACATGGGTGATGTGCTTGATGAACGCGGCGCGGTCGTCCCACTGCCCATCGGTGCGCTGCCGGTACTCGGAGGTGAAGTGCTGGTCGGCGGCCTCCTCCACGGTGAGGTCGCGGTTGAAGATCAAGTCGGTGAGGGCGGCCTTGATGCCGGTGCGGTTCATGGAACTTCCCTTCGAGGGCAAGAACTTTGAGAATGCGTGCGCCGCGCACGCTTCGAAATGACTGTAGCACTCAATGCGTGCGCGGCGCACGCTATTCTTCGGGTATGAGTAACGAGGTAGGACATGAGATCGCCGACGTGCTGGGCATACTGTTGCGCCGCACCACTCGCGCGCAGCTGCACAAGAAGCTGACCGAGGGCATGGGCGAGGCGGTGGACGAACTGACGTACCCCGTACTCAGCGCACTCGCCCGCACCGGACCCCGTAGCGCCGCCGAACTGGCCCCCGACGTCGGCCTCGACCGCTCCGGCGTCACCCGTCGGGGCTCCCGCCTGGAATCCGCCGGTCTCGTCCGCCGCCAACCGGACCCCTCCGACCGGCGCGCACACCTGCTGGTCCTCACCGAACAGGGTGAACGCGCGGTAGAAGAGCTGCGCACACGGCTGGCGGCCCACATCATGGCGAGCCTGGCTTCGTGGGCGCCCGGCGAGGCTGAGGCGTTCGCCCGAAACCTGCGCCGCTTCACGCTGGAGGGCCCGTTCACCTGACGGGTCGGAGGGCAGCCTCGGCAAACTTGCGTACGATCGACAGCCCCAGGCTGCTGCCGCCGGTCCGCCTGCTGCGTGACTGTCGGCAGGCCAGAACCTGTCGAGGAGGTACTGGAGATCGCCGGGTGGCCCAGGCTGCCTTGTCCAGGATCTGCCGGCTTGTGGTCCCGGGCGGTGACTGCTGTCATCGGACCGATGAGCCTGTCCCGACAAGGGCCTTGCCGCATAAGGCGCCGTCACAGTTCTGACAGGTCACCGATCCGGCGTCGGCCACAGCCCCGTGCCGATTGAGGAGCCGCGTGACCGATACCGGCATGACCCAGCCGACCCTGCCCGCGCTGTCTGAGGAACCGCGGGCGGAGGACGTGATCCTGGGCGTGGACACTCACAAGGATGTGCACGTCGCCGCGGTAGTCACCGCGCTCGGGGCGCTCCTGGCCCACCAGGAGTTCCCGGTTGCCGTCAACTGCTCTCCTGGGCACGCACTTTCGGTGTTCTGCGTCGAGCAGGAGTGGAATGCACAGGCTTCTACGGAGCGGCACTGACACGCTTCCCGAGCCAGGAGAGCATCCAGGTCGTCGAAGTCAATCAGCCTGACCGCGCTCTGCGCCGCAGGCGTGGCAAGACTGACGCCGTCGACGCGGAGGCCGCAGCCCGCGCGGTGCTGTCCGGACGCGCCGGTGATCACCGCGTGGAAGGACCGGCATCGCTTGGTCAGCGGTCATCAGGTCGCTTACGACATGCGGGAGACCGTGAACGCGATCCGCCACCAGGGTCGGATCGGCTGCCAGTAGGCCCACCTCCCACACGACCTGCTGCAGAAGAGTGCGACGTACTACTACTTCGCCGCCTGGCGGGACGACGGAACCGACCAGGTCATCCATGAGCTCATGCGCTGCCAGGTCCATGAACGCGCCCACCGATGAGAGGACCCGCCCCTGGTGGTCCTGGACACCCAGGGTGTCCACGTGGCCGTCGGGGTCCCCACCGCCACGACCGGCTACGATCCGGCCAAGCGGGTGCCGGGCCGCAAGCGCGGCGTGGCCGTGGACGTCCTCGGCCTGGTCGTCGCGGTCGTCGTCCTTGCCGCGAACGTCCACGACAACACCGCGGGCATCGTCCTGCTGGACCAGGTCGCCGAGCACACCGGTGACACCGTCCACAAAGCCCTGGTCGACCAGGGCTTCAAGAACCAGGTCATCGACGTCAAGGTCGTGCAGCGCGACCCCGGGTGCGGGTCTGTCCAATCAACGGCTGGTCTTGGTTGTTGACGGTCAGTGGCTGGTGGGGGTGAGGCGTCCTTCGAAGGCGATCTGGAAGGCGTACAGCGGGGCCTTCCAGTGCATCGTCCAGCGGCGCCGGCCCTTGCCGGTCGGGTCCAGGCTCATCAGCGCCCTCAAGCGAGTGATCTGCCGCCAGATCTTCAAGATCCTTGAGCACACCGACCCGAACCGGCTCGGCAACGTCGAAGAACTTGCTCAAGCGGCTTGACACGACATAGCAGCCTCGGGGGTGAAGCTCCGTGGCTCGATGACGTCGGCGAGGCTGCGCAGCGGGATGCTTGGCGCGATGGTGCAGCCGCGTTGCACGAGCAGCGGCCGGACTCCGCCCATGGCGCGGGTCGTGGTGGAGCGGTCCACCCCGAACCGGCAGGCCGGGACGTCATGAGTGGTGCCAGGGCGCAAATTCACGAGCATGGCAAGCAACCGGTCGACGAAGACGAACCCTGTGCTTGACGCCGGCTCCCACAGCTCGGCGCCGCGGTCGAGCCGCGAGGCGAGCCTGATGCCGCATGTGCCGCAACGGCCCCACTTCAGTGATGAGTTCACCGATCACGTCCGGCGACAGCAGTGACCAGGTACTCCGCGACAATCACGCGCCCCAGCCCTTACCGGGCACAGTTCCCGGCTACCTGTACGTCGAGCCATGGTCAACTGCCCGCGAGGTCGTCAGAGGCGCTGCTTGAGTTGGGTGTACAGCTCGGTGACTGCGGCGTCGGCCGCGTGCGAGACGGCGAAGAGGTTGAGGAAGCCATGGATCAGTCCGGGGTAGGTGCGGGCGAAGACGTCGACGCCGGCGTTGCTGAGTGCTTTGGCGTAGGCGTTGCCCTCGTCGCGTAGTGGGTCGTACTGGGCGGTGCCGATGACGGCGGGTGCGAGGCCGGTGAAGTTCTTGGCGCGCAGTGGCGAGACCTGGGAGGAGCCGCGAACGTCGGGGTCGTCGCCGGCGTAGAGGTGTTGCAGGTCGTGGACGTCCTGGGTGCTGAGGGAGTAACCGACCGCGTTCTCGGTGCGGGAGGGGTATTCGTCGATGAAGTCGGTGGCGGGGTAGAGGAGGAGCTGGGCGGCGAGTGGGCGGTGCTCGTCGCGGAAGGTGAGGGCGACGGTGGCGGCCAGGTTGCCTCCGGCGCTGTCGCCGGCCACGGCGAGGCGGTCGCGGTGGCCGCCGTAGTCGTCCATGTGGTCGGCGGTCCAGCGGGCCGCGGCGAGGCAGTCGTCGTGGGCGGCGGGGTAGGGGTGTTCGGGGGCCAGGCGGTAGTCGACGGCTACGACCACGGCGTTCGCGTCGCGGCACAACCGTCGGGTGACGTGGTCGTGGGTGTCGAGGTCGCCGGTGAGCCAGCCGCCGCCGTGGAAGAAGACGACGGTGGGGACGGGGCCGTCTGCTTCGGGGCGGTAGACACGCACGGGGATCGGCCCGGCGGGTCCGGGAACGATGCTGTTCTCCACTGTCCCGACCTGGATCGGCTCCGGCGGCGCGACGGTGGCGCACAACTGCCGGTTCGTCTCTCGCAGGGTCTGCGGTGGGGTGGCGGTGATCCGGGGAGCGGGGTGAGTGTTGACTTGGTCGAGCAGGGCTGCGATCGAGGGGTCCACGGGCATGGAGGCGACCTTTCGGCGTTGGGGTGCGCCCCAGGGACGCGGGGGAGATTCGGGGTGTGTCAGGGGCGCAGGATCAGCCGGATCGGGTCGCCTTCTTTGGTGTGCAGGCGTCGGACGGCCTGGGTGGCGTCAGTGAGTGGCAGTACGTCGGTGACGGAGCGTGAGAAGTCCAGTCGGCCGCCTTCGGCCAGGGCGATCAGCTGTGGAACGGCGTCCTGGGCGGAGCCGTAGTGGCCGAGGATCTGGTGTTGCAGATAGCTGAACCGGGTTCCGTCGGCGACGGTCAGCGGTTTGTCGGTCAGTCCGACCAGGACCAGGCGTCCCTTGGGCGCGAGGACGGTCAGGGCCTGCTCGCGGACGGCGGGGGCACCGGCGAAGTCGAAGGCGGCCTCCAAGGCCCGATGGCCGGTGGCGGCCAGGACCTGCCCGCGCAGCTGCGGGTCGTCGGGGTCCAGGGCCAGGTCCGCGCCGAAGTCCAGGGCGCGCCGGCGGGCGGCCGGGGAGGGGTCCATGGCGATGATCGGGTAGGCCCCGACGGCTCGCAGCAGCTGGACGGCATGGGCGCCGAGCCCGCCGATGCCCCACACGCCCACGGCCTGCGCAGGCCGGATCCGGGCGGTGGTGGTGATGGCGCCCCAGGGGGTGGAGACCGCGTCCGGGATGATCGCCGCCTGTTCGAACGGTATCGAGTCGGGCAGTTCGCACAGGGTGTCCACGCTGGCGAGGGCGTACTCGGCCCAGCCGCCGTCGTAGTCGACTCCGCGGGTCAGGACCAGGCCGTCGCGGGTTTCGCCGGCCTGCAGTACGACCCGCTGCCCGGTCGTCCAGCCGGTCACGTCCGGTCCGAGCTCGGTGATGGTACCCGCGACCTCGTGTCCGAGGGTGACGGCCTCCTCCCGCAGGTGGGCAGGGGTGAGGGTGCCGTCGATGAGGTGGACGTCGGACAGGCAGACGCCTGCGGCCCCGACTTCGACCAGCACCTGTCCGGGGCCGGGGACGGGCCTGGGCACGTCTTCGATCGTCAGGGTGCGTGAGGGGATGTGCAGCCGCGCGGCGCGCATGAGCTCCATGTCGGGGTCCTTCCGTTCCGGTCAGCGACCGACAGATATTGCAAGTCGACTTGCTTTGGAAGGTACGCCTCGCGCCGCCGTATCGCAAGGAGGCTTGCGATATGCTGACGTGTCATGACGGGTGAGAAGGAGGCGCAGCCGCTCAGGCGCCGGGGTGAACGCATGCGGCAAGCGGTGCTGGCCGCCACCGTCGACCTGCTCACATCCGAGGGCCTGACCGCGACCACGGTGGCCGCCGTGGCGCGCGCGGCCGGGGTCCACGAGACCTCCGTCTACCGGCGCTGGAAGACCCGCGAGAACCTCATCTTCGACGCGCTGGCCACCCACTCCGATCACGCCCTGCCGACACCCGACACAGGCCGTGTGTCCACAGACCTGACCGCACTGTTCACAGCGCTGGCGCGATACCTCGCGACACCCGCGGGTACCGCGCTGCTGCACCTCGGCACGGTGCGCGGCGAGGACGACCTCGAAGAGGGACGGCGCTCCTATTGGAGCGTCCGTCTCGAACGCGCGGAAGTCCTGGTCCGGCGAGGCATCGACCGAGGAGAACTGGCGGCCGACACCGATCCACACCTGCTGGTGGAAGCCATCGCGGGCCCCCTGCTGGCACGGGTCCTGCTCACCGCCGAGCCGCTGGAGGAGACCATGGTTCCGCGTCTGGTCGACTTGGTCCTGGACGGCGCACGGGCTCGCGATCAAAGCCAGCACTAGCTACTTGCCCCTGAAAAAGTGTTTTGCCTGGTGACCGGGCCGGCGCTGCAGGATGGTGCTGTGCAGCGGGCCGGTCGGTGGCATGTCCCTCACGGGCTGAGGACGGTCATCCGCTGGAGGTTGTGGGCGAAGATCCCCAGTCCGGCCCAGGTCTGGGCGCCGGCCAGGCGGCGCAGGCGTGCGCGACGGAAGCCGAAGCTGTGCTTGAGGTGACTGATACGGGCCTCGACACCGACTCTCCCGTTGCGCATGCGCCGGAATGGGCGACTCTGCTCGTACTCACGCCGTGCCTTTCCAGGTTTTCCAGTAGGTCTTCGAGCTCGGCCCGGGTGCGTCCGGCGATCGGCGAACCGACCGCCACGTCGTCCTGTCCGCTCCATACCGGGAGCGGCCGCAGCCCGTCATCCAACACGAACACCCGTGTGTTGGAAATGGGCCCGCCGATATTCACGCCCTCGCCAGGGATCAGGGGATCTGACAGGGTCGCACACACGGTTGTCTCGGTCGGCCCGTAGCCGTTGATCAGGCATCGACCCGTGGCCCAGTGGGCCGCCAGGTCACTGGCGAGCGCCTCACCCGCGGAGACGAGGGTCGAGACCGTGCCGAGATCCTCGGGTGCCATCAGAGAGAGCACCGCCGGCGGGAGGTTCGCATGCGTGATCCCGTGGCGTGCTGTCAGCCGCGGCAGCTGCGCGCCGAGCAGGTTTTCGGCTGGGGCCAGGACCAGGCACGCACCCGCGCATAAAGCCATCAGCAACTCCCAGACCGCCGCATCGAAGCCTGCCGAGGCGAATTGCAGCACGCGGCTGGAGGTGTCCACCGCGAAGTGCTCGTGAACAGCAACCAGGTTCACCGCACCGCCATGCGAGACCACCACGCCCTTGGGCCGGCCCGTCGAACCAGAGGTGTAGATCACGTAGGCCGTGTTCGCCGGTGCTAGTGCCCGCCGGCGGCCCGGCCCGGCCCGGCCACCGGTTCGCTCGGGGACACGGCCAGGTGCGGCATCGATGAGCGTGACCGCAGCGCCTCCCGGTACCAGTCCCACCGTGTGCGAGGCGGCCAGCACCATCACGGGTTCGGCGTCATCGAGCACGTAGGCGATCCGCTCGGCGGGAATGACCGGGTCGATTGGCAGATAGGCCGCACCGGCCTTCCACACAGCCAACAGGGCGAGCACGAGGTCGATGCCGCGTTCCATCATCACCGCGACCAGGGCCTCCGGACCGACACCCTGGGCAGTCAGGTGGCGGGCGATCTGATCTCAGCGCGCATCAAGCTGCTCGTAGGTCAGCTTCGTCTCTCCGTACACCAGGGCAGCCGCCTCGGGGGTGCGGGCTGCCTGGGCGGTGAACAATTCCGGCAAGGTAGCCGAGGATAGAGGGCGGGTGGTGTCGTTCCAGGCGTATACGGGATCGGCTGCGGGATCGCTCGACGGAACGTCGGTGCCGAGATGGGTGTCAGACATGACAGCTGGAACCCTTCAGTAATCACATGAGGCGGAAGCGTGGAAGCAACCGCACTGTCTCTGTCTCCGCGTTGCAACATTGTTGTCAGCATTGATCACCCTAACCTCGATCTTTCGCGAGGGTCCGCCGACGAAGTCGGTGCGCCCTCTCGCATTCCCGAGTTGATGATGGGCAGGCCGGCGGTCCGGCAGTCGCGTCTGGTGGGCGCCGGGTTCCACTGCCCGGGGCAGGTGATGTTGTCGTCGGGACGGTGGAAGGTTGCTGGTCAGCCTGGGTTGGGCAGGAGCGCGAGCCTCCCGAGGGCGGCGGTGATCTCGCCGGTCAAGGGCCCGTTCTGGGCGAGGCGGAGAATCCTGCGTCGGCCGGTATCGACGAGTTGCGCCACCGCAGAGAGCGGGCGGATTCACAGGCGGCGGGGCTTACGGCCCTCCTTCACGCGACCTAAAACGGTCAGTTCGTAGTTGAGCTGAGCGAGGTTTCCCTCGTCGCGCCAGGCGGCGTAGTAGGCGAAGACGGTGCCGTGGTTCGGGAAGTCGAGCGGGAGGTATTTCCGGGGGATTCCGGTGCGGTTGACGTAGAGAATCGTGTTGAACACGTCGCGGAGGTCGACCTTGGCCGGCTGGCCGGCGGGCCTGCGGTCGAGCCGTGCTTTTCTCCAGGCCGTCAACGCCGGCTCGATCAGGGCCCATCGGGCGTCGGACAGGCCGCTTGGGTAGGGATTGCCCTGGCTCACGGCACGTCGTGATCACGCACGCGCGGAATGATCTACTTCCTCGCGGGTCCGGCGTTTCTGTAATGTACCCAAATCAGACGGACTCCGAGCGATAGAAGCGAGCCAAACGGGCGCACAGGCCGACCTCGGAGGAGGCGCAGACAATCACCTACGGCATGTAGCTGTGCAAAAGGGGTGGGTGGCATAAGCGAGTTACCAACACGCAGCATGCCTGAACGCCCACTCAGACCAGTGCGGACTTCTTGCCCACTAGGTGCCAGAGCAGGCTGCCCGCAAACGGCAATGCGAAGATCACTACAACCCACACTGCTTTGGCGAGCAACTGCAGCCTCGAAGTCACTGCGCCCCGCAGCGCACTGACGATGAAGATGCAATAGGCGACGAACAGCACAATCATTACGAGCGTGGCGATGGAGTGCATGCCGACAGCGTGTCCTTCTCTGTGGAGTGTCTCGCTATGTATGTGTGACTGCCGCGGCATGCGGTTGCGCTCTGACACCTTATGTCGTCGCGTTGACGATGCCGTGGCACGGCCGGACTCCCGGTAACGAGCGGGCTGCCGACTCGGCTCTTGCTCACGGTTGCCGCCGACGCCCGCCCGGGGCGGCAAGGAGAAACCGATTGCGCCGAGGCGCTGGGTGGATCCGGTTGCTTCCATGCTGTGCGATCAGCCCCGGCGGGACGTCACCTTTTCCGCTGCTCCCAGTTGGACGAAAGTCGTAGGCGGGCTGACCGATCGCGTGACGCGGCGGCCCGCGGGGCCGGCGGAGGCTTGCGGGGTTCGTCGGGGTGGGCGTACTGACAATCCGCCCGCCGCGTCCGCTGCTTTCTGGTGAGGAGAGCGATGATCACTGTTCAGGGACTCGGCAAGCGCTACGGGGAGACGGTCGCCGTCGACGGCCTCTCCTTCACCGCGCGGCCCGGTGCCGTCACCGGGTTCCTCGGCCCCAACGGCGCTGGTAAGTCCACCACCATGAGGCTGATGCTCGGCCTGGAGCACGGCGCGGGCCGGACCACCTTCGGCGGCCGTACCTATCGTGAACTGGCCGACCCGGTGGGCACGGTGGGAGTGCTACTCGATCCCGGGTCGGTGCATCCGGCCCGCAGCGCGTATCACCATCTGCGGATGGTGGCGTCCGGGGCGGGAATCGGCGAGCGGCGGGTGCGGGAGGTGCTGTCGCTGGTGGGCCTGGACGGCGTCCGCCGCCGCCGGGCCGGCGGCTTCAGCCTCGGCATGCGCCAGCGGCTGGGGCTGGCCACCGCCCTGCTCGGCGACCCCGAGTACCTCGTTCTGGACGAACCGGTGAACGGCCTCGACCCGGAGGGGGTGCACTGGACCCGGGCCCTGCTGCGCGACCTGGCCGAGGAGGGCCGTACCGTCTTCGCCTCCTCTCATCTGCTGTCCGAAATGGCCCTGACCGCCGACGACTTGGTGGTGATCGGTCGGGGCGGGCTGATCGCGGCCCGGCCGGTACGGGAGTTCATCGCCGCGTACACCCGCTCGGAGGTGGTCGTGCGCACATCAGACGCGGAAGCCCTGCAGGCGGGACTGGGCGCGGAGGGCGCGACCGCGCGCCGGGAGGGACCGGACACGGTCGTCGTCGACGGCCTGGACGCCGACCGGGTGGCGGAGGTCGCGGCCCGTGCCGGAGTACGGGTGCGTGAGCTGCACACGCGCGAGAGCAGTCTGGAAGAGGCATTCCTTGCCGCCACCGCCGAGGCCGGCCAGTACAGCGCCAGGCGGCGCGAGCTTGAGAGGAAGGCGGCGGCATGAGCGTCGGCGTGTCCAACTCCCCGGGCCCCGTCCTCCCGGCCCTCCGCTACACCTGGGCGGGATTGCGCACCCTGCGGTCGACCTGGGTGCTGAGCGGCCTTGTGGTCCTGCTCCAGCTCTGTTTCGCCCTGGCCGACAGCCGGGTCGGCTCCACCGGCACCGAGCAGTTCATCAAGGGTCTGTCCCTGATGCCCCCGCTCACCGCGGTGCTGATCGCGGCCCTCGGGGTGAACACCTTCGGTATGGAATACCGCCACCGGACGATCGCCACAACGGTGCTCACCCTCCGCTCACCGGCCCGGATCGTGGCCGCGAAGGCCTTGGTGGTGGCCGCCGTGGGCACGGGGACCGCCGGGGTCGCCGCCGCAGTGGACTACCTGGGCGTGCTGACCATCGGCCAGACCTCGCCCGACTCGGGTCGGGCGTTGGCAGCGGCGGGCGCTACCGTCCTGTATGTCACGCTGACCGGGCTGGTGGGCCTGGCGGTCGCCGGGCTGACCAGAAGCGCCGTTGCCGCGCTGTGCATCGCCGTGCTGTGGCCGGCGGTGCTGGAGCCGCTGCTGGTGGCCGCCCTCCGCCTCGATCCACGGGTGGTACCGTTCACCGCGGCCAAGCGGCTGGCCGAAGCGGGGGCAGGCGAGCACGGCTACGAGGCCCTGCCGCTGGTGGCACTGACGGCCCTGCTGCTGGCCGGAAGCGCCTTGGCCCTTTCCCGGCGGGACGTTTGATCGGAGAGGAAAGCCGGGCCGGAAGGGACGAGCACATGGAGAGTCCGGGAGCGTCGCCGGGCCCTGCCCCGACCCGGCGCCGCAGGTGGCTGGGCTGGTGGGGCGGCCGGTTCCGGTCGCTCTGCTTCGACGTGCTGGTCACCGTCATGGTCCTGGAAGGCGTATCCGTACACCATGCGGCGTCTGCGCTGCTCGCCATGTGTGCCCTCGTTGTCTGTGCTCCGGCGCTGCTGCTGCGCAGGCGGTTCCCGTGGCTGGCGGTCGCCGCGACGGTGACGGTGGCCTTTACCGGTGCGGTGAGCTGGATGGCCTGCGTCGCCGGGTACACGGCGGCCCGGCGCTGGGGGCCGGGCCGGCGGCTCTGGATCGCGAGCGGACTTCTCAGCCTCGCGATGATCCCCGGCTACTACCGGGCGCTTGCCGGAAGCTCGGACCGGCTCGCGTACGTCGTGGTCGTACCGCTGCTCGCCGTGGCAGCCTCGGTGCTGCTGGGACTGTGGGTGTTCCAGCGGGATGCACTGCTGGCCAGTCTGCAGGACCGGGCCGAGCAGGCGGAACGCGAGCGGGATCTGCTCGCCGAACGCGCGGTCGAGGCGGAACGGCGTCGTATCGCAAGGGAGATGCACGATGTGGTCGCGCACCGGGTCAGCGTGATCTCCCTGCAGGCCGGCGGCCTGTCGGTGAGCGCTCCGGACGATCGGACGGCACAGATTGCCGAGGTGATCCGCCGTACCAGCGCCAGCGCTCTGTCCGAACTCCGTGAGGTGCTCAAGGTGCTGAGGGTCCACCAGCCGATGGACTCCGGTTCAGGGTCGCCCTCCCTGGACGGCATCGCCACGCTGGTGGACGACGCCGCCGCGGGAGGTGCGAACCTCCGGGCAGACCTCCCCGATCCGCTCCCGGAGGTCTCCGGAGCCGTGGGCCGGGCCGCCTACCGCGTGGTCCAGGAGGCCCTGACCAATGCCACCAAGCACGCCCCGCACGCGGCGATACGCGTCACGCTCGACGTGGCGGAGGACCGACTCGAGGTCACCGTCACCAACCGGCGCGGGGCCGGCAGCCACACCTTCGCCGTCCCGGGATCCGGTTACGGGCTGATCGGTATGCGGGAGCGCGTCACTTTGGCCGGGGGAACACTGCGCACGGGCCGGACAGACGACGGCGGGTACCGTGTCCGGGCGGTATTCCCCCTGGGTACGGATGAGGTTGCGGCGTGAGCGTCAAGGTGGTTCTGCTGGATGACGAGGAGCTGGTGCGCGAAGGCATCCGGCTCATCCTGGACGCGGATCCGGAGATCGAGGTCGTCGCCGAGAGCGGCGATGGATCGGCCGTCACGGACCTCGTCGCCTGCCACCGCCCGGATGTGGTGCTCACCGACATCCAGATGCCGCGCGTCGACGGACTGGAGGTGACCCGGCGTATCACCGCGCTGCCCGAAGCCCCGGCCGTGGCCGTCCTCACCACCTTCGACCTCGACGAGTACGTCTACACCGCCCTGCAGAACGGCGCGGCGGGTTTTCTACTCAAGGACACCCCACCCCGCGAACTCGCCCGCGCAGTCCACGTCCTGGCGCAGGGCGAGGCAATGCTCTCGCCGAAGATCACCACCAAGCTGCTCACCGAGTTCTCCTCCCGCGCCCCCGCCCAGGCGGCGAGGTCCCGGCTGGAGGCCCTCACCCCACGTGAACGCGAGGTCGCAGTGGCGGTCGCCCAGGGCATGAGCAACGCGGAGATCGCGCGCCACCTCTATATGAGCCAGTCCACGGTGAAAGTCCACATCGGCCGCATCATGACCAAACTCGACGCCGCCAACCGCACCCAGGTGGCGATCCTCACCCACAACGCCAACCTGGCCTGACACAACGCCAGGTCTGCCCGCACTGCTGCGGACGTTCGGCTCCGACGCCAACCCAGACACCGGCCCGGCCACCGTCAGTACGGGCCATGCCCCAAGGCTGGGTATTCAAGGGCATGCCGATCAGTAACTCGCCGTCTTGATCTCCGGTTTGGGGATGCCGAGGTGCGTTGTGAGGTCGTCGAGGGTGGTCAGTTGCGTCGTCGGCGCGACCGAAGCGACCTCGCACGGTTCATCAACCCGGTCATTCGCGGGTGGATGGTGTACTACGGGGCCTTCTGCCAGTCGGCCTTGTCTCCCCTCATGGGACGCGTCAACGCCTACGTGATGCGGTGGATGCGCAAGAAGTTCAAACGGCTGCGGGGCAGGAAGAAAGCCCAGTCGGCATGGAACCAAGCCGTAGCACGGCGAACCCGGTTCTTCGCCCAGTGGGCCTGGACCACACACGCTCCCCGCGTCTAGTGACCAGAACGACAAGAGCCGTACGACGAGAGATCGTCACCTACGGATCTGTGAGGGCCGAGGGGTGGGAATCCCCTCGGCTACTCGGCGGTCAGGGCCCGACCCTTCGCCGGTGGGTGCACGAGAACCTGTCCGACGAGGCGACCCGCTCCAAGGTCACCACGCTGCGGGAAGAACGTCGAACCGGGCTCGGAGGCCCAGCCCTCGTCGCGGGTGACCGCACCGTCGCGACGACAGGAATCAGCTTCGAGCGCATCAGCGACCTGCTCGCCCGCGGCACGAACTAGCCCAAACCCTGCGAACCACCGCTCCACGCCCACTCATTGCAAGACGAAAGGCAGATCGACATGAATCTCGACAAGCTCATGAACAAGCACCTCACCAGGTATTTCGACCCCAGCAAGACCATTCCGGAGGACACCCTTCAGCAACTGCTGAGGTTCCTGCGCTCCACGCCGTCATCGGTGAACGTACAGCCCAACCACTTCTACGTCCTCGCCACGCCCGAAGGCAAGGAGCGGCTCGCCGACAACCTGGGCGGCGAACGATTCAAGGACAACGCCGAGAAGATCCTCAACGCGTCGCACACCATCATCCTCACCACCCGGGCAGATCTGCCCGACAGCCACCTCGAGGCGGTGTTCACGAAGGAGAGGGCCGACGGCCGGTTCCTTGACCCGTCCAAGCAGCAGCTGTGGGAATCCATGACCCGGGACTTCCTCAACCTGCGCACCTACGGCTACAAGGACCTGAACGACTGGATGGAGAAGCAGACCTACATGGCGGTGGGCCTGACCGTGATGGCGGCCGCCGAGTTCCGTGTCGAGGCCACGCCGCTGGAGGGGTTCGACCCGGCTAGTGTCGACAAGGCGTTCAAGATCCGCGAGCGCGGACACGGCACGACGGTGCTGCTGGCCCTCGGCTACCCCGACCCGGAGAGGGTGTACACCACCCCGATCTCGCGATTCGACACCGACCAGCTGTTCACCTTCATCTAAACCGGGAAACCAAAACCCACCACACATACAAGGAAAGGGAATTTCCATGAAAGCCATTGTGGTCACCGACCAGGCTGCGGGACGTGCCGGAATGACGCTGCTGGAGCGGCCTGAGCCGCTCGCAGCGATCAACGACGTGATCGTTCAGATCCATCATCGCTCTCGTCGTGCTCACCCTCGCCGGAGACAAACCCGTCCTCCCCGGCTGCCCAACTACCAGCAGGATGACCCACACATACGGCAGGAGAGCCCTTTATCAGGTACGGCGGCGATGCCTCCACGGTATCCGGTGCCGACCGTACCAGGTCGTACGGTCGGCCTGACCGTCCTGAGTGTCAGTGCGGGTGGACGAGGTGATCCGCCTCCGCCCGGCGACCGGCGCCCGAGTGAGGGGTCACTGTATGGCCGTCGCCGTCGTAGACGTACAGCCTGGCGTGATCGAACTGGGCTGTGAGCGATCGTGCCCAACTCAAGGGTGTCGCCGGGTCGTGCGTTCCGTTGGCGACCAGGACGGGGGGCGAGCCATGGACGAATTGCGGTGTCGGTGGATTGGCGGCTGCGACGGGCCAGGCGAGGCAGGTGGTGGCCCATGTCCACATTTCGGAGTACCGCCAGGTCAAGGGAGCCGCGGCACGCAGAAGACGTGCTTTGGCCCGCAGATCGGGCAGGTTCTTCACCTCGGACGGGAAATCATGGCATCCGACGGAGATGTAGGCGGCCTCCTCGGGATCGGCGGCGATCACCATGTCGGTCAACGGGCGGACGTCGGGCCGGGCAGCGGTGGCCTTCGCGAGGACCCTGGCCAACTCCGGCCATTCGGCCCGTTGGTAGAGGCGCACGTACATGGCCTTGGTGACGGTCTCTCCGCTGATCCGCCGGCCGTCGCGGCCGGCGACCTCGCCTCGGTCGGCGCGGGCGGTCAGGGCGCGGAAGGCGGCGGGTACGTTGCGGCCATGGAGCGCACAACCCGTGGTGCGTGCACACCATGTGGCGAAGCGGTGAAAGGCATCCTCCGTCGAGGCGGCTTCGTCCAGGGCCGCCCGCCAGGTGGACCGGGTGTGATCCACGGCACCGTCGAGTACGGCCGCGCGGACGTGGCGCGGGTGGAGTGCGATGTAGGCCGAGAAGAGTTCCGTGCCGTAGGAGCCCCCGAGCAGGGAGACGGTCCGCTCGCCCAGGGCCACCCGGATCGTCTCGATGTCGCGTGCCGCGCTGATGGTGTCCACGTGACGGATCAGCGGCCCGGTGCGGCGGGCGCACTCGGTACCGGCCCGGCGGTTCGCCTCGAGGAGCCGGTGATAGCCGGTCTGTGTGGTCGGGAAGGAACTCACGGAGCGGTCCTTGAGCGGTACCGGGCACCGCACCGCAGTGCTGCTTCCCACACCGCGCGGGTCGAAGCCGATGATGTCGAAGCGCTCGTGGAGGACGTCGAACTCCGGCCCTGGTCCGGCCCCTTCGGCGGCGACGTCCTGGACTCCCGACCCGCCGGGGCCGCCGGGGTTGGTCAGGAGTACCCCGATCCGCCGGGCTGGGTCGGTGGCCCGCAAGCGATCGACCGCGATGTCGATCTGCGGCCCGCCCGGTCGCGACCAGTCGAGCGGCACTGTGACGGTGGCGCATTCCAGCCTGGCCGGTGTGTGTTCGGTGTGGCAGTCGTGCCAGGCGATGGCGGCGCTGGTCGTCGGCGTGCCTGCGGGAACGGCCGTACCGGCCAGGACGAGGATGGCGGTCAGTAACGCTCTCACGCGAGTACCTCCTGCTCTGCCTCGGCGCGGTGGTCCGCGAGGGGCCGGCTCATCGCGATGCGGGGCGCGACCTCGACGCCGGCCTCGGCCTCCTCCTGCCAGACGCGCTGCAGATCGGGGCCCCACTGCGAGCGGTCCAGGTCGGCGAAGCCGCGTGCGCGGTACCACGGGGCGTTGAAGGGTACGTCGCGGAATGTCGTCAGGGTGATGGCCGGAAGACCTCGTGAGAGACCGTGCCGGACGACGGCGTCGAGCAACAGGCCGCCGAGGCCCTGCCGCCCGTGCTTCGGGTGGACGGACAGCTGGGCGAGGTGGAGGTTGCCGTCGACGGTCGTCACCGTAGTGAATCCGACGACCGGTTCACCGGTCACGAAGACGTGCTCGGCCTCGCGGACCGTCTGCGCCGGATCGTCTGGGGGCAGCAGCAGTCCGTGCTCGGCGAACAGTGTGTCGGCGGCGATGCTGACCTCGACGAGCGTTTCGAGGTCGGAGGTGCGGAACGGACGGACTTCTCTGGACATATTCAGCTCCTGGAGGGGCGGCGAAGGCAACTGAGGACAAGACAAAGGACAAGTAGGCCGAGGCTGAGGACGGTGACGGCACGCAGTCCCGCCACGAACGCGTGGTGAGCCGCTTGTCTCAGTATCGCGCCGTCCGCTGCAGGGAGTTGCCTGGCAGCCTCCCGCGCGGCGGCCATCGAGGGCCTGGCCCGGTCCCGCAGCCCGGCGGCGACGCCGGTCGTGGAGTCGATCACCGCCGCGTATACGGCGCCGGCGATCACTCCGGGTATCGCGACGCCGAGGGCGGTACCGACTTCGAACGCCGTGGCGTCGATCGACGCGGCACCGCCGGCTCGTTCGGCGGGAACTGCGGAAAGGGCCGTTTCGGAGGCCACGTTGACCGCCACCTGGAACCCCAGGCCCAGTCCCAGGAAGCACAGGAGGAACAGGACGGGCCGGTCGGCCTCTCCGGCCATGAGCAGAGGGGCGCAGGCCAGGGTGGCGACGGCAAGTCCCGCCCGAAGGGCTGCGGGCACGCCGAGGCGCCCGACAACGAATCCGCCCGCCAGGCTGCCCGCCATCGTGGCCAGTGCCAACGGCATCATCCGCAGCCCGGCTTCCTGAGGGCCGAGTTCGAGGACGTACTGGAAGTACTGGGCGAAGAGCACCTCGAGCCCGCTCACGCCGATCACGGCGAGGAGGACACACATGACCGCGACCGTGAAGGCGCGGTCGCGGAACAGCGCGACGTCCAGCAGCGGGTGCGGATGCCGGAGCTGCCGTCGGACGAACGCGTACAGGCCACCGGCGGCCAGCATCCCCGCGGCGCAGTCGGTGACGCTCGGACCGGACCGCGCCGCCTCCTTGATCGTGTACACGAGGGCGAACAGGGAGAGGGCCACCAGGACCGCGCCCGCCACGTCGACCGGGGCCGGGGCGGTACCACGGTGGCGGGGCACCAGCCACGCCACCGCGGTACAAGCCACCGCCAAGGTCGGCACGTTCACCAAGAACACCGCTCCCCACCAGGAGTGCTGGACCAAAGTCCCGCCCACGGTGGGCCCCAGCGCCGAGCCGACCGATCCCACGGCGGTCCAGGCACCCACGGCGAAGACGCGTTCCTTGCGTACGTGGAACACCTGGCGGAGCAGGGCCAGCGAAGCGGGCAGGACGAACGCGCCCCCGACTCCCATCGCAGCGCGCGCGGCTATCAGTACGCCCACCGAGCCCGACGCGGAGGCGATGGCTGAGCCGAGAGCGAAGACCGCCAGCCCGGCGAGCAGGCATCGCTTGTGACCGAACCGGTCCGCCAGGGAACCCGCCGGCACCAGCACTGCGGCCATGACCAGTGAGTAGCAGTCCAGGATCCAGAGCACCTGGGTCGAGTCTGCTCCCAGATCACCGCTCAGGACCGGTACGGCGATGTGCAGTGCGGTGTTGTCCAGCCCTACGGGGAACAGTCCCAGGCACAGCGCGACGAGGACCGCCCATCGTCGGTGGCCGGTGGCCTTCGGGGACGCGGTTGCGGAGGCGGTGAGGTTCACGAGGGATTCTGCCCCGGTGCCCAGCTGCCGCGAATCACCGTGAACGCCTCGGCGGCGGCCGTCCCGGCGGCCGCCCCGAAGAGTTCGGCCTGGTTCCGCATGGCCCGAATCGACCTCGGGTGGGGGAACTCCCGCAGCTCCGAGGAGTAGCACTCCATCGCGGCGAGTTTGGCATCCAGCGTGTCCGTGACATCGACGTAGATGCTGGGCTGGAAGGCCGGGCGCCCGGCGTAGCCGGCCTCCGTGGCGGACAGCGTGGAGAAGGCGAACAGCCAGCGTACGGGGCTGACGTGGGGACGGCACGCGATCATGCTGGCACGCGCGGCGAGTTCGTGGTCGACGTTGAGGTCCCCGGAATGGTGTGTGTAGACGATCTCGGGAGCGAACTCCTCGACCACCGCGGTGACGCGGCGAGCCAGTTCGAGCAGGGGGTAGGTGTCGAGCTGGTTGTCCCGCAGATCCAGCCGCGACCATCCGGTGACGCCGAGCGTGGCCATCGAGGCAGCGGTCTCGTCGATGGACAGGGCCTGGCTGCCCGAGGGATCGGGATCGGCGGCCCTGGATGTCTTGCCCTCGGCCAGGATCAGCACATGGACCTCGTCACCCGCGCGCACGTGCCTGGCCAAGGTGCCGCCGGGGCCGATCACTTCGTCGTCGGGGTGGGCGACGACGGCCAGAACCTTGGTCATGTGGTGCCTTTCACTAGGGTGCGGCTCTCGGGGCCGCAGTTCATCAGGAGATCGAGGACGGAGAGGTGGGACTGGAACCCGGGGTGCAGCTGGGGGTATGCGGGGTGGTCGTATTCGAAGATCTCCAGCCGCACGCTGGTGATGCGATCCCATTCCAGGTAGTCCCTGGCGTGCACGCCCGCGACAAAGGTGTCGGCCGAGAACTTCTCGCACAGCGCCGGGATGACGGAGGTCCGGTCGAACGCTCCCAGGTCCAGTTCCGAGCTGCGCCACAACGTGCGCTCAAGGCCCAGCTCCTTCATGCAGTATTCGATGAAGGGGACGCACAGCTCGGTGATGGTCGCGTAGGACCGCGCGTAGTAGTCGGCGAGGAAGTCGGCGTGATCGGCGAAGTACGGTGCACGCCGGTACGCCATCTGGATCGCCTTCCAGTGCCGGCGCCGCCATCCGTCGTCGACCACCTCGATCACGTTCAGGGTGCGCTCCGCGCGCAGGTCGGCGTGGGACACGGGGACGGTCAGCCACTCCGGGCCGTTGGCTGTGCGGATCTTGTTGCGGTTGACGGTGCCTCCCCGGTCGAAGCGGCTCAGGTCGTGCAGGACGAACGCGTCGGCGGCGGCCATCTTCGCGAAGTACCCGAGCCAGGGAAGGTAGGCGGGCTGATGGGCGGTGAGGATCACGGCTTCGGCTCCTTCTCCCAGCGGACGAGTCGGGTGGGCCGTGCCAGACCGCCCCAGTCCGTCTTGAAGCGTTCCTGTCCGGGTGCCGCGGCCGACCCCAGATCGACCAGCTGTATCCCGCGGTGGGACAGGGCGGTGATGGCTTCCCACAGCGCGAGGTATCCGGCATTGGTCCGCCGGCCTTCGGCGGAGATGGTCTGCATGACGTGGTAGGCCGTCCGGTCTCCCACGGCGAACACGCTCGCGGCCTGCACACCGTGGTCGTCCCGGGCGACGGTGACGAGGGCGCTCCCGGTGCTGCCGTCGAGCAGGAAACGGAAGTCCGCTTCGGTGTAGCGGTGCGTCACGTCATGGCGTCCCATCGTGTCGCCGTACAGCTCGACAAGCCGGGAAGCCTGGCCGGGCTCGCCTTCCGCGGCGTGTACGCCCAGGGCGCGGGCGCGCCGCACGGCCGTGCGCATGCGCCCCTTGGCTCGGGCCCACACCGCCTCCAGACCGGACGTCAGGTCCAGCAGGTAGGTCAGCCGTCCCGTCGTCGTCGTCCAGCCACCGGTCCACCGGTCCACGACGTCATCGCCGGGCGGCAACAGGGCGTGCAACCGGGCGAGTTGGAGCGTTGCACAGATCGACGCGGCCAGCGCGGGGAAGGGCGGCAGCGCGGTTCCCCGCCATCCGGCGGCGGGGTACACCATGCCGTATCCGAATCCGCCGATCTGTGCCCCGGCCGGCCGCCTGCAGAGCGGGACGAGAAGTTCTCCATGGTCTGGCCAGCGCACCGCGAGGGGGTTGAAGCCCAGCTCCGGATCGGCCACGGTGCCGAGATTGATCCACGGCAGTGAACCGAACGGCAGCACACGCTCGGCGGTGTCGATCCGTTTGGCCCACTCACCCGTGGACAGTGGCGTTACGTCCACCGTGACGGGCTGCTCAAGCATGCTCCGCCTCCCGTCGTACCGCCGCGTCGGCGGCGAGGAGAGCCTCGGCGAGCCGCCCTGCGGTAAGCCGTGGCTGCCGCTGTCCGGGCACCGTGAGAATGCGCGGCCACAGGTGGTCGGCACCGGGCATCGGCCCGGTCGCGTATGACGCGTAGGGAGCCATCCTGTGCAGCGGGTAGTAGTTCCACCCGCTGGGAATGCCCGCCCCGGCCAGGGCGCGTGCGAAGGCGTGGCGATGCCCACGCCGGTCGAAGACGAGATCCAGGCCCGGGGTGAGGCCGGGTGCCGGGAGCGTGAACCGGCATGCGGTCAGGCGTGGCCCGGCCATCGCACGCACCCGGTCCGCGAAGTCCGCCGCGGCCTCCCCGGCCTCGGCGACCCGTGCGAGCAGCGTCCGGGCCGCCGCCGTCTGCCAACGGTTCGACGGGGCGGTCCGGATGCACTCGGGCCGATCCGGCAGATGGTCCGCCTTCGTCTCCGACCAGCCGGGAGCACGCCGACCGCGTCGTTCGACCGCCCTGCGGACCCCCACCGGGGCGTGAACGACCGCATGGTGCGAGGCCGCCAGGCGCAGTGCGGCAAAGCCCGGGCCGGATCCGACCGGGCGGCCGGCCGGGTGGGTGCGAACGGCAGGACGGGCGGAGAGCAGCACCGCGCCTCCACCGATGCCACCGAGCGGCTTACCCATGCCGAAGCTGAGCACGAGAGGACAGTCCGCCGTAGCGAAACGCCCCAGGACCGGTCCGGACGGGATCGCCTGAGCCAGGTCCAGGACGGGCGTGGCGCCTCGTTCGGCGACGAGGCCCGCGTGGCGCTCCCATTCGTCGATGCCCAGGCCGTTGGTGAGGACGACGAGCCGACCCGCCAGATCGGCGGAGGCAAAGTCCGTGCCGGTCTCGTGGTCGAAGTCGACCAGCACCGGTGTGGCCCCGGTGGACAGGATCGCGTCCACCACCGCCGGGCAGTTGAAGGTCGACACCACCACCTCGGTACCGGGGCAGGCTCCCAGGTGCTCCAGCGTCCACCGCAGCGCCGACCGGCCGGACGCCGCGAAGACGCATGCCCTGCGGGCGGATGCGGACAGGAGTTCCGCGGCGAGCCGGTCACGGGTGGTCCGGGGCCGTGCGGCGCCCAGCACCGTGCCGGCCAGCCGGGACGGTGTCATCCGCCCAGGGTGGAGATAGGCCTCGGGTGCGTCGGGCGGAGGTGGGTAGCGCAGGTCCTGGGCGTGCTTCTCCTGACCGTCCACGTGCGTCAGTCCCACGTCGGCCAGTCCTCGCGCGTGATGCGCATCGGATGGCTGCCGCTGCCCTGCCTGATCCATTCGACCGTTTCCCGGAGCCGCTCATCGAAATCGTTCACCGGCTCGTAGCCGACGAGTTCGCGTGCCTTGGCGAGGTCCGGGCGGCGCAGCTGGATCTCGGGCGCAGTGTGCTCCACGTGGACGACGGGGGTGTCGGAACCGCTCACCTCGTGGATGCGGTGGGCTAGTTCCGCGACAGTGAGATCCGTGCGGTCGTCCCCGATGTTGAACGCCTGTCCCTCCGCCGCGGGATGCGTCAGGCAGCGGACGAGGCCGTTGGCGAAGTCCTCCACATGGCACCATGCCCGGCTCTGGGAGCCGTCTCCGTGGACGCTGACCGTCTCACCGGCGACGGCGCGGGCCGCCATCGCTCCCACCGCATATCCGCCGGTGCGCAGGGGGCCGTAGACATTGAACGGCCGGACGATGGTGAACGGGAGGCCGCGTTCCGCGTGGCAGGAGTAGACCAGGGACTCAGCCGCGATCTTGCTGACTGCGTAGGACCAGCGAGGATCGTCGGTACGCACGGAGAGCCAGCCGTCCTCGGCGGCACCCTTCGCATCGGATCCGTAGACCTCGCTGGTGCTCAGGAGCAGGAAACGGCGGGTGGATCCGTTCCGTACCGCGTAGTCCAGGGCGACCCTGGTGCCGTCGATGTTGACGCGCAGTGTCTCGGTCGGTTCGTTGCGCACCTTGGTGACGCCGAGGAGCGCAGCGGCGTGGATGACGTAGTCGACGGGCCCGAATGCATCGAGCGAGCCGGGCCGGGTGATGTCGGCCCGGCCGATGCTCACCCCCGGGTCCTCGGTCAGGCCGGACATGGCCAGGGAAGACCCGTCGAGGTCACGGTTGTCGACCAGGACCACGTCGTGTCCTGCTCTGCGCAGCCCGGCGGCCACCCAGGTCGCCAGGAATCCGAAACCGCCGGTGATGAGTGTGCGAGGCACCTGCCCAGCTCCTTGTTTCCGTTGAACGATGTGGATCACTTGCACTCCTCCGTCAGGTACGGGCGAGCGACTCGACGGCGTCGATCACCCGGTCCTGGTCGGTGTCGCCCAGCCCGTACCAGAGCGGAAGCGACAGCAGCCCCGGGAACGCCTCGTCCATCACCGGGAACTCCGTGCGCGGTTCGCGGGCTCTGTCGCGGAAGGCACCCAGCCGGTGCAGTGGCGTGTAGTGCACCTGGCACCGGATGCCGCGTTCCTGGAAGAGCGCCAGCACGTCCCGCTTGGCCAGTCCGAGCCGGCGCGTGTCGAACACCACGGGGAAGAGGTGGTGCGCCGAGCCGTCCCGCTGCCGTCCCGGAACGCTGCGCACCGCCGGCAGTGTCGCGAACGCCTCGTGGTAACGAGCGGCAAGCCTGGCCCGCTCCCGGCGCGCTTGGGCGGCTCGCCGGGCCTGCACAGCACCCACCGCCGCATGGAACTCGGACAACCGCAGGTTCATGCCCGGGAACTCGATGTCGTACGGCCACGGGCCGCAGTCATCGTGGGTGGGGACCGGGACCATGTTGTGGTTGCGGAGCCGACGGAGCCGCTCCAGCAGCCGTTCGTCACGGGTCGCGATCGCACCACCCTCACCCGAGGCGATGGGCTTGACCGGATGGAAGCTGAAGTAGGCCGCCACGGAATACTCAGAGGATCCGATGGGGGCCGAAGGGTCGCCGTAGTGCCCGCCGACCGCGTGGCAGGCGTCCTCGACGAGGTCCGCGCCGTAGCGCCGGCAGACCGCCGAGACGGCGGCCATGTCACAGGGGTGCCCGGCGTAGTGGACGGGCAGGACGACGATCTTGGCGTACCGGCGGTGCACCCGGTCGAGCAACCCGGCCAGGCTGTCGGGGCAGACGTTGAGGTCGGACGCGGTGACGTCGCACAGTCCGACCTCCCAGCCCAGCAGCCTCGCCGATGCCGCCCCGGCTGCGAAGTTGAGCGTGGGGGTGACGAGCAGCTTCGGGCCGGCCACCTCTTCGCCCAGGAGGTGAAGCAGGGCAAGGATGGCGGTGGTTCCGCTCGACATGGTGACCACGGGTGTACCGGTGATCCGCGTCAGTTCACGCTCGAATTCCGTGACCTGTCCGCCGTTGGTCCATGAGCCGGACTCCAGCACCGCTTGCAGTGCTGCGGCTTCGTCCGCGTTCCAGTACGGCCGTGCATAAGGTATGTCAGCCACGGGGGCCCTCTCGCATCTCGTGCAGTCCGCTCAGTTCCGAGCGGGAATTGACCCAGTCCAGCGTTTCCCAGCAGTTTTGACGCCGCAGGTAGTCGGTCTCCTGCACCTCGAAGACCACGCCCACCCCCTCCGGTGCGGCATCGATCGTGTTGCGCAGCATGCGGCTGAGGAGCGCCGTGTCGACCTCACCGCGCTGTGGCGTGGCCCCTTCGAAGCACTCGCCGCGCCAGAAGGGCATCGCATGGCCGGTGAACGATCCGAAGTGAACATGTTTGACCGGCAGTGGAGGTAGGTCGAAAGGTCCCATCTCAAGGGCTTTCCGCTGTAGTTGCGCGATCGCGGCAGCGGTGGTCCAGGTCACCGCCCAGTGGCACACGTCCCAGGTGACGCCAAGCCGTCGTGAGCCGAGTTCGAGAAGAACCCGGAAATCCTCAGGGTGGACGAAAACCGAGTCGTAATCGACCCCTTGAGTGCCGATGACGGGCAGGTTCTCGATGCCGACCCAAAGCGGCGCGTCACCAAGGTACGCGTCCAGTTCCGCGAGCTTCTCCGTCACCCGCGACCGGGCGCCCGCGAGATCGAAGGAAAGCCAATTCTCCTGGGCGACAAACTGGTTGGCGTGCAGCACGATGCCGTCGGCCTGGTGGACCGCCGCCATGTCGCAGAATCTGCGCAGAGCGGCAAAGGAGCGGGCGTCATGCACCCAATCCGCATTGTCCGTGGGAAAATGCAGGGTCAGCTTGGGGACGCCGAGTCGCCGAGCGCGCCGGAGACTCTCCTCCAGCGCCCGCCAGTGCTCCTCCCCGGTGAGATCTCTTCCATCGAAGACATAGGCTTCCAGCCCGCCACCACGAGCCACCCACTCCTCGTCGATCTGTTCGTGCCGGAGCCCGTCGAACGTATGCTGCCAGACGACCCTCGGCACGCTCACAACTGCTCCACCTTGGGAGAGTCGAATCGACCGCGGCAGTCCAGGATCAATCGCGCATTCTCGAAGACCAGGCCGTAGTCGATGTCGTCGTGATCGGTGACCAGCAGGACGGCGTCCGCGTTCGCGCACTCCTCCACCGTCAGCGGCACCCGGCTGAACGAACCCGCCTCCCGGCTCTCCGGAACCCAGGAGTCGGCCACCCTCACCTGCATGCCGCGAGCGGCAAGCAGATCGCTGATGGCATAGGTCGGCGAGTTCCGCGCGTCCGCGACATCCGGCTTGTACGCCAGCCCCAGCACCAGGACGGTCACGCCCTCCACACTCTGGCCACGGTGCTTCAGGGCTGTCACCAGCCGTTCGACCACATACTCCGGCGCCGCGTTGTTGACCTGCGCGGCAGTGGTCAGCAGGGCGCTCGGGCGGCCCACGGAGCTGAGCGCGTGGTTCAGGTAGTGGATGTTGTTGGGCAGGCAGTGGCCGCCCACGCCGGGCCCGTGGAAGAACGGCATGAAACCGTAGGGCTTGGACGCCGCAGCCGTGACCACCTCGCGGAAACTGACGTCCATCTCCCGAGCGGCCCTGCCCAGTTCGTTGGCGAACGCGATGTTCACGTAACGGAAGGTGTTCTCGAATAATTTCGCGAACTCCGCTACCTCAGAACTGGAAACGGGAACCACATTCCGGAAAACAGTCTCGTAGAAACTGCACGCCTCGGCCGTCGCCCTCTCGTCCAGACCGCCGATCAGCTTGGGTATCTCCGCGTATTGGGCGTCGCGACCGGGGTCGATGCGCTCCGGGCTGTGCGCGAACCACACGTCGATCCCGGCACGGAGCCCCGAGAGCCGCTCGAAAAGCGGCGCCACATGATGGCGCAGCGCACCGGGGTAAACGGTCGACTCGACCACTATCAGTGCGCCGGACCCGGCGGAGTCGGCGACGGTTGCCAGGGCGCTGTCGAGGAGTCGGAGATCTGGCTCGTCGGATTCTGTTGTCGGCGTCGGGACGGCGATCAGATAGACGTCGGCCGCCGAATGATCGCGGAGATCACGCACCGGGAAGAACCGGCCGCCCGCAGTTGCCTCGCGCAGGTCCTCATCCGAGACGTCGACGATATACGAGCGGCATTGCTTCAGTGCGTTCAGCCGGTCGCCGGCGGATTCGACAGCGAGAACCGTATGTCCCGCGGTGGCGACAGCAAGGGATAACGGGAGACCCACGTACCCCTGTCCAATGATGGCGACGCGCATGTTCAGGCCCCTGTTCGCAGGTAGCTGGCGGAATGGCTGGTATTGCACGGCCGCCTACAGAGCGTCGGTGCGTGCCTAGCCATAGCCAGATCATTGGAATGCGTTAGCCAGGCCTTTGTAAATGACCATGGTGCCCAACTGCACAGATTTGAGTCACGATGCATTCTCGCCGGGACGGTCGGCCGACTGGCGAGAACTGCTCGGCTGACTGCATCGCGACAGGGCCCGGAGCGCTACCGTGCGACGGGTGTGGCCGCCTCGCCGTCGCACCAGCCTGCCTGTATTACTGGGAGTCGGGACGCGAACGGAGACGCAGGGAGGCAAGAGGGCAGCGACGTGGGAGGCACACAGGATGCGGAACCAGACCGTCCGGAAAACGGTGGAGTAGAACCATGTTCATTGGGCAATGTGGTTTGAGGCAACCCGCCATGAGTGACCGGATCTGCCTCTCAGCCTGAATCCGCCGCGCGATACTCGGTCTGTGGGCAATGAAAAGAGATGAGGTGCCTGCTGACCCGGGATGATGGGAGTTCCTACGCCCACACCAGTCCCACGAAGCAA
The DNA here is from genome assembly GCF_001866675.1 of Streptomyces sp. MUSC 14. Taxonomy (NCBI): domain Bacteria; kingdom Bacillati; phylum Actinomycetota; class Actinomycetes; order Kitasatosporales; family Streptomycetaceae; genus Streptomyces; species Streptomyces sp. MUSC 14. The sequence continues at coordinate 40,578 of NZ_MLYN01000006.1, forward strand.
GGCACCTCGTAAGCGAAAGTCTCCCACAGACCCGCGGAGCTCTTCGCCGCGTTCGACGACCCGGACCTGATCGCTCACGTTGGGCTGGTCCCGACGATCCGGCTGGCCGAACGGGTGCGGTCTGCCCCGACTGGTGGCCGAGAAGGTCCACCTGGCCGGTGCGAAGAACGGGGCCGGTACGGCCACCGACGCGAAAGCCGTGTCGATCGTGGGCGGCATGGTCGCCGGGGCGGCTTCAGCACCGGGTGCGAATGGGTGGTGTGGTGGCAGCGGTTGGTTGTCAGCGGGAGACTGTGGCCGGGTGCGCGGCGGGGTAGCTCTGCTTCGTGTGGGAATGACAGCCGGTACGGTGTGGTCCGATCCCACCCCCGAAAACGTCCGCGACGGCTTGTCCACTGTCGCTGACGTGGACCACCATTCGCCCGCGATCGGCGCGTTCCCACCGGTGGTGCTGATTGCTCATGCGGCAGCCTCGACCTCAGCTATCCGGCTCGGCTCGGGCGGAGTGCTGGCGCCCAACCATGCGCCCATCACGCTGGCGGAGCAGTTCGGCACACTCGCCGCGTTGCACCCGGACCGCATCGACCTGGGTATCGGCCGCGACCCTGGCACCTTCGACGAGGCCACCGCGCGGGAACTGCGCCGCGGAGCCGGACCGGCGACGGACGCGCAGTACCACGACGACGTCGCCGCGATCCTGTCCTTCCTGGTCGACGAAGTGGCACGCGGCCCGCTGCCGGAGCCATGGCTGCTGTGCTCCAGTACCGCAGGTGCCGCCCTCGCCGCACGACTCGGCCTGCCGAGCGCCGTCGCACACCACATCCGGCCAGACAACACCTTCACGGTGCTGGAGCGCTACCGTGCGGCGTTCATCCCGTCCCGCTGGTGCGAGCAGCCCCGGGTCGTGGTGTGCGTGGAGGCGATATGGGCCGAGACCGAGCAGGAAGCGACGTGGCGAGCCGGGCCCATGGACGTCGTCAAGGCCGGGCTGCTCAAAGGTCTGAGCGAGATCCCCTTCCCCACGCCCGCGGACGCCGCCACCCATCCCTTCACGGCAGAGGAGCGACAGGCACTTGCCGGTTTCCGTGCACAGCAGGCGTGCGGGACGCCCGAGGCCGTCGTACGCCGGCTCGCGCAACTGGCCGCCGATACCGGAGCAGACGAACTCATGCTGACCACACCTGTCTACGACCTCGACGCCCGCGTGCGTTCTTACGACCTCATCAAGAAGCACTGATTGGCAGCCGTCACGGGCCTGCTGCGGGCGGCGCCCCTGATCCGTCCGCGGCCGGTGGGCCCCCGGGGCAGCGAACGCGGCTGCCCCGGGCCTGGGGGCTGGCACGAGCAGCCGCAAGCGCGGGGGACTTGAGGGGGCCGGCGTAGGCGATGTTCAGGTCGGCGTTGCGGGTGTCCCGGTGTCCGGCTGCTGCTGGGTGGGCGGGTCGGCCGACTCCGGCGGTGTACGAGGCGCGTTGTCGGATTGGGCCTGCCGGATGTGTGCCAGGGCCTGGAAAGCGTGCCGTCTGGGAATCTGGTCCAGGAGGCGGTCTTCCTGGCGTCCTCGGCGTGCTTCGTTGCGTGCCTGGACCAGAGTGAGGATGTGCTGGGGGAAGTTCTGGATGACCGGGCGGACCAGGATGGGCAGGGCGATGCCCCACCAGGGAGCGCCGGTCAGCGCGGTCAGTGCGCTGGGCGCCAGGTTGATGAAGGACTCGGTGAGGCGGGGCGTGATCATCGGGGCTCCGAAGTGCAGGGGCAGTGTGGGTTGAACGGACTGTTCTGGCTGGTGCGAGGACAAGGTGCCTCGTGCTGTGGTTACTGACCTTGCGGCGTGTTGTCGTTGAGGGCTGACGATGTGTGATCGTCGCGGTATGCCGGTTGTGTGAGATATCCGCAGGGTGGTGGGCTGACGCCTGAACGGCAGGCGTTTCGCGAGCGGATCCGGCTGGAGGCCGCGGAGCGGTTCGCTGTGGGTGCCTGCAGCGCCGAGGTCGCCGAGGACTTACGGGTGAGTGTGCGCTCGGTGCAGCGCTGGCGCCGGGCCTGGCACGACGCCGGCACCGAGGGACTGCGCTCTGCCGGGCCCGTCTCAAGGCCCAAGCTGAGCGAGGCACTGTTCACTGTGCTGGAACTGGACGACGGTCCCGAGCGGGATGCCGTGCGCGGCGAACTCGTCGCCGCCCGGCTGCCCATGGCCCAAGGCCGGACTGCGCCGGCTGCCCGAGCGGGAGCGGGCCATCCTCTACATGCGCTTCTTCGAGGACGCGACACAGAGCCGGATCGCCGACCGGTTCGGCATCTCCCAGATGCACGTCTCCCGGCTGATCAGCCTCAGCTGCGCGCGCATCCGCGCCGAAGCCCTGGCGGAGAGGCCCGTCGGTCACCTCGCGGCATGACACCAAACTGCCCGCGCACGGGGGGCCGGATGCTGATACTGCATGGCGTCTTCACACGGGTGAGGGCCCGGGGCGTGTGACGGCAGTCCGGGCCCTCGTGCGGGATCGCGCCGGCGTGGGAGGACGTCTGCAGCGCGATGATGCCGATCTCGAATTTTGGGTCTGGGCGGAATTTCGTGACGGTCACGATCGCAGCAGGCCACGGGTGCGGAGGAGCCGGAAGGATCCTCGTCCGTACATCTGCCGCTTGATCGTCTTACGACGCGGTACGCGGTAGCGGACACGGTGAGGTCTGCTGCGAGCGGTTCCGGGCCGGCTATCCGATTCCTGCGATCAGGGCTGTGACGGACAACGCCAGAGCACCGAGGCCGCCGACGATGCCCGCGATCTCGGCATCCCGGCGGTCAGCCGCCCCGCTCAAGTGAGTGCGTGCGGCGAATACGAAGGTGAGCCCACCAGCCACGAACCAAGGTCCCCATAGGTAGGTGTACCAGCGGCTGACCGGTAGCAGCTCCGGGGCGAGTTCGATGACGTGCGCCTGGACAAGCAGTCCCTGCCCAACGAACAACGCTCCATGCCAGACGAGCAGCACCCCCGCGCCCCACGCGGACAACTGCAGAAGGCGATTCATGCCACGTCCCCACGTGCGGCCGCGCACCAGAGCCAGGCCAAGCATTCCGCCGACGACCTTGAGTACTCCGGTCACCCACAACACCGTGATGAAGCCGGGATTTCGATCTCGTGCCAGCTCGACCAATGACGGTGAGATCGTGGACGCGGCTCCAGCCAGACCGCCCATCGCCCAGTAGAAGCTGGGAACGGCGAACGCGAACCCCCACACGGCAGCGGCATACCCAGGCCATCGGGCCGGGGAGCTCGCCGTTTCACGACGCAGACTCATGATCGCAATTGTGCCCTGTCCGTCAATGCGCCATAACAGCGGACTGGCCATGACATGACGGCAGCCTCACGGGTTGGTGATGTTGTGACGCACTACCGGACCCGCGCGGCTTTGTCCCACCCTGCTTTCTGCGGCCTTGATCGAGCACATCTCGGCGGACTGATCGAGGAGTTGGCGGCCCCGTGGATGGCCCGGCGCGAGTCCACGCTGCGTGAACGCCAGGGCGGCGAACGCAAGCGCGCGGCGGGTGCCGGGCCGGATCACCAACTGGTAGAACAGCCTGGAGTCGTTGGGGCCCGACGAGGATGACGGGCAGGCGCGGTTCGTGGTCCTGGAAGGAGTCGCAGAGCCGGTAAAGATAGAGACGAGGTCGTTGCGCAGCAGGTGGGCGTTGTGAATGACGACCGCCGGCCGAGGACGTCGCGCGAGTTCTTCCTCGATCACATCCTGCAGCCGCGCCGCTTGGTGGGGACGGGGCGCCGCGGGGTGGAGCTGGTCGTACAGCGAGGAGAGGAAGGCGGGCAAAGTGCCCGGTGCGGTGCCGACCACGACGACCGGCTCGGCTTCCGCATGATGCAGGGCGGGCTGGACGACGGCTTCGCTCTGGGCGCCGTCTGGCGCGATGACACACATCAGCGCGCGCCTGCAGCACGTACCTCAAGTTCTCCTGCAGCGTGGCGGACGCTCTGTTCGGCACCATCTCGCTCATCGGCACCTACCGCGACACGCTCGTCGCAGCCGCCGCCAGCCCCGTTCGGCGCCGTCCTGTCCAGTACCGATGCGCCTGCCAACGCCCGTGGCTACCGGCGCCTGTTGGACTTTGCCTGCAGCTACGTCCACGGCCGCGGCTGCTGGTGGCCTTGGAAGGCATCGGCAGCTACGGCACCGGACTGGCCGCCTTCCTCAACCAGTCTGGTGAGCGCGTCGCGGAAGTGCGCCGGTGCAAGCGCTCCGCCGTCCGTGGCGGTCGCAAGACCTACATGATCGACGCGATCCGCGCGGCCAAGGAAGCTGGGGGAGTCCGGCCGTCACCGATGTGCGACTCCAGGCTGACCCCGGATACGGCTCGAGCGTGATGCGGTGGTGCCGGCCGACCGATGAGAGTGAGGAGCCTGACGAGCGGAATCAGGGGGAATCCATGGACGGTTGGGACCGGGCGGGGCGCGTGGCCGGTTACGCGGCGGCGCTCGTGATGGCGCCGTATCTGTTGATCAAAGTGTCCTGGGTGGCGGGGTCCCTCGCCGGGCTGCTGCCGATCGGTAGCAGCTTCGGCCGGACCGGGTGGGTGGTACTGAACACCGCGACCATCGGCATGTCCGCTCTCGGCATCCTCATGGCACTCGCGCTTGTACGGCCCTGGGGAATGCGGTTACCGGGTCCGCTGGTTGCTTTCGTCGCCTGGGTGGGCACCGGGTTCCTCGTGCCGATGTTGCCCTACGCCGTGGCTGACTCGCTGCTCGGGTCCTCCAGCGCCGGGCAGCCGCACCAGGACGGTCCCGCCATGCCGGGCTGGGAAGCCGCGCTGATCCAGACCAGCTTCGTCGGCATGGGACTGGGTCTGGCCGTCGCCCTGCCCGCGTATTTACGACGACGCTGGCCAAACGTGTTCACCGGGCCGACCGACGAGGGAGGCGCCGGGAGCACGGACGAGGGCCGCTCGCGCCGTGGGGAATGGGCGGCGGCCGCCGGCACCCTTGTCGGCCTGGTCTGGCTCTACTGGGCAGTCGGCGGCACGGCCGGAGTCGCGCACCCGGCGGACCGGGCCGCGAACTGGCGCGTGCTCACCGGTGTGTGCGGGGTCTGGGCGCTCACGGCTGCCGCCGCCACTTGGGCACTCGGCCACGGCACCACCCGGCTGCCCCGCTGGGTCCCGCTGGCCTTCGGCTGGCTCGGTTCGGGCTCGCTGTTCGCGTGGAGCGGCTGGAAACTGCCGTTCACCCTCTACTTGTGGACGGCGCATCCCCACGGTGCGTCGCTCCCCGAGAATCCCGCCGTCACCATCGCCCTGCACGCCATCGCCGTGACGGCGGGCACGGTCATGCTCCTCACACTCACCCGCACCCCCGCCCGTCTTCCGGTACCGAGCTGACTGAGGGCCAGGGCAAGCGACCACTGCGCCTGCACACGCGCTACGACTGCGCCGTACCGACATCACCAGTGCGGTCATACCACCGCCCGGACCGTGTGCATGGGCGACGAGCAACGAGTGATGGTCTACGACACTCTGGTGTACGCGGCGGGCAGCCAGGCACGGCTCGACGAGGTGCCGGGAGCAGCCGAACACGCCCACGCCGTCGCCAGCCCCGAGCAGGCGACCCGGTTGCGGCACCGGATTGCCGAGATCGAGTCCGGCGGCACGGTCGCCGTGGTCGGCGCAGGACTTACCGGGCTGGAAACCGCCTCGGAACTGGCCGAGAGTCATCCCGGGCTGCACGTCCGGCTGTTCACCGATGCCGATGACGTCGGATCCCGGCTGGCCCCGCGAGGCCGGACCCATCTGCGGCGCGCTCTCGACCGGCTGGGCGTCTCGATTCATCCCGGGACCGTCGTCATGTCCGTACGGGACAACGGCGTGGACACCCTCGATGGCAGGGCGTTCGCCGCCGACGCCGTCGTATGGAGCACCGGGTTCTGTGCGCCGGACCTGGCTCGCGAAGCAGGGTTCGCCACGGATGGCGGTGGCCGGATACTCGTTGACGCCACCCTGCGCTCGGTCTCGCATCCCGAGGTGTACGCCGTCGGTGACGCCGCCGCAGGAGCATCGGTGAGCGGAGAACCAAGTCGAATGTCCTGCCAGGCAGCACTGCCCATGGGCCGTGGCGTGGCCGATGTCGTCGCGGCTCGGTTGACGGGCCGGGAATCGGGGCCGGTCCGGATCGGCTACGTCTTCACCAACATCAGCCTGGGCCGGCGCGACGGTGTCGTGCAGTTCACCCGCGCCGACGACCGCCCGCGCAGGTTCGTCCTGACAGGCCGCGCTGCGGCAGCGTTCAAGGAGGCGGTTGTGCGCAGCACGGTACGTTCCGGGCTGCGCGGCGCGGAGCACCGTCCAACACGTGGGGGTCAGCCCTGACGGGATGAGACGTACCTTCCTGGTGGATCGATCGACAGGTCGTTGAGTAGGGCGGAGGTTGCGGTGTCGGTGGCGAAGGCAAACCCGTGGTTGCGGTATGCGACGAGGACGCCGGCACGCCAAGCGGCATCTGACTGCCGGATGAGATCGCCCGAGGGAGCGGGCGGCGGATGTTCGAGTCGTGGGCCGACCCGCTGCGCGACTGTGACCGCCGGGGGATGGAGCCCGCACCCTCGCGGTCTGGCTCACGTACCCGGCTGCGCACCCATCCCGCGGACAAGGGCATGCGCCGCAGCATGGGCGAGCGAGATTTCATCGCGCTGATCGACGGCGCCCACCAACTCGTCAAGGCGCCGATCGTGCTGGTGCGGGATCGGCTGAACACCCATGTCTCCCGCGCGATGCGGGACTTGATCGCTGAGCGTGAGTGGCTGACAGTGTTCCTGCTGCCGCCCTACTCGCCCGACGTCAATCCGGTCGAGGGCGTGTGGGCGCACGTCAAACAGAGTCTGGCCAACCTCGCCGCCGTCGCCCTCGACCGCCTGGAGACGCTCGTCCGCAACCGGCTCAAACGTCTCCAGTACCGGCCCGGCACCCTCGATGGCTTCATCGCTGGAACCGGCCTCGGCCCCGGCGAACGGACGGCATCACCTTGATCAGCCGAAGTCAGTAGCAGCGGGCCGATGGGTGATCTTTAGCAATCGTATGGCTCGCCGGGACGGACCGATGGACTGAGGTCCGGTGTAAGGAGCCGGAGAACCTGCCCCGCCTCTTTGGGGGCGTCGCCGAGCGCATGAGTCTGCTCGTGCCCGGCGACGCCCGACGTTTGCGGCGGTCAGGCCGGTTCGGAGCGGGTCGAGGTGATCACGACGGATGTGTAGGGCATGGTGGCGTGGCCGCCGAGCTTGTCGATCGCGGTCCCGGCGCTGTCCAGGACCTCGGCCATTTTGTCTGCGGGGAGTTGGGTGAGGCCGCCGAAGGTGGGGAGTTGGTCGAGCCACTCTTCTCGGGAGTAGGTGCGTTCCCAGGCGAAGCGCCATTGTTCGGGCTCGCTGAAGTTGCCGGTCTGCCGGATCCCGTCGGCGATTTTCGCGAACAGTGGCTGGTATGCGTCCACGGCCGATCCTCTCAGCAGGCCGGGGTTGAACGGGGAGCCGGGGGCGACCCGTTGGAGTGCTTCGGCGAGGGCGTCGATCACCTCGGCCGGGAGCTGGGGGACGTGGTGGAAGGGGGCGAGTCGGCCGCCGGGCCGGAGCACCTGGGCCGCCTTGGCCGCGCCGGCGACGGGGTCCACCCAGTGCCAGGCGGTGCCGGCGATGACCGCGTCGAACTGCCGCCCGGCCGGCTGCCAGTCCTCGAACCTGGCGACCTCGACCTCGACACGGCTGCGTCGCGCGAAGGCGGCCATCCGCTCGTCGGGCTCGACACCGAGCACCGTGCAGCCGGCCGCCTGGAATTGCCGGGCCTCGATGCCGGTCCCGGCTCCGACGTCGAGGACGTGCCGACCGGGGCTTGCCGCGACGATCCTGTCCACCAGGGCCTTAGGGTACGGCGGTCGGGCGCGGTCGTAGCGTTCGGCGTCCGCGCCGAACGACTCGGCCGTCTGCCGGTGGCGGTGGGGCTCGGGCCCGGACTTGTCCGGCTGTCCCTGCGATAAAGTGGGCATGCGCCCACACTAATGGGCGGTTGCCCACTTGTTAAGGCGGGGCGGCGCGGAAAGGGAGACAATGCCGTCAGGGGTGCACATCCACAATGTGCGCGGCCAGTTGTTCGAAGCTGCCGAGCGCGTCCTGCTTCGGGACGGGCCCGACGCGTTGACCAGCCGGGCGGTCACGGAGGAGGCGAGCTGCGCCAAGGGCGTGCTGCACCGGCACTTCACCGACTTCGACGCTTTCCTGGCGGAACTGATCCTCGACCGCGTCCGCGGCATCGAGGACCGAACCACGACTCTGCGCGCGGCCGCCGGCACCGGGAGCGTGGTGGACAACCTCGCAGACGCATTGCAGGACCTCTTTGGGCCGGTCACGGTGGCAATCGTCGCGCTCATCACCTTCCGTGACGGCCTCCGCGCCCGGCTGCGCGAGGCCGGTCAGACCGGCATCCCGCTGGCCGTGCAAGGCACCGCCATGATCGCCGCGTACCTCATCGCCGAGCGGGAGTCGGGACGCCTGGCCGGTGACGCCGACATCGACACACTCGCCCCCACCCTCGTCGGGGCCGGGCACCTGCTCTTCGCCGACCGGACAAGTGCCCCGCCGCAGACCGCCGCCGTCCGCAAGATGGTGACCACCGTCATCGCCGGCGCCTTGCCACCACCCCAGTCGCAGGTCGGGCCACCGGTCAGGTGACCGGAGGATCGCGCCGCGTCCATGAGGCGAAGAGGCCGGATGACCGAGAAGCTCCCGGGACTCACCCGGCCGGATGACGTGGCAAGGTATCGGAGCCTCGAGCGCCGGCGGCATTGCCCAGCACTTCACTTCTGGCACGGCCATCACCTTTGTGGCCGCCGTCTCCATCGCCATCACCGTCTTCTCCCGGCCCCTCGTGGTCCGTGCCCGAGCCGTCCGCGTCCGGGCGGCCAACGCATGGAGTTCCCACGGCGGTGCGAACGGCGGGCGCGGCCAGACGCGCCCGCCGCGTCTCGCTACTCGTCGAACCCCTCCGGCGGGCCGCAACCAGCCTGCTCGGCCCAACCGAAAGGCCACCCAGGCATCACGTCAAGTGCCGCCCTCTGGGGGACGCTCGGTCGGGCCGATGAGCGGACACGTCGTTATTCCAGCCCGTCGAGAAAACCCGTTGCGAGTGGCCGGCATCGGATGTCTGATTGGTCGGCCACCGGCCAGGGAGGGAACATGAGGGCGTCGCTGCCCACCCCCTCGTTGCACACCGCTCGTCTTCGACTGCGTGCCTTCGAAGACGCGGATGCGAACAACCTCTTCGCACTGCACAGCAGCGCCCACATCCTGCGTTACTGGGACTCGCCACCGTGGACCGAACGCTCGCGCGCCGAGAAGTTCATCACTGCTTGCCGGCGGATGGAACAGGAAGGCACCGGGGCACGGTTGGCCGTGGATCGTGTCTCCGACGGGGCGTTCATCGGCTGGTGCACCCTGAACAGGTGGAATCCGGAGTACCGCAGCGCGTCGCTCGGCTACTGCTACGACGATGCAGCGTGGGGCCACGGCTACGCGAGCGAGGCCGCGCGCGCTCTGCTCGGGTGGGCGTTCGACACGCTGGACCTCAATCGCGTCCAAGCCGAGGCCGATACGCGCAATGTGGCTTCTGCCCGCGTGCTGGAGAAGCTCGGCTTCGTGCGTGAGGGGACGTTGCGCGAGGACTGCGTCGTCAACGGCGACGTCTCCGACTCGTGGGTCTACGGGCTGCTCAGGCGGGAGTGGCTGCCGTCGTCCAAGCCGGTTCCGACCCACTGAGTACCGTCGCTCGGCACCCGGTGTCGGCCAACCCCGCCAACTGATCACTGCGCCTCATCCACACACATCAACTGTGGCCTGTCAGTGGTGGGATGGCAGGGACCTCGATGGCGTTCGCAATGGCTGCCTCAGTCAGCCTGAAGGCCTCGGGGTAGGCGTCGCGGCGGGAGCGGCGGTCGGGCTCTGAGGTCCGCCAGGTGTAGAGGCAGCGGCCGCACTGGAGCACGTCCCACACACCGAGAACAGGGGAGGCGAAGAGCTGTTCAATCCTCTCGTGGGCGCAGCGGGGGCATTCACTGGGCTTGGCAGGCACGGAAGTTGTCCTTTCGGCGGGCTTCGGGGCGGGGGTCAGTGGCGGTCTGCGATGAGGTGCTGGAGGCGGGTGGCCCATTCGGCGGTCTCGGGCAGGTCCTTGGCCGGGGTGGAGAAGTTGCCGCGGATGTCGGGATCAATCGGGGTGGTTGCATCGATGATCATCTTGCTGGTGATGCCGGCGGGCTGGGCGGCGGGCGCGAGTTCGAGGACCGAGAGGTTCGGGATGACGACGACGTCGTCCTTCGGGTTCACCTTGGCGGACATGGCCCACATGACCTGCGGCAGGTTGAAGGGGTCGACGTCCTCGTCGACGAGAATCACCTGGGACACGTAGCCGAGCCCGTGCGGTGTCGTCATGGCGCGCATGCCGATAGCCTTGGCGAAGCCGCCGTACCGCTTGGCTGTGGAGATGATCACCATCAGGCCGTGCGTGTACATGGCGTTGACGGCTTGTACTTCGGGGAACTCGGCGCGCAGTTGCTTGAGCAGCGGTACGCACGTGTTGGGTCCGACGAGGTAGTCGCACTCGGTCCACGGCATGCCGAGGTAGAGGGATTCGAAGATGGGATTCGTGCGGTACGAGACGCGGTCCACGCGGATGACTGGCATGCGGCGGCCGCCAGAGTAGTGACCGGTGAACTCGCCGAAGGGGCCCTCGATTTGGCGCTTGCGGGACTCGATGACGCCTTCGATGACGACCTCGCTGCCCCACGGCACGTCGAAGCCCGTGAGTGGCGCGGTGGAGATCGGTGCGGGCGCCCCGCGCAGGGCGCCCGCCATCTCGTACTCACTCTGGTCGTACGCCATCGGCATCCCGGCGACGATCGCCATTACGGGGTCGTTGCCGAGGGTGATGGCGATGGGCAGGTCCTCGCCCTTCTCCTCGGCCTTGCGCAGGTGCTGGGCGACGTCGTGCATGGGGACGGGCTGGAAGGCGAGCCGGTTGCGGCCGATGACCTGGATGCGGTAAGTGCCGACGTTCTGCTTTCCGAAGTCGTCGGGGTCCTCGGGGTCGCGGGACACGACGGCTGCCTTGTCGATGTAGAAGCCGCCGTCGCCGTCGTTGAGGCGGAACAGGGGCAGCACGGAGAAGAGGTCGACCTCCCCGGCCTCCTGGGCGTTCTCGCGCCAGGGTGCGTCTTCGCGACGCTCGGGGGTGACGGGGAAGGCGTCCCAGCGGCGTGCGAACTCCTCGACCTGCTCCTTGACCGGGGTATTCCTCGGAAGTCCGAGGGCGAGCGCGTGATTGGCCCAGGAGCCGTGGACGTTGAGGGCGATGCGGGCGTCGGTGAACCCCCTGACGTTGTCGAAGTACAGGGCTGGGGCATTCTCACCGATGCGGCCTGTGGCGTTGGCGGCGGCCGCGAGGTCGGGTTCGGGCAGCACCTCGTCGGTGATGCGCAGCAGCTGCCCTTCTCTGTCCAGGGCATCAAGGAAATTGCGCAGATCGTCGTAAGCCATAATCGATTCCTTTGCGTCGTACGGAGACGTGCTGGGGCCGGTGGGACGCAGGTCAGGTGGCGCCACGGCTCGCGGTGCGGGCCGCGCGCATGCCCGCCCAGCGCTCGGCGGCTGGCGCGGGCAGGCCGAACTGGTCGAGGATGCGGGCCGTGATGTGGTCGACGATGTCGTCGACGGTCCGCGGGTTGTTGTAGAAGGCAGGCATAGGCGGCACCAACTGCACACCCATCCGGGCGAGTTCGAGCATGTTCTGGAGGTGGATCTCGCTGAGCGGCGTCTCGCGCGGGACCAGGACGAGCTTGCGGCGCTCCTTGAGCACCACGTCGGCGGCTCGCGCCACGAGCCCCTCGGCGTAACCAGCCCGGATCCCCGCGAGGGTCTTCATCGAGCACGGCACGATCACCATGCCGTCCGTGCGGAACGAGCCGGAAGAGATGGTGGCCCCCTGGTCCTCGGGCCGGTGCGTGACGTCGGCGAGCCCGGACACGTCGGCCGCAGACAGGCCGGTCTCCAGCTCGATGGTCGTGCGCGCCCACCGGGACAGCACCAGATGTGTCTCCACGTCCGGCAGCTCCCGCAGATGCTCCAGCAGACGGACACCGAACGGAGCGCCCGTCGCGCCGGTCATTGCTACCACCAACCGCACCGGACCACTCCCAACATGTCGCTGACCTGTGGTTTCACTCTAGGAGGCGGTACGGAGGCCGAGGCGGTAGGCTCGGGACTCGCGATGGGGAAAAATGGACACTCTTCACGGCGCCGCGATGTCAGGGAGCTGGTCTACACCCCGACCGTGGGTTCCGCGGCCGGGGTCGAGGTGATGGAGCTTGCCGACCTGTACGAGCGTTCACGCCGCCACGGCAACGACCCGTACGCGCCGCTGCAACCCGCCTTCCACCAGTTGATCGGTACCCGCGCGCGGCCGCTGCGGATGTGGGTGGACTTCGTCGAGCATGAGCTGCGGCCCGGGTCCTGGCTGTGGATCCGGCCGGGTCAGGTGCAGCGGTTCGTACCCGACCTGGTGGCGGCCGATGGAGTGGTGGTGCTGTTCCAGCCGGGCTTCCTGCCGCCGGCCACGGTGTCGGCGGCGCACATGGACCCGCCGTACGAACAGCGGCCGACCACGCCCGACGGCCCGGCCGCGGAGGGCCTGCAGCGGGCACTCGACCACCTTGCGTACGAGTACGGGGCTATGTCCTCGCTGTCTCTGTCCGCGCACACAGAGGTACTGCGCGCGCTGCTTTCCGTTCTGGTGGTGCGGCTCGCGCAGGCGCGCGGCCCGGCACCCCTGCCGACCCCGGCGTCCGAGACGTTCCGCCGCTTCCACGCAGCCGTCGAGCAGAACCATGCGGTGACCCGGCGCGTGGAGGACTACGCGACGGCACTGGGTTACAACCCGCGCACCCTGAGCCGCGCAACGCTCGCCGCGACGGGCCGGACCGCCAAGCAGTACGTCGACGACCGCGTGCTGCTCGAGGCTAAGCGGCTGCTGTGGAACAGCGGACTCGCGGCGAAGGAGGTGGCAGAGCGGCTCGGATTCACCGACGCCAGCGACTTCACCAAGTTCTTCCGGCTGCGAGCGAGGATGACACCGGGAGCGTTCCGCGGGTCAGTAGAAATTGCACCAGCTGCGCCGCGCGAGGACGCAGCTGACAGGCCCCGCTGCGGACGCCCGGACCCCTGCGCGGCGGATCCGGTGTCACCGGGCTGGTAGCCTCCCGGTCCGGCATACCCCAACCAGATCCGCATGCTACCGGGGCAGCAGTGGCACCCAGCCGGGCCGACGGACGACGACCGCCGGCACGGCGCGTCGCGTGAGTTCTTCCTCGATCTCGGCCTGCAGTTGTGCCGCTCGCCGGGGGCGGGGGACTGCCGCGATGAGCTGGTCGTACAGCGAGCTGAGGAGGGCCGGCAGGGTGCCGGCCGTGGTCCCGGCCACGACGACCGGTTCGGCGTGAGCGTGCTGCAGGACGTCCTGGACGAGGGCTTCGCCCTGGCCGCTGTCGGGAGCGATGACGCACATCAGCGCGCAGGCCTGCAGGACGTGTCCCAGGTTCTCACGTAGCCCTGCCGCGGCTTCGTCGGGCACGGTCTCGTTCATCGGCACCTCCACGGGAGTGACCGTATCCGGGCAGTGCACCGGATCCGAGGTGGTCGGTCATCTCCGCGTCCAGGGCCCGCTCCAGCACGGCCCGGGTCACCTCCGTCAGCAGCCCGCCGTCGCCCAGCAGGGCAGCACCTGAGGCGTCGGCGCGGTCCAGCAGCCGCTGGACGACCTCATCGACGAGCTTGTCCTCGGCCGGTTCGACGGCCGGGATCTCGTTGTCGCTCATGTCCGTCCCTCCCGGCCGGCCAAAGGCCTCAGGTCAGAGCCCTGACCAGCCTGTCACATCACGGACTTACGCGATCTTCAGACACGCTCCGGTCTTCCTAGGGTGTGGGGGCAGCCCAGTCTGTTGGCGTCCAGGAGATCGGGTGTGCATGCTCGGTGACGTCGAGCCGCCGCCGCGCCGCGGCCGCCCGAGCGTGACCGATCTGCTCGAAGAGGCGAAGCGAGTCTTGCCAGGAGTGTCTGGCTTCGTCAAAGTGGCCGGCGGTGGCGTGGGTCTCGCCGACGCCGAAGAGCGCGTCGGCCTGAAGGAAGGTGTCGTCGAGGAGAAGGGCGATGCGCTGCTGCTCGCGGTAGAGATCGAATGCGCTGTCGATGTCCGCGTCGACCAGGTGGAACCAGGCGAGATTGCCGATGGCCAGGGCCTCGCCGCGGCGGTCGCCCAGTTGCCGATAGATCGCCAGAGCCTGACGGGTGTCCGCGACGGCGTGAGCCAAATTTCCTAGCCGCTGTTGAAGCACGCCTCGGTTCTGCAGCGCTGTCGCGCGGGCCCGGCGCGTGTCATCGCCTTGGAGCAGGTCGAGAGCCTGGGTGAACAGAGCGACGCCGCCTTCGTTGTTCCCGCGTTGGCCTTGGACTGCGCCGTACTCGACCAGCGCCAAGCCCTCACCGGATGGGTCGACGACAGTGCGGTAGATCTGTAGCGCCCTCAGGCAGCTGTCCTCTGCTTCGTCGAGTCGGTCCGTCTTCCAATAGACGCTGCCGAGTCCCGACAGCATCAAAGCCTCTGCGGACTGGTCGCCGGAAGCCTGCGCAGCCACGACAGCGATTTGCTGTACGGCGAGGAAATCGTCGAATTGGTGGCGAATGGTATGGAACTCCCTCTGGATCAAGGCGAGTTGCCACACAAGGCGGTGGAGTCCAGCTCGGGCAGCGGATTCCTGGATGGCGGTGAGGTTCTGCCGCTCACTGTCGAACCACATCAGGCCCTCGTCGTAGCTAGTGAAACCCGTGGGTCTTCCAGGCCCCTCGGTGGGGACACCGGTGAGGGGCGGGCTGCCGATGGCGAGTGCCGCAGCGTAGCCGGTGGCCACGGCCCAGGTCGCCAGCCGGGCCAGCGGCGCGGTGGGGTCCGGCTCCGGGGCGGTTTCGGCGACTTCGGAGACATAGGCGCGGACCAGGTCGTGGAGTTCGTATCGGCCGGGAGTGTTCTGGCGGACCAGGTTCTCATCCTGGAGTTGCTCGAGGGCGTCCTGGGCTTCGGGGGTGGGGATGTCGGCGAGGGCCGCGACGACGGCGGGGGTGAAGTCGGGGCCGTGGTGGTGGCCGAGCAGGCGGAATGCGCGTTGTAGCGGCTTGGTGAGTTCGCGGTAGGAGAGGTCGAAGACGGGGCGTACAGCCCGGCCGCCGGCGCGGATGGCCTCCAGCCGGTCGGCCTGGAGCCTCTCGGCCAGTTCCGTGAGGGACCAGGCGGGTCGGGAGCGTAGGCGTGCCGCGGCGAGGGGGAGGCGGTCGCAGGACTGGATGATACGACTGGCTGCTTCAGATTCGGCGGTGACACGGTCGCGGCCGACGATTCGGATCAGCAGGTCGAGTGCCTCAGCGTCGGCGAAGGTGTCGATCAGGTGAGGGGTGACGCCGTCGAGGCCAGCGAGGCTGCGGCGGCTGGTGACGAGTACCAGGCAGGAGGGGCTGGCGGGGATGAGGTCGCGGACCTGCTCTTCGTTGGCGGCGTTGTCGAGCAGAACCAGCGCGCTGCGGTCGCGGAGCCGGTCGCGGTACATCCCGGCCCGCTCGTCCTGGCTCGTGGGAATCTGCTGGGCTGATATCCCAAGCTGACGCAGGAACGCCTCCAGCACAGCGGACGGGTCTGCGGGCGGGAGCTCGGGATCGAAGCCCCGCAGGTTCACGTGCAGCTGGATATCGCTGAAGTGGCCGGCGCGTACCAGTTTGTGTGGGCCGACGGAGTCCGCATGGACGGAAATCGCCGCCAGCCTCCGTCACCACGCACGTAACGCCACCCGCCCCCCTGGCCATCCTCGGCATCACATGACCAAACCGGACAGACCCATGGAACGGCACCGCCCTGCTCCCTGGACCGTCAAGATCCATTGTCGAGGTGCCCACTCCGAAGGATCAGTCTCACCCCCACCCCAGCGCGCGTCCACAGCTGCCCGCCCCGCCAGACCCAGGTCACAGGGCCGATGATCCAGTACGGTCTGCCGGATCGTCTGCTGTTCGATCGTATCGAGAACCCGGTGTTCGCCGACCTCAAGCCCACGCGGCTGTGCCAAGGGTGCCTCATATCCGCCGGCCAGTCGATTCGCCCACCAACTGTTGATTTCCTTGCGCGAGATCTGGCAGCCGGTGCCCTGCCGTGTCCCGTCAACGGGACACGGCAGGGCACCGGCCGGGTACCGCCTCGGGAGAGCGTGTGCATTCCTCCCGATGCGACGACTGGCTAGGATCACAAGTCCGCTTGTCCGTAATTTATTCGACCGCTTCAATGGTCGATCGGTGAGTCGATTAAGCACTTCGGTTCGATTCTGCTCCTGAATCGAATCACGCCGATGAAGCCTGCTGCGAATTGTTCGCCCAGCTGACCACCAGGGGGAAAGGTCGGAAGGGCGCCTGCTTCTTTGTTGCGGTGAATATTTGTGGCTGATCCCTCGCGATCGGTCGCATTCGCCTCGAATTCGGCATCGGCGTGAAGGTCGAAGCGCCCCAACTGCACTAGATGACTATTTGAGGAGTAGCCTCGATGATCCCGTTGTCCTTCGCTCAGCGCCGGATGTGGTTCCTTCACCATCTGGAGGGACCGTCTGCGACGTACAACGTCCCCTTCGTACTACGCCTGGAGGGGCCGTTGGAAACGCCGGTCCTCGCCGCGGCGGTCACGGACGTCGTCACCCGGCACGAGAGCCTGCGCACCCTGGTCGTGGAGGACGAGGACGGCATCCCGGAGCAGCGGGTCCTGTCGCCCGAGGCGGCGGACAACCCGTTCCGGGTGGTCGAGGTGGCCGCGGACGCGGTGGGCGACGCGCTGCACGAGGTCGTACGCGAGGGGTTCCGCCTGGACACGGATCTCCCGCTGCGGACCACGGTTTTCCGGGTCTCGCCGCAGGAGCACGTGCTGGTGTTCGTGTTCCACCACGTTGCCGCGGACGGGGCGTCGATGGCGCCGTTCCTGCGGGATCTGGTGTCGGCGTACACGGCTCGCCGTCAGGGAAGTGCGCCGGACTGGGAGCCTCTTCCGGTGCAGTACAAGGACTACACGGTGTGGCAGCGGCAGATGCTGGGCGACGAGGAGGACCCGGACAGCATCGCCGCGGAGCAACTGGACTACTGGCGCCAGGAGTTGTCCGGTGTGCCGCAGCCGTTGGAGCTGCCGCTGGACCGGCCGCGGCCGACGTCGGCGAGCCACCATGGCAACGATGTCCGCTTCGAGCTGGAACCTGATCTGCTGTCCGGGCTGCGGAAGCTGGCCGCGGACCACGGTGCCACGGCGCCGATGGTGACTCAGGCCGCGCTGGCGGTGCTCCTGCACAAGCTGGGTGCGGGGGACGACCTGACGATCGGCGGCCCGATCGAGGGGCGTGCCGACGAGCAGCTCGAAGACCTGATCGGGTTCTTCGCCAACACCTGGGTGCTGCGCGTCGACCTGTCGGGGAACCCGGCGTTCGGCGATCTGCTGGACCAGGTGCGGGACCGGGCCCTCGGCGCGTACGACAACCAGGACATGCCGTTCGAGCGGCTGGTGGAGCTGCTCAGTCCGGAGCGTTCCACCTCGTACTCACCGCTGTTCCAGACGATGCTGGCCTGGCAGTTCGTGTGGCCGAAGGTCGAGTTGCCGGGCCTGCGGGCCACCCCCGTCCACGTGAGCACCCGCACCACGAAGTTCGACCTGTTCTTCAACATCATCCCGAACGCGTCCGGCGGTGCGCATGGGCTGCTGGAGTATGCGACGGAACTGTTCGACCACTCCACGGCCGAGTCTCTCGTCGAGCGCTTCGTGCGGGTGTTGCGGCAGGTGGTCTCCGCTCCGGCGACGCGGCTGGGCGGGGTGGACGTGCTCAGCGCCGCCGAGCGGGACCGGCTGGCCCGGGTGAACGAGACGTCGGTCCCGGTGCAGGCGGCGACGGTTCCGGAGCTGGTCGCCTTCCAGGCGGCGCGCACACCGGACGCCACCGCCGTGGTGTCCGGGCGGACCTCGTTGTCGTACGCGGAACTGGAGGCGCGTGCGGGCCGGCTGGCCGCGGTCCTGCGTGCACGCGGGGTTGGGCCGGACGTCCTGGTGGCCGTGGCGCTGCCGCGCTCGGCGGACCTGGCCGTCGCCCTGCTCGGCGTCCTCAAGGCCGGCGGGGCCTACCTGCCGGTCGACCCCGACTACCCGGCCGCGCGCGTCGGCCTCCTGCTCGACACGGCCGGACCGGAGCTGGTGCTGACCGACGGCGAAGCGGCGTCGACCGTGGCCACGTGCGGGCTGCCGGTGCTCCGCCTGGACGAGCTGAGCCTGGAGGGTCCTGCTCCCGAGGCCGGGGACGTGCCGGTCGGGCGGGACAACCTCGCCTACGTGATGTTCACCTCCGGATCGACGGGGACCCCCAAGGGTGTGGCCGTCACCCATGCCAGTGTGGTCAACGGCGTCCAGGACCTGCGCCGGCGTACCCGGGTCGGGGCGGGGTCGCGGATGCTCGCCGCGACCTCGGTGAACTTCGACGTCTCCGTGTTCGAGATCTTCACCGCGCTCACCAGCGGAGCGAGTGTCGAGATCGTGCGTGACGTCCTCGAACTCGGGGAACGCGACAGCTGGTCGGGGACCACCGTCAGCGCCGTACCGGCGGTGTTCTCCGCGCTGCTCGACCAGATCGCCCGCGACGGCGCGGCCGGCCTCGAACTCGATGTGGAGACCGTCGTCTTCGCCGGTGAGGCAC
>NZ_MLYN01000060.1:0-232351 GCF_001866675.1 Streptomyces sp. MUSC 14
GCTTGACGAAAGACATAGAGGCACCCCCCCGGCCTCGCAGCCTGGCGGGCCAGCTGTTCGCCGTGCAGGCCGTGCTGATCGCACTGGTCGTGGCCGGGTACGCGCTGTTCACCTACGTCAGCGACCGGCAGCAGGCCCAGGACGCGGCGCAGCGCCAGGTCGTCGCGGTGGCCCGGTCGATCGCGGACGCCCCCTCGGTCCGCTCGGCGATCCACACCACGGCCCCCTCCGCCGTGCTCCAGCCCTACGCCCTCCAGGTCACCCGGGACGCCGACGTCGACTTCGTGACGATCATGAACACGGACGGCATCCGCTGGACCCACCCCGATCCGTCGCAGATCGGCAAGCGGTTCCTCGGCCGTATCGGCCCCGCCCTGCACGGCCACACCTTCACCGAGACCTACACCGGCACCCTCGGCCCGTCCGTCCGCGCGGTGACCCCGGTCGAGGAGGACGGCCGCGTCATCGGCCTGGTCAGCGCCGGCATCAAGGTCGAGGCGATCAGCGAGCGGGTCCAGGGCCAGGTCACGGCCCTGCTCGGGGTGGCCGGCGGCACCCTGCTGCTGGGCGCGGTCGGCACGTACGTCGTCAACGCACGCCTGCGCCGCCACACCCACGGCATGAACGCCGCCGAGCTGAGCCGGATGCACGACTACCACCAGGCGGCGCTGCACGCGGTCCGCGAGGGCCTGCTGATGCTGGACGGGCAGTACAGGGTGGCGCTGATCAACGACGGCGGGCGCGAGCTGCTGGGCGTGGGGAGCGAGGAAGAGGTGATCGGCCACTCGGTCGCCGACCTCGGCCTGCCGGGCCCGCTGACCGGCGCGCTGCTGTCGTCGGAGCCGAGGGTGGACGAGGTGTATCTGACGGCCTCCCGCGTCCTGGTGGTGAACACCTCCCCGGTGTCGGGAGGCGAGCGGCGAGGAACGGTGGCGACCCTGCGCGACGTGACCGAACTCCAGGCGCTGACGGGCGAGTTGGACTCGGAACGCGGCTTCACCCAGGCCCTGCGCTCCCAGGCGCACGAGGCCGCCAACCGCCTCCACACGGTCGTCTCGCTGATCGAGCTGGGCCGGGCCGAGGAGGCGGTGGCGTTCGCCACGGCCGAACTGGAGCTGGCGCAGGCCCTGACCGACCAGGTCGTGGCGGCGGTGCGCGAGCCGGTGCTGGCCGCGCTGCTGCTCGGCAAGACGGCCCAGGCCAACGAGCGGGGCGTGGAGCTGGTCGTCTCCCCCGACAGCCGCCTGGACGACGGCCTGCTCCCGGCGGAGCTGTCCTCCCGCGACCTGGTCACGATCCTCGGCAACCTGATCGACAACGCGGTGGACGCGGCGCAGGGCAGCGCCGGGGCGCGGGTGACGGTCACGGCGTACGCCTCGGAGCGCGAAGTGGTCCTGCGGGTGACCGACACCGGCCCCGGTGTCGACCCGGCCCATGCCGACCTGGTATTCCAGCGGGGGTTCTCCACCAAGCCGGCCGGACCCGGCGGGCGGGGACTCGGGCTGGCCCTGGTCCGACAGGCGGTGGCCCGCCACCAGGGCACGCTGACGGTGGCGGAGCCCGACGACAACGGCGAGGGCGGAGCGGTGTTCGAGGTGCGGTTGCCGACGCGTACGACTTCCCCGCTGCCGGGAGGCGACACGACATGACGGATGCACCGGCGATCAGGGTGCTGGTGGTCGAGGACGACCCGGTGGCCGCGGACGCGCACGTGCTGTACGTCGGCCGGGTGCCGGGGTTCGTCGCGGTCGGCAAGGCCCACACGGGCGCGGAGGCACGCCGCGTCCTGGACCGCACGCCCGTGGACCTCCTCCTGCTGGACCTCCACCTGCCCGACGTGCACGGCCTCCAGTTCGCCCGCTCCCTGCGCGCGGCCGGCCACCATGCGGACGTCATAGCGGTGACCTCGGCCCGCGACCTCGCGGTCGTCCGCGAGGGCGTCTCCCTGGGCGTCGTCCAGTACGTCCTGAAGCCCTTCACCTTCGCGACCCTCCGCGACCGCCTGGTCCGCTACGCCGAGTTCCACGCCGCGGCCGGCGAGGCGAGCGGCCAGGACGAGGTCGACCGCGCCCTGGCGACCCTCCGGGCACCCTCACCCGCGGCCCTCCCGAAGGGCCTGAGCGGGCCCACGCTGGAGCGGGTGACGTCCGCTCTGCGAGAGGCGCCGGAGGGCCTTACGGCGGCGGGCCTGGCGGAGTCGGTGGGGATCTCCCGCATCACCGCCCGGCGGTATCTGGAACACCTGGTGGAGACGGGCCGCGCCGACCGGAGCCCGCTGTACGGACAGGTGGGGCGGCCGGAGTTGGTGTACCGGTGGGTGGCGCGGGGGCGGTGAGGCCGGGGATCTCCGGGTACTGATCCCGCGCACATCCATTGACCTGACCAGACCGCCCCTCTTACCTTCACACGGCAGTCATCTCCGCGCCATCCCCACGTGCGCTCAGGAGGTCATGCCCGTGCGCCCCACCGCCGCCCTCTCCGCCCTCCTCACCACCGTTCTCGCCGCAGCAGCCCTCACCGCGTGCACCAGCGGCTCCGGAAGCAGTCCCAACACCCTCAAGGTGTCGTACAAGCAGTCGACCGACAACTCCATCAAGGTGATGGACACCTATCTCGCCGGGATCAAGAAGGAGTTCGAGAAGAAGTACCCGGGGAAGAAGGTCGAGTTCGTTCCCGTGAAGGCCCCGGACTCGGAGTACTACACCAAGGTCCAGCAGATGATGCGCTCGCCGAGGACCGCGCCGGACCTGGTCTACGAGGACACCTTCCTCATCAACTCCGACATCACGAGCGGGTATTTGAAGCCCCTCGACCCCTATCTCGCGGGCTGGCCGGACTGGAAGCAGTTCCTCGACAACGCCAAGGCGTCGGCGCGGGGTGCGGACGGGAAGACGTACGGTGTGCCGGACGGGACCGACACCCGGGGGCTGTGGTTCGACAAGCGGGTGTTCCGGAAGGCCGGGCTGCCGCTGGACTGGCAGCCGAAGACCTGGGACGACGTCCTCGCCGCCGCCCGTACCATCAGGCAGAAGGTGCCCGGCGTCGTCCCGCTCAACGTCTACACCGGCAAGCCGGCCGGTGAGCGGGCGACCATGCAGGGCATGGAGATGCTGCTCTACGGCACGGGGGACGGGACGTCCGATCCGCTGTACGACAGCGCCGGCAAGAAGTGGATCGCGGGGAGCCAGGGGTTCACGGACTCGCTGAGGTTCATCGAGAGCGTCTACAAGGAGAAGCTCGGGCCCGACGTCTCCGACGCCCTCGACCCGAACTACGCCACCACCGTCGCGGGCGAACTGCTCCCCCAGGGCAAGCTGGGCATCGACCTCGACGGCTCCTGGCTGCCGCAGAACTGGCTGCCGGGCAGCGGCCGTGACTGGCCGGACTGGTCCAGGCAGCTCGGTCTCGCGTACATGCCGACCCAGCACGGGCAGGCCCCGGGGAAGGTGAGCATGTCGGGCGGGTGGACGTGGGCGATTCCGGCCAAGGCCGGGCACCCCGACCTCGCCTTCGACTTCATCAAGACGATGCAGACGGAGGCGAACGCCAGGAAGTGGTACATCGCCAACTCCGGTATCGCGCTGCGCAAGGACGTCGCCGCCGACCCCGCGTACGCCACCGCCCAGCCCGGCATCAGGTTCTTCACCGATCTGGTGTCCAGCACGCACTACCGGCCCGCCTATCCGGCGTATCCGAAGGTGTCCACGGCGATCCAGGAGGCGATGGAGAGCGTGACCACCGGTGACGCGTCGGCCGCGAAGGCGGCGAGCACGTACGACTCGACGCTGAAGGACGTCACCGGCGGCCAAGTGGTCCGCAGGTGAGTCCACACGTGAGGCGGCGTCCCGGCCGGGCCCGCCGCCGGTTCGTGCGGGCGCTCCCGCTCACCCCGGCCGTCGTCCTCATCCTGCTCTTCCTCGCCGGCCCGATCGCCTACTGCGTCTACATCGCCTTCACCGACCTGCAGTTGACCGGGCAGGCGCACGCGTCGTTCGTCGGGTTCGACAACTTCCGCAGGGCCTTCCGGGACAGCGAGTTCCTGAACGCCGTATGGCTGACGCTGGTGTTCACCGTGCTGTCCTCGCTCGTCGGGCAGAACACCCTGGGGCTCGCGCTGGCCGCGCTGATGAAGCGGGCCGGCAGGACCGTGCGGACCCTCACCGGCGGGGTGGTGGTCACGGCCTGGGTGCTGCCGGAGGTCGTCGCCGGGTTTCTGCTGTACGCCTTCTTCCGGCGGGAGGGGACGCTCGACGCCATCCTGGAGTGGCTTGGTCTGCCGCGTCAGAACTGGCTGTTCACCCTGCCCATCCTCGCCGTGTCCTTCGCCAACGTCTGGCGCGGGACGGCGTTCTCGATGCTCGTCTACTCCGCCGCGCTCGACGAGATCCCCGCCGAGATCACGGAGGCCGCGGAGGTCGACGGGGCCGGCGGCTGGCGGCGGATGTGGCACATCACGCTGCCGATGATCCGCCGGTCCATCGCCACCAACCTCATGCTCAACACCCTCCAGACGCTGTCCGTCTTCGGGCTGATCTGGGTGATGACCCGGGGCGGCCCCGGCAACAAGAGCCAGACCCTGCCGCTGTTCATGTACGAACAGGCCTTCCAGAACAGCATGATCGGATACGGCACCGCGGTCGCCCTGCTCCTGCTGCTCGTCGGCTCCCTGTTCTCCGTCGTGTACCTGCGTCTGCTGCGAACGGAGGTGTGACCGGCCGTGCCCCGCAAGCGCACCTCCCGCCGGCTCACCGCGGACGCCGCCCTGCTGCTGGTGGCCGCCGCCTTCGCCCTGCCCCTCGCCTGGGTGGTGCTGTCCGCCGTGGACCCGCACGCCGACCTCAGGGTCCGCGTCCCGGGCGGCTTCACACTCGCCAACTTCCGGGCCGTCCTCACCCCCGACATCACCTACACGCCGCTGCTCAACAGCCTGGTCCTGTGCGGCTGCGCGACCGCGCTGACGGTCGTCTGCGCTGCCCTCGCCGCGTACCCGCTCTCCCGTTTCCACTCCCGTCTGAACCGGCCGTTCCTGCTGACGATCCTGTTCGCGACGAGCCTGCCGATCACCGCGATCATGGTGCCGGTGTACGCGCTGTTCGTCCGCGTGAATCTGATCGACACCATGCAGGGCACGATCCTGTTCTTCACCGCCTCCCAACTCCCCTTCGCCATCTGGCTGATGAAGAACTTCATGGACGGGGTGCCGAGGGAGCTGGAGGAGGCGGCCTGGACGGACGGCGCCTCCGCGCTCCAGTCGCTGCTGCGCATCGTGCTGCCGCTGATGGGCCCGGGCGTCGCCGTCGTCACGGTGTTCTCGTTCGTGACGATGTGGGGCAACTTCTTCGTCCCGTTCATGCTGCTGCTCACCCCGGACCAGATGCCGGCCTCGGTCAGCATCAACGACTTCTTCGGCAACCGCGGCATGGTGGCGTACGGCCAGCTCGCCGCGTTCTCCGTGCTCTACTCGACACCGGTGATCCTGCTGTACGTCCTGGTGGCGCGCAGGCTGGGCGGCGGGTTCGCGCTGGGCGGGGCGGTCAAGGGGTAGCCGGCACAGGTGTTCCGTCCGTTACATTCCTTACATACCGAACAGTCGGAACTGTACGTTCACACAATCCGTGCTCCTGGCCGAACAGACCGTAGCCATGACCGCACCGACACCCTTAGGTTGTGCGAGGTGCGCCAACCGTCAGCTCCACCGTTCAACGCCCAGGCCGCCCGCAGACTGCGCGCGGCGCTCGGCATGGGCCCCGAGCATGTCGCCTACGGCATGCGCGTCTCGTACGGCATGCCCTACGTCACGCCCGATCTCGTCATCTCCTGGGAGCGGGGTACGGCGGTGCCGTCGAGCCCTGAAGTCACCGCTCTCGCCGGGGTGTTGTGGTGCTCCCCCGGCGAGCTGATCGGACGGCCCCGCACCCTGCGGGAGCACCGCATCGCGCGCGGTCTCGCCGGTGAGGACGTCGCCCGTGCGACCGGCCTGGAGCACCGCGCCTATCTGCGCATGGAGGAGAGCGACGACTGGCGCGGCAACGAACGCCAGTCCGCCGCGCTCGCCGAGGCCCTCCAGCTGTCCCTGCCGGACTTCGTCGCCGTGACGAAGCGGGAGGGGAAGCTCACCGAACTGCTGCGCAGCGCGGTCACCACGCGCTGGCAGGCCTACGTACGGCCGGTCGGCAAGCTGGTGCCCCTGGACCGGAAGCTGCTGGAGAGCGCTCTCCAACGGCTGCACACGGACTATCAGGGGCAGATGGTGGCCAGCCTCAACTGGGGCGGGAACAGCGCGGCCGACGCCGCCGGCGACGCGGGCCGCGAGTTCCTCGACGGGATAGTCGAGCGCTTCTGGGCGCTCGCCGTTCCCTAGGAGACCGACCCCTGGGAGACCGGCCCCTAGAAGACCGACTCCGCCTCGTCCATCCGGTCCTTGGGGACCGTCTTCAGTTCGGTGACCGCCTCGGCGAGCGGCACCATCTGGATGTCGGTGCCGCGCAGCGCGGTCATCCGGCCGAACTCGCCGCGGTGGGCGGCCTCGACGGCGTGCCAGCCGAAGCGGGTGGCGAGGACGCGGTCGTAGGCGGTGGGGACGCCGCCGCGCTGGACGTGGCCGAGGATGACCGGCTTGGCCTCCTTGCCGAGGCGCCGCTCCAGCTCGTAGGCGAGCGCGGTGCCGATGCCCTGGAAGCGCTCGTGGCCGTACTGGTCGATCTCGCCCTTGCCGTAGTCCATGCTGCCCTCGGCGGGGTGGGCGCCCTCGGCGACGCAGACGACGGCGAACTTCTTGCCGCGGGCGAAGCGCTCCTCGACCATCTTGACCAGGTCGACCGGGTCGAAGGGCCGCTCGGGCAGGCAGATGCCGTGGGCGCCGGCGGCCATGCCGGACTCCAGGGCGATCCAGCCGGCGTGCCGGCCCATGACCTCGACGACCATCACGCGCTGGTGGGACTCGGCGGTGGTCTTCAGCCGGTCCATCGCCTCGGTCGCGACACCCACGGCCGTGTCGAAGCCGAAGGTGCGGTCGGTGGAGGAGATGTCGTTGTCGATGGTCTTCGGGACGCCCACAACGGGCAGGCCGGCGTCGGAGAGCATGCGGGCCGCGGTCAGCGTGCCCTCGCCGCCGATCGGGATCAGCGCGTCGATGCCGAACTCCTCGACCATGTCGGTCGCCTTGTCGCAGGCCTCGCGCAGCCGGTCGCGCTCCAGCCGGGAGGAGCCGAGGATCGTGCCGCCGCGGGCCAGGATGCCGCTGACGGCGTCCAGGTCGAGGGAGCGGTAGTGGCGGTCGAGCAGACCGCGGTAGCCGTCCTCGAAGCCGATGACCTCGTCGCCGTACTGTGTCACGGCCCGGTGCACGACCGACCGGATCACGGCGTTCAGGCCGGGGCAGTCGCCGCCTGCGGTGAGAACTCCGATGCGCATCGTGCTGTGTCTCCTGCTCGCTGTCGGTGCGGGTGAGCCAGTGCCGATTCTTCCACGTCCGCCGGAGCACCGACCTACTTGACGGGCGCTTTATCCGGAGCCGGAGGTATTGTCAAGAGGGTTCCGCTCACCTTGGTGGGCGATTTTTATGCCGGTGATGCGACATACGAGACCGAGGAACGGAGTGGACGCGTGACGCGCAGCGTGTACGTGACCGGGATCGACCGGGGCGACGGCCGTCAGGTCGTGGAGCTGGGAGTCATGGAGCTCCTGACCCGCCAGGTCGACCGGGTGGGGGTCTTCCGTCCGCTCGTCCACGACCGTCCCGACCGGATGTTCGAGCTGCTGCGCTCGCGCTACCGGCTCTCCCAGGACCCGGCGACCGTCTACGGCATGGACTACCACGAGGCGTCCGCGCTCCAGGCCGAGCGGGGTACCGACGAACTGGTCTCCACGCTGGTCGACCGCTTCCACCTGGTGGCCCGCGACTACGACGTCGTCCTCGTCCTCGGCACCGACTTCGCCGACACCCAGCTGCCCGACGAGCTGTCCCTGAACGCCCGGCTGGCCAACGAGTTCGGCGCCTCCGTGATCCCGGTGGTCGGCGGCCGCAGGCAGCCGGCCGAGTCCGTGCTCGCCGAGACCCGCAACGCCTACCGCGCCTACGACGGCCTCGGCTGCGACGTGCTCGCCATGGTCACCAACCGGGTGGCCCGCGAGGACCGCGACGAGATCGCCGAGCGGCTGCGCGACCGGCTGCCCGTGCCCTGCTACGTCGTCCCCGACGAGCCCGCGCTGGCCGCGCCGACCGTCGCCCAGATCGTCCACGCCCTCGACGCGAAGGTCCTGCTCGGCGACGACTCGGGGCTCGCCAGGGACGCGCTGGACTTCGTCTTCGGCGGCGCGATGCTGCCGAACCTGCTCGGGGCCCTGACCCCGGGCTGCCTGGTCGTCACCCCGGGCGACCGCGCCGACCTGGTCATCGGCTCGCTGGCCGCGCACAGCGCCGGCACCCCTCCGATAGCCGGTGTGCTGCTGACCCTGAACGAGGTGCCGCGCGAGGAGATCCTCACCCTCGCCGCCCGCCTCGCCCCCGGCACCCCGGTGCTGTCCGTGACCGGCAACAGCTTCCCCACCGCCGAGCGGCTGTTCTCGCTGGAGGGCAAGCTGAACGCGGCCACCCCGCGCAAGGCGGAGACCGCACTCGGCCTGTTCGAGCGCTACGCCGACACCGCCGAGCTGGCCGCGCGGGTGAGCGCACCCAGCACCGACCGGGTCACTCCGATGATGTTCGAGCACAAGCTGCTGGAGCAGGCCCGCGCCGACAAGCGCCGGGTCGTGCTCCCCGAGGGCAGCGAGACGCGCGTGCTGCACGCGGCCGAGGTGCTGCTGCGCCGGGGCGTGTGCGACCTGACCCTGCTCGGCCCCGAGGACCAGATCCGCAAGAAGGCCGCCGACCTCGGCATCGACCTCGGCGACAGCCAGCTGATCGACCCGGCCACCAGCGAGCTGCGCGATGCCTTCGCCGAGCAGTACGCCCTGCTCCGGGCCCACAAGGGCGTCACCGTCGAGCTGGCCTACGACGTCGTGACGGACGTCAACTACTTCGGCACCCTGATGGTCCAGGAGGGCCTGGCCGACGGTATGGTCTCGGGCTCCGTGCACTCCACGGCCGCCACCATCCGCCCGGCCTTCGAGATCATCAAGACCACGCCCGAGTCGTCGATCGTCTCTTCCGTCTTCTTCATGTGCCTGGCCGACAAGGTGCTGGTCTACGGCGACTGCGCGGTCAACCCGGACCCGGACGCGCAGGCGCTCGCGGACATCGCCATCCAGTCGGCGGCGACGGCCGCGCGGTTCGGCGTGGAGCCGAGGATCGCGATGCTGTCGTACTCGACCGGCACGTCCGGTTCGGGCGCCGACGTCGACAAGGTGCGCGAGGCGACCGAGCTGGCGCGCTCGCGCCGGCCCGACCTGAAGATCGAGGGGCCGATCCAGTACGACGCGGCCGTCGAGCCCTCGGTCGCCGCGACCAAGCTGCCGGACTCCGATGTCGCCGGGCAGGCGACGGTCCTGATCTTCCCGGACCTCAACACCGGCAACAACACCTACAAGGCCGTGCAGCGCTCGGCCGGCGCGATCGCCGTCGGACCGGTCCTGCAGGGTCTGCGCAAGCCGGTCAACGACCTGTCCCGGGGCGCGCTCGTCCAGGACATCGTCAACACCGTGGCCATCACCGCCATCCAGGCCCAGACGCCCGCCAACTGACCTTCCCGTACAGAGAGTTCCCGAACACCGTGACCGCGACCCGCGTCCTCGTCCTCAACTCCGGCTCCTCGTCGCTGAAGTACCAGCTGCTCGACATGCGCGACGCCGCCCGCCTGGCCGCCGGCCTGGTGGAGCGCATCGGCGAGCAGACGTCCCGGTTCAGGCACACCCGCCTCACCACCGGCGAGACCCGCGAGCACACCGGGCCCATCGCCGACCACGACGCCGCGCTCAAGGCGGTCGCCGCCGAGCTGGGCCGGGACGGCCTCGGCCTGGACTCGCCCGAACTGGCCGCGATCGGGCACCGGGTGGTGCACGGCGGGATGTTCTTCACCGAGCCGACCGTCATCGACGACGAGGTGATCGCCGAGATCGAGCGGCTGATCCCGGTCGCCCCGCTGCACAACCCGGCCAACCTCACCGGCATCCGCACCGCCCGGGCGCTGCGCCCGGACCTGCCCCAGGTCGCCGTCTTCGACACCGCGTTCCACACCACGATGCCGGAGTCCGCGGCGCGCTACGCGATCGACCCGAGGATCGCCGACCGCCACCGCATCCGCCGCTACGGCTTCCACGGCACCTCGCACGCGTACGTCTCCCGCGAGACGGCGCGGCTGCTGGGCAAGGACCCGTCCGAGGTCAACGTGATCGTGCTGCACCTGGGCAACGGCGCCTCGGCCTCGGCGGTCGAGAAGGGCCGGTGCGTGGACACCTCGATGGGGATGACGCCGTTGGAGGGGCTCGTGATGGGCACGCGCTCCGGTGATCTGGATCCGGCCGTCATCTTCCATTTGGCCCGGGTTGGGGATATGTCCATGGACGAGATCGACACTCTTCTCAACAAGAGGAGCGGTCTGTTCGGCCTGTGCGGGGACAACGACATGCGGGAGATCCGCCGCCGGATCGACGAGGGCGACGAAGAAGCCGCACTCGCCTTCGACATTTACATTCACCGGCTCAAGAAGTACATCGGCGCGTATTTCGCCGTACTGGGCACGGTGGACGCGATCGCGTTCACGGCCGGGGTCGGCGAGAACGCCGCGCCGGTGCGCGAGGCCGCGATCGCGGGCCTTGCCGGGCTGGGCCTCGCGGTCGACCCGGAGCTGAACGCGGTGCGAGCGGACGAGGCCAGGCTGATCTCTCCGAAGGATGCGCGTGTCGCGGTCGCCGTGGTGCCGACGGATGAGGAACTGGAGATCGCGACCCAGACCTACGCACTGGTCGGAAAGAACAACTGAATAGCACCTGAGCGGTGCGCCACTCATTTGTATCTTCCGCCAGACGGAATATTCCGTAGCGAAACAAACCGATAGGATCGCCCCATGCGCCGTTCCAAAATCGTCTGTACGCTCGGCCCCGCGGTCGACTCCCACGAGATGCTCGTCGCCATGATCGAGGCGGGCATGAATGTGGCCCGGTTCAACTTCAGCCACGGCACCCACGCAGAGCACCAGGCGCGGTACGACCGCGTCCGCGCCGCGTCCAAGGAGACCGGCCGGGCCATCGGTGTCCTCGCCGACCTCCAGGGGCCGAAGATCCGTCTGGAGACCTTCGCCGAGGGTCCGGTCGAACTCGAGCGCGGTGACGAGTTCGTCATCACGACCGAGGACGTCCCGGGCGACAAGCACATCTGCGGTACGACGTACAAGGGGCTGCCGGGCGACGTCTCGCGCGGCGACCAGGTCCTGATCAACGACGGCAACGTCGAGCTGAAGGTCCTGGACGTCGAGGGCCCCCGGGTCAAGACGATCGTCATCGAGGGCGGTGTCGTCTCCGACCACAAGGGCATCAACCTGCCCGGCGCGGCCGTCAACGTGCCCGCGCTGAGCGAGAAGGACGTCGAGGACCTGCGCTTCGCCCTCCGCATGGGCTGCGACATGGTCGCGCTGTCCTTCGTCCGGGACGCCAAGGACGTCCAGGACGTCCACCGCGTCATGGACGAGGAGGGCCGCCGGGTCCCGGTCATCGCCAAGGTGGAGAAGCCGCAGGCGGTGCAGAACATGGCGGACGTCGTCGCGGCGTTCGACGCCGTGATGGTCGCGCGCGGTGACCTCGCCGTCGAGTACCCGCTCGAAAAGGTCCCCATGGTGCAGAAGCGCCTGATCGAGCTGTGCCGGCGCAACGCCAAGCCGGTGATCGTGGCGACCCAGATGATGGAGTCGATGATCACCAACTCCCGCCCGACCCGCGCCGAGGCCTCCGACGTGGCCAACGCGATCCTGGACGGCGCGGACGCGGTCATGCTGTCCGCCGAGTCCAGCGTGGGCGCCTACCCGGTCGAGACCGTCAGGACGATGTCGAAGATCGTCCAGGCGGCCGAGGAGGAGCTGCTGAGCAAGGGCCTGCAGCCGCTCGTGCCGGGCAAGAAGCCGCGTACGCAGGGCGGTTCGGTCGCGCGTGCCGCGTGCGAGATCGCCGACTTCCTCGGCGGCAAGGGCCTGATCGCCTTCACCCAGTCCGGTGACACCGCGCGCCGGCTGTCCCGCTACCGCGCGGTCCAGCCGATCGTCGCCTTCACCACGGACGAGGGCACCCGCAACCAGCTCACCCTCAGCTGGGGCGTGGAGTCGCACATCGTGCCGTTCGTCAACACCACCGACGAGATGGTCGACCTGGTGGACCAGGAGGTCGCCAAGCTGGGCCGCTTCGACGCGGGCGACACCGTGATCATCACGGCCGGCTCGCCCCCCGGCGTCCCCGGCACCACCAACATGCTCCGCGTCCACCACCTGGGCACGCAGGGCAACTGAGCAACCGGCCGTACGGGCCCCGTACGGCACCGAGGGCGCCCCCTGGGATCCAGGGGGCGCCCTCGGCTTTTGTGCGGCTCCCGAACGGGCTGGTGCGACCGGTCAGTTGTCGGTCGTGTAGACGTGCATCCCGGGCACGTGCAGGTTGCCGCCGAACTGGCCGGCCTGGACGACCTTCACGTTGGTGAAGTAGATCAGCGGGATGTTCAGCGGCGGCGGGCTGTCCGGGCTGAAGGTGATCGGGATCAGGCCGAACAGGTTGCCCGAGATGCTCTCGGTGTACATCGTGGTGGAGCCGCCGGTGATGGTGGACGTCGATCCCTTGGACGCCTGCACGTGGTAGACCTTGCCGGACAGCTTGTCGTTCACCGTCTGGTGCAGGTCACCGATGTCCGTGCCGCCGGAGATGACGTACTTCAGCACCTTCTTGGTGGTGCCGGACGCCGTCTTCACCTCGACGATGCCCTGGTAGTCGGCGCTCTTGAGCAGCAGCGAGCTGGCGCTCAGGTACCAGGGGTCGTCCGCCACCGGCACCTGGTTGTCGACGCCGCTCTGGTCGGTCGTGGCCGCCGGGCAGTCCCCCGCCGGGGTGCCGGCGCTCGCCGACGGACTCGGGGCCGCCGAGGCGGCCGCGTCCTGCGCCGCCTTGGTCGTGTCGGCGACCGTCTTGGACACCGTGCCGGTGGCGTTCTTCACCGTGTCCGTGACGGTCTTGCCCGCCTTGGAGACGGTGCCCTTGACCGTGTCGGTGAGCTTGGAGCCGGTGGACCCCGCGGAACTCGCCGACGCGTCCGGGGTGGCCGACGCCTTCGGGGACGCACTGGCCGACGGGGTCGCCGACGGCGAGGGGCTCGCGGACGAGCCGGAGTCCTTGCCGCCGCCGAGCAGACCGCCGAGCGTGTCGCCGATGGTGTCCAGCAGGCCGCCGCTGCTCTTGGACGCGGACGGCGTCGGCGAGGCCGAGTCGCTGCCCGAACCCGAGGAGCCCGAACCGGAGGAGCCGGAGGTCGCGCTCGGCGTCGGGGTCGCCTTGTCGCCGGAACCTGAATCCGACGAAGAGGACGATGACGTCGAAGACGACGAAGGGGTCGTGTCCGAGCCCTTCGTGCCGGCGCTCGCCGAGGGCGACGGCGTGGCCGAGTCGGACGCGCTCGCGGAGGCGGACGGCGTCGGCGAGGCCGAGCTGTCCTTGCCCGCCAGCTGCTTGACGCAGTTCTTGTACTCGTCCGCCGTCAGGCTCTTCGACGTCGTCGACGGCGACGGGCTGCTGCCGCTGTCGGCGAGCGCGAGCGTGGACGTGAAGCCCATGCCCATCAGCACCGCGGTCGGCATCGCCACGGAGGCTATCGCCTTGCCCGCGGGCATGTGGAACCTGGTGAACAGCGGCTTTCTGGGTGCCGCGTGGCGGGGCCCGGTTCTCTCACGGGACCCGTCCACCTCGGTCTCGCGGGTCGCCTCGTCAGCCGGCACTGTGCCTCCCGTTCGCCCCGTTGGCCGGGCTCGTTCCTGACAGGTCGTTCTCGCCCACGCCGTCCATGGCCGTGCCCTTGTCGAAGCCGTAGGGGGCCTCGCCCGGCGCCTCGCCCCCGGCCGGGGGGACGTCCTGCCCCGCCTCCGGCTCCGGAGGAACGCCCGGCGCCCAGGACACGGCCATCGCTCCGCCGATCAGGGCGAACAGAAAGCCCACGACGAAGCCGCCGAAGTTGGACACCGGAAGGGACACCAGCGCCAGCAGGATCGCGGCGACTCCCGCGAAGGTCCGTACATGCTTCTGGAACCAGAGGCTGAAGCCCAGGACGACGAGCAGCACACCGATGATCAGGGATCCGGCACCGGCGGTGGTCGCCAGCGCCAGCGTGAGATGGCCGACCTGGAGATGCGCGTACGGGAAGTACATGATCGGAAGGCCGCCGAGCATGACGAACAGACCGGCCCAGAACGGACGGGCACCACGCCAGGCGCGGAACTGCTGCCTCCGGTAGGTGAACTGGCCGGGGTGGGCGGCGGCAGGGGTCTCGGCGCTCATGGAAAACAGCTCCCTGTTGCGGTGTTGCTGTGGCGGTGATGTACCCCGGGCGCGCAGGACACCCGGGGAGTGGACGGGCGGGGGCGCCACCGGCCCCCCGCCCGTCAGCGAGTGCTCAGTAGCACTCGTGCGTTCCCGTGGACACCGACATGTGCAGACCGCTGAGCTTGAAGGTTCCGGCGGTGGTCGCCCACGCCGTCTGCTTCACGTTCGTCAGCGTGGCCGAGTCGGCCTGCTGGGCGAACCCGTAGGGGTTCGACTGCTCGCTGCCGCCCTTCATGCCGGGGCCCTTGTGGGCGTCCTTGGCGGCCACACCGATGTCGATGTTGTTGAACGTCGCGTCGGCGCTCAGGTCATCGAGGTCGATGTAGAGGTTCGTCGCCTCGACCGGGTCCTTCGCGCCGGCCTTCAGCGTGAGGCTGACCGAGCCGAGCACCGGGATGTTCGGCGTGACGACCGACTGGCACATGTTCGTGATCTTCGCGGAGTTGAACGCCGAGACCGCGACGGGGTGAGCCGCCTTCTGGCCGTCGAGCGAGTAACCCGAGTCGATCGCTCCGTACTGTTCGAAGCCTTGGCCTTCGAGCCGGTCCGCCGTCACCTTGAACGACTGGCCGGAGACACTGAACGACGCGGCGAGAGCGCCCTGCGCGAGGGCGACACCTATGCACGCCGTGGCGGCGACGCTGGGCACCATGACCACAGCGAACCGCTTCCATCTGGTCCCGCCACGCACCTGGGACTCCATATTTCCTCCTTCTCGGACGTACATCTCCTGGTCCGGAAGCCGCGGTGGACGGCTCGGCCGGACAGGGATGGGAGAAGTGCTACGTCCTCGGAAGGGGAGCGCCCGCGCTCGGTGGCGCGAAACGCGCCACAATCACCGGCGATCACCCCCGAGCGACAACCACTGGTCGCGCCTGACACGCATCACGCACAACCTTGCTGGACAGGCTTCGCCGGCCGGCGAAGACCCCCCTGCCCAAGAGCCGGCGCCACTGCCGCCGGCTCTGCTCGGTGGGGACCCAGAGTCTCCCGTTCCCCGACCGGTTGCCGGGGTGCGGAAATGGACCGAGCGTCGCCGATCGTGGTGCATTCTCGCCCGTGACACAAGGGGCTTCGTTACTCGGTAGTAACGGGGGGATAACCGTAGGACGACCCGCCGATCTCGGAGCGCGACACACGGTCGCGACTCTGGGCAGAGCAAAGCCGTTGATCTCTGGATGAAACCAGACAGATCAACGGCTTCGATTTACTCCGAGTAACAGCGGCCGCAATTACCAAGATTTGGTAAAGCACGGCCGCCCTGACGTCTCGTCGGCAAATCTTTCACCCCGGCATCACAAGCCGTGGCGTTTAGTGACTGGTCAGAACAACGCCCGGGCCAGCGCCCTGCGCGCCCCGACCACCCGCGGGTCCTCCTGGCCCACGACCTCGAACAGTTCCAGCAGTCGCAGCCGAACCTTGTCGCGGTCGTCGCCCGCGGTGCGGCTCACGGTGTCGATCAGGCGCCCGAAGGCGTCCTCGACGTGCCCGCCCACCAGATCCAGGTCGGCCGCGGCGATCTGCGCGTCGGCATCCTTCGGCCGCTCGGCGGCCTCCTGACGCACCTTCTGCGGGTCGAAGCCCTGCACCCGCTGGAGCAGTTCGGCCTGCGCCAGGCCGAGCTTGGCCTCCGGGTGACCCGGGTCGTCGGCCAGCACGTTCTGGTACGCCCGGACGGCACCGGCCAGGTCGCCGGCGTCCAGGGCGTCGGCCGCCGCGTTCAGCGCCGCGTCGTACGGCCCCACCTGCTCCTGCGCGGGGGCCTCGCCCGGCCGGGCGTCCGGGTCGACGGTCAGGCCGGTCAGCCCGAAGCGCTGCTCGGCGACCTGCACCAGCTGATCCAGCGTCTCCCGGATCTGCTGCTCGCCGGCCGCACCCTGGAAGAGCGGCAGCGCCTGGCCCGCGACGACGGCGAACACCGCCGGGATGCCCTGCACCCCGAACTGCTGCATCAGCATCTGGTTGGCGTCGACGTCGATCTTGGCGAGCAGGAAGCGCCCGTCGTACTCGACGGCGAGCCGCTCCAGGACCGGGCTCAGCTGCTTGCAGGGCTGACACCACTCGGCCCAGAAGTCGATGACGACCGGGACCTCGGCGGAGCGCTGGAGGACATCGCGCTCGAAGCCCGCCTCATCGACGTCGATGACGAGATCGGCCGGGGCGACGGCCCCCGTGCCACCCTGCCGGGCGGCCTCGGCGCGCGTCTGCTCGGCCTTGGCCTTGGCCTCCTGGGCCGCCTTCACCGCGGCGAGGTCGACGACGCCGCTCATGGACATGTTCCGTGGCTGCATGCGTCTATCCTCCCCCGTCACCGCGCCGGAATGAAAAAGTCGTGCGCCGGGGCGCCGGGTCCCCACCCCACGCCTCATGATCACGCCCGCGTACGTCCGTCACGGGCTGCTCTCACGCGCTTTCGCTACGACTCGTAGCGTAATGCCATGGGGACCCCGCGCGACACCACACCCCGGTGATCTCCCTCACGACACCACAGGACCCGCCCGTTATGGTCGAGGGATGCAGAGCCGCACCCCCGCCAGCCGTGCCGGGCGCCCGCGCGACCCCGCCGCGGACGCCGCGATCCTGGCCGCGACCAGGGAGGCGCTGGTGGAGCTGGGCTGGTCCAAGCTCACCCTGGGAGACGTGGCGACGCGGGCCGGGGTTGCGAAGACGACCCTCTACCGCCGCTGGGCCGGCAAGAACGAACTGGTGGTCGACGCGGTCGCCGAACTCTTCGACGAACTGGAGCTGCCCGACCGCGGCAGCCTGGCCGACGACATCGAGGGCGTGGTGCTCCAGTTCGCGGCGATCCTCGCCCGCCCGGAGGCCAAGAGCGGGCTGATGGCGGTGGTCGCCGAGGCCACCCGCGACGACGCCCTGCGCGAACGCATCCGCCGTTCCATCGTGGAGCGGCAGATGCGTCTGGTCCTCCAGGGCCGCGCGCGGGCGCAGAAACGCGGCGAACTCCCGCCGGAACCCGATCCGCGGGAGGCCGCCCGCACGGTGGACCTCATCTTCGACGTGGTGGCGGGTGCGGTAGTGCACCGCACCCTGGTCAGCGGCAAGGCGGCGGACGAGGAGTGGGTGCGCAGCTTCACGCGCGTCCTGATCGGCGGACTGGCCTCGTCCGCCTGACCCCGGTGTCCGCCGCTCGCCCTCAGAAGCCGGCCGGCTCCGTGTACACCCCCCACTCGTCCCGCAGCACCCCGCAGATCTCGCCCAGCGTCGCCTCGGCACGTACGGCGTCCAGCATCGGCGCGATCATGTTCGAGCCGTCGCGGGCCGCGGCCAGCATGGCGTCGAGGGCGGTCCGTACGGCCCTCTCGTCCCGGGCGGCCTTCCGCCCGCCGAGCGCCCGCACCTGCTCGCGCTCCACCTCGTGGCTCACCCGCAGGATCTCCAGGTCCCCGGTGACGGACCCGGTGTGGACGTTGACGCCCACGACCCGCTTGTCGCCCTTCTCCAGGGACTGCTGGTAGCGGAAGGCGGACTCGGCGATCTCACCGGTGAACCAGCCGTCCTCGATCCCGCGCAGGATCCCGGAGGTGATCGGGCCGATCGGGTGCCGCCCGTCGGGGTGCGCCCGCAGACCCCGCTCCTTGATCTGCTCGAAGATCTTCTCCGCGTCCGCCTCGATCCGGTCCGTCAGCTGCTCGACGAACCACGAACCGCCCAGCGGATCGGCCACGTTGGCGACCCCGGTCTCCTCCATCAGCACCTGCTGCGTGCGCAGCGCGATCTCGGCCGCCTGCTCGCTCGGCAGCGCGAGGGTCTCGTCCAGGGCGTTGGTGTGCAGCGAGTTGGTGCCGCCGAGCACCGCCGCGAGCGCCTCCACGGCCGTACGGACCACGTTGTTGTACGGCTGCTGTGCGGTCAGCGAGACGCCGGCGGTCTGCGTGTGGAAGCGCAGCCACTGCGCCTTCTCGCTCTTCGCGCCGTACACGTCGCGCATCCAGCGGGCCCAGATGCGGCGCGCGGCGCGGAACTTGGCGATCTCCTCGAAGAAGTCCAGGTGCGCGTCGAAGAAGAAGGAGAGGCCGGGCGCGAAGACGTCCACGTCCAGACCGCGGCTGAGGCCGAGTTCGACGTACCCGAAGCCGTCCGCGAGCGTGTACGCCAGCTCCTGCGCGGCCGTCGCGCCGGCCTCGCGGATGTGGTAGCCGGAGACGGACAGCGGCTTGTAGGCGGGGATGCCGGCCGCGCAGTGCTCCATGAGGTCGCCGATCAGGCGCAGATGCGGCTCGGGCTGGAAGAGCCACTCCTTCTGTGCGATGTACTCCTTGAAGATGTCGGTCTGGAGCGTGCCGTTGAGGACCGCCGGGTCCACGCCCTGGCGCTCGGCGGCGACCAGGTACATGCAGAAGACGGGCACGGCGGGCCCGCTGATGGTCATGGAGGTCGTGACGTCCCCGAGCGGGATGTCCTTGAACAGGACCTCCATGTCGGCCGCGGAGTCGATGGCGACGCCGCAGTGCCCGACCTCGCCGAGCGAGCGCGGGTCGTCGGAGTCGCGGCCCATCAGCGTCGGCATGTCGAAGGCCACGGACAGGCCGCCGCCGCCGGCGGCCAGGATCATCTTGTAGCGCTCGTTGGTCTGCTCGGCGTTGCCGAACCCGGCGAACTGCCGGATCGTCCAGGTGCGGCCCCGGTATCCGGTCGGATGGAGCCCGCGTGTGAAGGGGTACTCCCCGGGCCAGCCGATCCGCTCGAATCCCTCGTACGTGTCTCCCGGCCGGGGACCGTACACCGGCTCCACGGGATCGCCGGAGAGCGTGGTGAAGTCAGCGTCGCGCTTGCGCGCGGCGTCATAGCGGGCCTGCCAGCGCCGGCGGCCTTCCTCGATGGCGTGAGCGTCCATACCCCCGAATTTACTTGGACGTCCTAGTAAATGTCGATGGCTGACCGCCGTACGGTGTCCGTACGACGGTGTGACGGCGCTCGCGTCGCCCTTACGCCTTGGCGACGGCCGGGGCCGGATCGGCGACCTTGGCCTCCAGCTCGCGGCTGATCCGCCGCTCGACGAAGAAGGCGGCCGTCGGGATCGTGCCCGCGAGCAGCACCCACAGCTGCTTGCCGACCGGCATCTTCGTCTTGGAGCCCAGGTCGAAGGCGACGACGAGGTAGACGACGTACAGCCAGCCGTGGGCGATGGCGACGACGCGCGTGACGTCGGCGGCACCGCTGATGTCCAGCCCGTACTTCGCGATCATGCTCAGGCACAGCAGCACCAGCAGGACACCCGTGGTGTAGGCCATGACGCGGTAGCGGGTCAGCACGCTCTTCTTCATGCCCACGAGCGTAACCACCCGTTCCGGGAGATCTTGGCCGGGGTCGGCCGTCGTCTCAGCCGTCGTCCCGGTCGTCGTCGAAGTCGTGGGCCGCGATCCGCAGCGGGCGGAACATCGCGAAGATCTCCGCGCACTCCTCCGCGTCGTACACGCCGAGCCCGAAGTCCATGGCCATCAGGTCGCGGGTGGCCGCGTCGACCACCTCGCGGCCCTTGTCGGTGATCACGGCGAGGGTGCCGCGGCCGTCGTTGGGGTTGGGCCGCCGGGCCACCAGACCCGACTTCACCAGCCGGTCCACGGTGTTCGTCACCGAGGTGGGATGCACCATGAGCCGCTCACCGATCTTGGACATCGGCAGCTCGCCGGCCTTGGAGAAGGTGAGCAGCACCAGGGCCTCGTAGCGCGCGAAGGTCAGCCCGTACGGCTTGACCACCGCGTCCACCTCCGCGAGCAGGATCTGCTGGGCCCGCATGATCGAGGTGATCGCGGCCATGGACGGCACACTTCCCCAGCGCTGTTTCCAGAGCTCGTCGGCGCGGGCGATGGGGTCGAAGGGGAGGCTGAGAGGCTTTGGCACGTCATCAGACCCTACCGGCCGGTCATATCCGGGGCAGCCCCGTCTCGGTCCTCGGTCGCCCGGACCGCCAGGGCCAGCCCGCAGCAGCACAGCACACCGAGCACGCCGGCCCCCGTCACCGTCACCCGCACCCCCGCCACCTGCGCCGCCACCCCGGCCAGCGCCATGCCCACGCCCTGGACGGTCATCAGCCCGGCGCTGAGCACGGTCATGGCCCGCCCGCGCAGCTCGTCGGGCACGGCCCGCACGAACCGCTGGTCGAGACCCAGGGTGTACGCCTCGCCGGCCCCGGAGACCAGCAGGAGCAGCAGGGACACGACGAGCCCGGGGTGCAGGGCGAAGCCGAGATAGGGCAGCAGGGCCAGGCACAGGAGGGGGAGCGTGACGCGTTCCCGGGTCGCGGGCACGAGGCGCGCTCCGGCGAACAGCTCACCGGCCACCGTGCCGACGGGCAGCGCGCACATCAGCAGCCCGAGCCCGGCGGAGCCGCTGCCGAGCACGTCGGCGTACGGCGCGGCCAGCGCCTCGGGGACGACGCCGAACGTGGCCGGGAGCCAGCAGGCGAGCAGCAGGACCCGGATCCGGCGGTCCCCGGCGAGCCGGCGCAGGCCGGGCGGGGCGTCCGTACCGTCGTGGGTGCGGGCAGGCCGGCACCGGGTGCCGCAGCGCAGCAGGGTGGCGGAGCCGAGGAAGCCGGCGACGGTGATCAGCAGGGCGTGGCGGGGTGCGAGGACCGTGAGGAGGAGCCCGCCGAGGCCGTAGCCGACGAGCAGGGAGCTCTGGGCGACGATCCGCAGCAGGGAGCGGCCGAGCACGAACAGGTCGCCGCCGCCGAGGACGTCGGCGAGGGTGGCCATGCGGGTGCCGGCGAACACCGGGGAGACGACGGCGAGCGCGCAGCGCAGCGCGAGCAGGACGCCGATCCCGGTGCCCGGCACCGTCATCAGGGCCACGCAGCCCGCGCACACCAGGTCGCAGACGACCAGTACCCGGCGGGCCGGGAAGCGGTCGGCGACAGGTGCGAGCAGGGTGCCGCCGACGGCGTACGGCAGGAAGCCCAGGGCGAAGGTGAGCGCGCTGAGCAGGGGTGAGCGGGTGAGGTCGTAGACGAGAACGGACAGCGCGATCTCGCTGACGATGACGCCGAGCATGGACAGCACGTGCGCGGCGAAGACGGCCCGGAACTCGGGCACGGCGAAGACACGGCCGTAGCCGGCGGGCGCCGGGGCCGTCTGCGGTGGTGCGGACATGCGGGGAGCGTGGCGGAGGGCGGCCGGAGGACGTAGATTTTCGGCTTCAGCCGAATCTTCGCGTCCTTCCGGGAGGTGGCCGGTGCCCTCACGCCTGCACTTCGGCGACGCGGACTTCCTGCGCTGCCGGTTCGCGATCTCGCCGATGTGGGAGACGCAGGAGGCCGTGCGCACCCTCAAGCGCCCGGACCGGCACGGCTATCACGCGCCCTGGCTGCGCCGGATCCGCGCGGCCGCGGCCGGGCTCGACCTCGGCCCGCTGTGGCTGCTGATGCCGCGCCGGGGCCACTCCCCCGACTGGCTGGGGCCGCCGCCGATCGGCCCGGCGGCGACGTTCGAGGAGGAGATCGCAGCCGTACGGGCCTGCGACCCGGTGGCGGCGCGGGAGGACACCGCCCTCGCCCTGGCCTGTACCCCGGGCGCGCTCGGGTCGCCGCGGGGCCGGGCCTGGCTGGCGGATCCGGCCCGCATGATCGCGGAGCTGGCGGACGCCGTGGAGGAGGCCTGGCGGGTGCTGATCGAGCCGGACTGGCCCCGGCTGCGGGCCCTGCTGGAGGCGGACGTCGCCTTCCACTCGCGCAGGCTGGCCGAGGTGGGCCTCGGCACGCTGCTGCCGGAACTGGACCGGCGGCTGTCCTGGGACGGCCGCACGCTCACCCTGGCCCTGCACGGGGAGTACGCCCGCGACCTCGCCGGCCAGGGCCTGGTGCTGATGCCGAGCGTGTTCTCCTGGCCCGACGTGGTCACCGGCTTCGAGCCGCCGTGGCAGCCGACGGTGGTGTATCCGGCCCGGGGGCTGGCGGGGCTGTGGACGGATCCGGGCGAGCGGACACCCGCGGCGCTGGTACGGCTGCTGGGCGCGAACCGGGCGGCCGTCCTGACCGCGCTGGACGAACCGTCGGCCACGACCACGCTGGCCCACCGCCTGGGTCTGGCCCCGTCGTCGGTGTCGTCGCACCTGACGGTGCTGCGGGACGCGGGTCTGCTGACGTCGCGGCGGTACGGCCATCATGTGCTGTACGAGAGGACGCCGTTGGGGGTGGCGCTGGCGTCCGGGGGCTGAACCCGGGTCGTCAGCCGTACTGCTCCAGCATGCGCAGCACCCGGGGCGCCCGCGCCTCCCCCGCGGTCTCCCGCTCGCACCTGCGCGCCGCCGGCGTGCACCCGAGCGGCGCGGTGAACAGCGCCAGCGAGATGGCCACGACCAGCAGCAGCGGGCACAGATACGCCACGGTGTCCGCGAACGGCCCGAAGAGCCTGAGCAGCGACTCCAGCCCGAGCCCGGTCAGACACACCGTGAGGACCACCGCGCGGACCGTCAGTTCGGCGAGCCAGTTGGCCAGGGCCCGCTCGGGGGTGATGCCCCGCTCCAGCCAGAGCCGCAGCCGGTCCAGGGACCAGGCCGTGGCCCAGCCGGTCAGCGGCCGGAACAACACCCGGTCGGCGACCGCGCCGAAGGCGCCCCAGCGGGGGCGGTAGTCGTAGCCGGTGAGGAGGCGGACACCGTGGGCGTCGGGCACGTAGCGCCAGTAGCCGCGCGCCTCGGCGATCAGGGACAGCGGGTGCGGGGCGAAGAAGCGCACGGCGGAGGTGCGGGTGCCGTCGGGGCGGTCCGTCTCGTCCGCCGCGTGACCGGTGCCGGACACGGTGAGGAACGGCAGCACGCGCGCGGTGCAGGAGAACCGCCGGGGCTCACCCGCCGCGCCCGGCAGTTCCTCGATCGCGGTGAACCGGAGGTCCCAGCGCCGGTGGGCGTCGGGATCCTGGGTGCGCGCCCACACCGTGTCCAGGTCTGCGCATATGTGTGTCTCTATACCGAGACTCATGGTGTTCCCCCAGGTCAGAACGTGCTCTGAAATGATCGCTCAGAACATCGACAGGGGAACGTACATCGCGGTGGGCGTGCCGCCCAAAACGGGGGGTCCGGTCAGCCGGCCAGGTAACGTTCGACGGTCTCGACCTTGGTGGTCAGGCCGTCCGTCACGCCGGGCCGGATGTCGGCCTTGAGGACGAGCGACACGCGCGGGGCGCGCTCCTCCACGGCGGCGACGGCGCGCCTGACGACGTCCATCACCTCGTCCCACTCACCCTCGATCGAGGTGAACATGGCGTCGGTGCGGTGGGGCAGCCCCGATTCCCGCACCACGCGGACGGCGTCGGCGACGTACTCCCCCACGTCCTCGCCGACGCCCAGGGGTGTCACGGAGAAGGCGACGATCATGCGCCCACGACCCCTTCCTTGCGGGCCCGCGCGGCGATGACCTCGTCCTCGGCGGCGCGCTTCAGCTTGCGCTCGGCGAAGAAGCCGCCGGTGGGCAGCACGGACAGCACGAAGTAGAGGAGTCCGGTCTTCAGCGGCCACTTGGTGCGGTTCCAGGCGT
The DNA here is from genome assembly GCF_001866675.1 of Streptomyces sp. MUSC 14. Taxonomy (NCBI): domain Bacteria; kingdom Bacillati; phylum Actinomycetota; class Actinomycetes; order Kitasatosporales; family Streptomycetaceae; genus Streptomyces; species Streptomyces sp. MUSC 14. The sequence continues at coordinate 23,996 of NZ_MLYN01000060.1, forward strand.
CCGCCCAGAAGATCACGTAGAGGATGAAGAGAACGCCGTGGATCCCGCCCATGACGGGGACGGCGTTGAAGTCCGTGGTCCGCTTCAGCACCGAGCAGACGAGCAGGATCAGGAAGGACACGGCCTCCGGGGCCGAGACCAGACGGAGACGGCGGAGGGCGGTGGCGGTCTTGATGTCCACAGGTCACCTTCGGTGGGGAGTCGTCGACGCTTTGTGAATGCGTGCACAAACGTTGCCCCATTGTGGCAAACGCCCGCCCTAGGGGTCCGCTCAGGGTCGGTGTCCACCCGGAGGCCCTGGTCCGTCCACCCGCACCGCCGCTACTTTCACTGGGTGGCGATGTTCCGACTTCAAGGCAGCAAGGTGCTCGCCGTCGACATGACCGGGGACGCCGTGAAGGCGAAGAACGGCTCGATGGTGGCGTACGACGGGAGGATGTCCTTCAAGAAGCTGACGGGCGGGGGCGAGGGGCTGCGGGGGATGGTGACCCGTCGGCTCACCGGTGAGCAGATGACGGTGATGGAGGTGAAGGGGCAGGGAACGTGCTGGTTCGCGGACCGCGCCTCGGAGATCAACCTCGTCAGCCTGACGGGGGACAAGCTGTACGTCGAGTCGAGCAACCTGCTCGTGACGGACGCCGCGCTGCGCACGGGGACGACGTTCACGGGACTGCGCGGCGCCTCGCAGGGCAACGGCCTGTTCACGACGACGGTCGAGGGGCACGGACAGGCGGCGCTGCTGTCGGACGGGCCGGCGGTGGTGCTCAGGGTCAGCCCTCAGTACCCGCTGACCGTGGACCCGGGTGCGTACATCGCCCATCAGGGCAACGTCCGCCAGTCCTTCCAGTCCGGCGTGACGTTCCGCACATTCCTCGGGGAGGGCGGCGGCGAGGCGTTCCAGATCCGGTTCGAGGGCGACGGGCTGGTCTACGTACAGCCGAGTGAGCGGAACACGATCGCAGGGGATCTGTAGAGATGGCGTTCCGGGAGATCAACTCCAAGATGGTCGAGGCGACGGTGCTGCCCGGGCAGCGACTGTTCAGTCAGCGCGGGGCGATGCTCGCGTACCGGGGGGACGTGTCCTTCACGCCGAACATCCAGGGCGGTCAGGGCGGGCTGATGTCCATGCTCGGGCGCCGGGTGACGGGCGAGGCGACCCCGCTGATGTCGGTCGAGGGCAGCGGGACCGTCTTCTTCGGGCACGGCGGCCACCACGTCCACGTCATCCACCTCACGGGCGACACCCTGTACGTCGAGGCGGACCGGCTGCTCGCCTTCGAGGGCACGCTCCGGCAGGGGACGATGTTCATGGGCTCCCAGGGCGGGGTGATGGGCCTGGTCCGGGGCCAGGTGACCGGCCAGGGCCTGTTCACGACGACGCTCCAGGGGCAGGGCTCGGTCGCCGTGATGGCGCACGGCGGCGTCTTCGAGATCCCGATCACCCCGGAGCACCCGGTCCATGTCGACCCGCAGGCCTACGTCGCCCACCACGGCGAGGTGCGCAACAAGCTGTCGGCCGCGCTCGGCTGGCGCGAGATGGTGGGCCGGGGCTCGGGCGAGGCGTTCCAGCTGGAGCTGAGCGGCAGCGGCACGGTGTTCGTCCAGGCGTCGGAGGAGAAGCTGTGAGCACGTACGGAACGCCGGGCGCCGGACCGGCCGGACCGGTCGTGTACGACCCGATGACCCTGCCCGCCGACGACAACGTGAACGCGTACACGTTCTGTGTCGAGCTGAAGAGCGGGCAGTGGTTCCTGCAGAAGGGGAAGATGATCGCCTACTACGGGGCGATCGAGTTCAACGGGATCGGACACGGGCGACTCGACCGACTTGTCCGTACCTCGTTCCATTCGCCACTGCACGCAAGCGACTGGGTCGTGGCCGAGGGTTCGGGCAAGATGCTGCTCGCCGACCGGGCCTTCGACGTCAATTCCTACGACCTCGACGACGGGAACCTGACCATTCGCGCGGGCAACCTGCTCGCTTTTCAGCCAAGTCTCGCGCTGAAGCAATCGATCGTGCCGGGTTTTCTGACCCTTATCGGAACCGGAAAGTTTGTGGCCGCATCTAACGGTCCGGTGGTGTTCATGGAACCTCCGATCCGGGTCGACCCGCAGGCGCTCGTCGGGTGGGCCGACTGCCCGTCCCCGTGCCATCACTACGACCACGGGTACCTGACGGGTGTACTGGGCGGTCTACGTGCGATGACGGGCCTCGGCGGGGTGTCCGGCGAGGAGCACCAGTTCGAGTTCGTGGGCGCCGGGACGGTCCTGCTGCAGTCGTCGGAGAGCCTGATGGACGAGACGGCGACGGGGGCCGTCCCGGCGGAACCGGGCGTACCGGGAGGTGGCGTTCCGGGGCCGGGCGGACACGGTCAGCAACCGCCGGGCGCACCGCGCCTTCCCGGACAGCTGGGGGACCTCCAGCGTCGCTTCGGGCTGTGAGCGGTAGTCTGCGGAGTGTGACGTCGAACGCGTGCGCACTGTCACATCATCCAAAGTAGTTCGGCATTCAACTTCTTAGGTAGACTTCATTCATGGAGACCGAGACGGCCACGCGCTGGCTGACCGATGCGGAGCAGTGCGCCTGGCGCACCCACCTGGAGGTCAACAGGCTGTTGACGTACCAGTTGGAGAAGGATCTTCAGCCGTTCGGCCTGACGATGAACGACTACGAGATCCTCGTGAACCTGTCCGAGTCGGACGACGTACGGATGCGGATGAGCGACCTCGCCTCTGCCACGCTCCAGTCCAAGAGCCGGCTCTCGCACCAGATCACGCGGATGGAGAACGCGAACCTGGTGCGCCGTGAGAACTGCGAGTCCGACCGGCGCGGGCTGTACGCGGTGCTGACCGAGCACGGCATGGAGACGATGAAGAAGGTGGCGCCACATCATGTCGCCTCCGTGCGACGGCATTTCATCGATCTGCTGTCGCCGGAGGCGCTGACGGAGCTGGACAAGGCCCTGAAGCCGATCGCCGAGCACCTGAGGGGCCAGCGGGGGCGCCCCTGAGCCTGCTAGCGGCCCGGACGGCGGAGGGTACCGACGGCGCTGATCAGCGCCGTGGCGCCCGCCAGGGCGAAGCACACCCCCAGCGGGAGGCGGCCGACCAGCAGGCCCGTTGCCAGCGCCCCGCCCGAACTCCCCGCGTTCACGGCCGTGTTGACCCAGGCGCCGGAGCGGGTGCGGGTGCCCTCTCCGGACAGTTCGTCGGCCAGCAGATAGGCCGTGGTCAGGGTCGGCGCGATGAACGCGCCCGCCAGGACCATGGCCCCGGTCAGGGCCCACAGGTCCGGCGCGAGACCGGCCACCGCCACCACCAGGCCCAGGCCCACACCGAACCCGCCCAGCCGGACGCGCGCCGGGGCCCGCCACCGCACCGCCCCGTTGACCAGCCCGCCCACCGCGCTGCCCGCCGACAGCGCGCCCAGCACCCACGGGACCAGGGCGGTGTCATAGGAGTGCCGCGAGGCGAAGGCCATCACCAGCAGATCCACACCGCTCAGGGCGAGCCCGGCGCCGGCGGCCACGGCGACCGGGGTCAGCAGACCGTGGGCCGTGCCGCCCCACCGGCCGCTCGGCGCGGGGCGCGGGCCCGGGAGCGCGGGCGCCGTGACGAAGGCGGCGGTACCGGCTACGACCAGGACCGCGCTCAGCAGGATCCCGGACGCCGGCGGGGCGACACCCGTCAGCACACCGACGAGCACCGGGCCGGACACGTAGAGCAGTTCCTCGGCGACACCGTCCAGGCTGTAGGCGCGGGCCAGCATGCCCGGCTCGGGGGCCAGTTCGGCCCACACCGCGCGCATCGTCGGACCGAGTGGGGGTGCGCAGGCGCCCGCGAGGCCCGCGACCGTGGCGATCGGCGCCGCAGGTGTCCCCGGGCGCCAGGTCAGGGCGGCCAGGGCGCACAGCAGGGCGCCGTACAGGGCCGCCATGGGTGGCAGGGCGCGGCGTGGGCCGTACCGGTCGATCAGGGGTGCGCGCAGGGGCATCAGGAAGACGGTCGTGGCGCCGAACAGGGACAGCACGGCGCCGGAGACGGCGTAGGAGCCGGTGGCACGCGTGACGGACAGCAGGACGGCCAGCGAGACCGTGCCGTAGGACAGGCGGGCGGTCAGGGCGGAGGCGAAGGCGCGGCGGGCGTGGGGCAGGCGCAGCACGGCGGCGTACGTGGGCCGCGCAGGGGCATGCGTGGACATGCTGATGTTCCTCTGGTCGAGGCGGAAGAGGGGGCACCGAAGGACGCGAGGGCCGGCCGTTCGTACGGCCTCGCGGTCCGGCGCGCGCTCTACGCCAAGAAGAGGGACATGCGGGTCAAGATACCGGCCCCGCACGGAAGTTGGCCACCGCTCAGCCCCAGGTCAGGCCCGCCACCAGGTCGTCCGCCGCGCGGCAAGGGTCCAACTCGCCCACGACGACACGCTCCCGCCAACCCGCCCGGCCACCGGTCACCATCGCGCTCGCGCAACGCCGTGACCGTGAACGTCTCCACCACACGCACCACACGAAGACCGACCAGCGCTCAGCCCCAGGTCAGGCCCGCCACCAGGTCGTCCGCCGCGCGGCAAGGGTCCAACTCGCCCACGACGACACGCTCCCGCCAACCCGCCCGGCCACCGGTCACCATCGCGCTCGCGCAACGCCGTGACCGTGAACGTCTCCACCACACGCACCACACGAAGACCGACCGGCGCTCAGCCCTGGGTCAGGCCCGCCACCAGGTCGTCCGCCGCGCGGTAGGGGTCCAGTTCGCCGGCGACGATGCGCTCGGCCAGGGTGCTGAGGCGGCGGTCGCCGTGCAGGTCGCCGATGCGTTCGCGCAGGGCCGTGACCGCGATGGTCTCCACCTCGCGGGCGGCGCGGGCCCGGCGGCGTTCGGCGAGGACGCCGTGCTCCTCCATCCACGCGCGGTGCTTCTCCAGGGCCTCCACGACCTCGTCGACGCCCTGCGCGCGTGCCGCGACCGTCTTCACGATCGGCGGGCGCCAGTCGCCGGGGGCGCGGGCCTCGCCGAGGCCCAGCATGTGGTTCAGCTCGCGGGCCGTGGCGTCGGCGCCGTCCCGGTCCGCCTTGTTGACGACGTAGACGTCGCCGATCTCCAGGATGCCGGCCTTCGCCGCCTGGATGCCGTCGCCCATCCCCGGGGCCAGCAGGACGACCGAGGTGTCCGCCTGCGAGGCGATCTCGACCTCCGACTGGCCGACGCCGACCGTCTCGACGAGGACCACGTCGCAGCCCGCCGCGTCGAGGACCCGGATGGCCTGCGGGGCCGCCCAGGCGAGGCCGCCCAGGTGGCCGCGGGTGGCCATCGAGCGGATGTAGACCCCGGGGTCGGAGGCATGGTCCGACATGCGGACGCGGTCGCCGAGCAGGGCGCCGCCGGAGAACGGGGAGGACGGGTCGACGGCCAGGACGCCGACCCGCTTGCCCTGTTTGCGGTACGCCGTGACGAGAGCGGAGGTCGACGTGGACTTGCCGACGCCGGGCGAGCCGGTCAGGCCCACCACATAGGCGTTGCCGGTCAGCGGGGCCAGCGCCGCCATGACCTCCCTGAGCTGCGGGGACGCCCCCTCCACCAGGGAGATCAGCCGGGCCACGGCACGCGGCCGGCCGTCCCTGGCCTGGGCCACCAGAGAGGAGACGTCCTGCATCAAACAGCTCCGTTCACTCGAGGGAGAGTACTGCTTACGCCTTCGGTACCCGCACGATCAGGGCGTCGCCCTGGCCGCCGCCACCACACAGCGCGGCCGCGCCGACCCCGCCGCCCCGGCGCTTGAGCTCCAGGGCCAGGGACAGGACGAGACGGGCACCGGACATGCCGATCGGGTGGCCCAGGGCGATGGCGCCGCCGTTGACGTTCACCTTTTCCGTGGACACGCCGAGGTCCTTCATTGACTGCACGGCGACCGCGGCGAAAGCCTCGTTGATCTCGATCAGGTCGAGCTCGGAGACCTCCAGGCCGTCCTTCTTCAGGGCGTGCAGGATGGCGTTGGACGGCTGCGACTGCAGGCTGTTGTCCGGTCCGGCCACGTTGCCGTGCGCGCCGATCTCGGCGAGCCACTCCAGGCCCAGCTCCTCGGCCTTGGCCTTGCTCATCACGACCACGGCCGCCGCACCGTCCGAGATCTGCGAAGAGGTGCCGGCCGTGATCGTGCCGTCCTTGGCGAAGGCCGGGCGGAGCTTGCCCAGGGACTCCACCGTGGTGTCGGCGCGGATGCCCTCGTCCTTGCTGAAGACGACCGGCTCGCCCTTGCGCTGCGGGATCTCGACCGGGGTGATCTCGGCCTCGAAGACGCCGTTCTTCTGCGCGGCGGCGGCCCGCTGGTGGGACAGCGCGGCGATCTCGTCCTGCTCGGGGCGCCGGATGCCGAGACGCGTGTTGTGCTTCTCGGTCGACTCGCCCATGGCGATGCCCTCGAAGGAGTCGGTCAGGCCGTCGTGGGCCATCGCGTCCAGCATCTCGATGGCGCCGTACTTGAAGCCCTCACGGGACTTCGGCAGCAGGTGCGGGGCGTTGGTCATGGACTCCTGGCCGCCCGCGACCACGATGTCGAACTCGCCGGCGCGGATGAGCTGGTCGGCGAGGGCGATGGCGTCGAGGCCGGACAGACACACCTTGTTGATGGTCAGCGCCGGGACGCTCATCGGGATGCCGGCCTTGACCGCCGCCTGGCGGGCCGGGATCTGGCCCGCGCCGGCCTGCAGCACCTGGCCCATGATCACGTACTGCACCTGGTCGCCACCGATCCCCGCACGGTCGAGGGCGGCCTTGATCGCGACGCCGCCGAGGTCGGCGCCCGAGAAGGACTTGAGGGAGCCCAGCAGTCGTCCCATGGGCGTGCGCGCGCCCGCGACGATCACAGAGCTGGTCGTTCCTGAAGGCATGAGCTGCGATCCCCTTACCGGCCTGCGCGGCCGAGGAGTGAACGAGGGTTTACTTCGAATGTACTGATGGCACTCCGTGCCGTCACCGGCCCGTCGGTGTGATCGCGCGCACGTTGCGTAACCACCCGCAGGGCGCTGCACTGAATCCATGCTGACGCGAATCGACCACATCGGGATCGCCTGTCACGACCTCGACGCCACCGTCGAGTTCTACCGGGCGACGTACGGCTTCGAGGTGTTCCACTCCGAGGTCAACGAGGAGCAGGGCGTGCGCGAGGCCATGCTCAAGATCAACGAGACGTCGGACGGCGGCGCCTCCTACCTCCAGCTGCTGGAACCGACCCGCGAGGACTCCGCGGTGGGCAAGTGGCTGGCGAAGAACGGGGAGGGCGTCCACCACATCGCCTTCGGCACGGCGGACGTCGACGCCGACTCCGAGGAGATCCGCGGCAAGGGCGTCCGCGTCCTCTACCAGGAGCCCCGGATCGGCTCGATGGGGTCGCGGATCACCTTCCTGCATCCCAAGGATTGCCACGGTGTCCTGACAGAACTGGTCACTTCGGCCCCTGTTGAGTCCACTGAGCACTGACTGCCGTACATAAGGGCCGGTAGGGTTGGGGGCGGTCGTCTCTGAACGCGGGGGGCGGCCGCATGCCGGGGTCCGGGTTTTCGGGGGACGAGCGTCGGGGCAGCAGCCCGTGCTCCGCCGTTGATCTGACACCATTCCCCGGGGGCCCCGTTCGGCGGTTGGACGGAGCTCGTTGCAGAAGCTGACCAGGGGACGGATGGGACCGCGCAGTGCGGGGCTACGAGAGCCAGGAGCGAGAGCCGGCGGCTGACGTCGACCACCTCTCTCGGTTCGAGGCCGAGATGAAGCGGCTGAGGACCGAGCGGGAAAAGGCGATCCAGCACGCCGAGGACCTCGGCTACCAGGTCGAGGTGCTGCGCGCCAAGCTGCACGAGGCGCGCCGCACCCTCATGACCCGGCCCGCCTTCGACGGCGGCGACATCGGCTACCAGGCCGAGCAGTTGCTCCGTAATGCCCAGATGCAGGCCGACCAGCTGCGCCAGGAGGCGGAGCGGATGGCCGCGGAGGCCCGCGCGCAGACCCAGCGCATCCTCCAGGAGCACGCCGAGCAGGCCGCCCGGCTCCAGGCCGAGCTGCACCAGGAGGCGGTGACCCGGCGCCAGCAGCTCGACCAGGAGCTGGCCGAGCGCCGCTCGACCGTCGAGTCGCACGTCAACGAGAACGTGGCCTGGGCGGAGCAGCTGCGCGCCCGCACCGAGCAGCAGGCCCGCCGGCTGCTGGACGAGTCCCGCGCGGAGGCCGACCAGGCGATGGCCGCCGCCCGCGCGGAGGCCGAGCGGCTGACCGACGAGGCCCGCCAGCGGCTCACGAACGACGCCGAGGCGGCCCGCGCGGAGGCCGAGCAGATCCTGCGCCGGGCCCGCACGGACGCCGAGCGGCTGCTGAACGCCGCGTCCACGCAGGCCCAGGAGGCCACCGACCACGCCGAGCAGCTGCGCTCCTCCACGGTCACCGAGTCGGACGCCGCCCGCCGGCAGTCCGCCGAGCTGAGCCGGGCGGCCGAGGAGCGGATGGCGGCGGCCGAGGAGGCGCTGCGCAAGGCGCAGGCCGAGGCCGAGAAGCTGGTCACCGAGGCGGAGCAGAGCGCCGCGAAGACCCTGTCGAGCGCCGAGGCCGCGAACGAGACGCGCACGCGCACGGCGAAGGAGCAGGTCGCCCGGCTGGTCGAGGAGGCCACCAAGGAGGCCGAGAGCACCCGCTCCGAGGCCGAGCAGCTGGTCGCGGACGCCCGCGCCGAGGCCGAGAAGATCGTCACCGAGGCCGCCGAGAAGGCCCGGACGATCACCGCCGAGGAGAGCGCGACCCAGCTGTCCAAGGCGGCCAAGACCGCCGAGGACGTGCTCGACAAGGCCTCCGAGGAGGCCAAGCGGACCACGAAGGCGGCCGCCGAGGAGGCCGAGCGGATCCGCACCGAGGCCGAGGCCGAGGCGGACCGGCTGCGCGCGGAGGCGCACGACATCGCCGAGCAGCTCAAGGGCGCGGCGAAGGACGACACCAAGGAGTACCGCGCCAAGACGGTCGAGCTGCAGGAGGAGGCTCGCCGGCTGCGCGGCGAGGCCGAGCAGCTGCGCGCCGACGCGGTCGCCGAGGGCGAGTCGATCCGTGCCGAGGCCCGCCGGGAGGCGGTCACGCAGATCGAGGAGGGCGCCAAGTCCGCCGAGGAGCTGTTGGCCAAGGCGAGGGTCGACGCCGACGAGCTGCGCAAGAGCGCGACCGCGGACAGCGAGAAGGTCCGCACCGAGGCCATCGAGCGGGCGACCTCCCTGCGCCGGCAGGCCGACGAGACCCTGCAGCGCGGCCGTGCGGAGGCCGAGCGGCTGCGCGCCGAGGCCGAGGAGCAGGTCGAGACGGTCCGCACGGACGCCGAGAGCGCGGCGCGCGAGCTGCGCGAGGAGACCGAGCGCGCGATCGAGGCCCGCCGCACCGAGGCCGCCGAGGAGCTGACCCGGCTCCAGACCGAGACACAGGAGCGCCTGGACTCCGCCGAGCAGGCGCTCGGCGAGGCCCGCGAGGAAGCCACCCGGATCCGCCGGGAGGCCGCCGAGGAGGCCGAGCGGCTGCGCACGGAGGCCGCCGAGCGGATCCGCACGCTGCAGCAGCAGGCCGAGGACGAGGCCGAGCGGCTGCGCGACGAGGCCGCGGCCGACGCGTCCGCCTCCCGCGCCGAGGGCGAGTCCGTCGCCGTACGGCTGCGTTCCGAGGCCGCCGCCGAGGCCGAGCGGCTGAAGACGGAGGCGCAGGAGAGCGCCGACCGGGTGCGCACCGAGGCGCAGGCCGCCGCCGAGCGGCTCGCCACCGAGGCCTCCGAGACGCTGGCCGCCGCGCAGGAGGAGGCCGCCCGGCGCCGACGCGAGGCCGAGGAGACGCTCGGCTCGGCGCGCGAGGAGGCCGACCAGGAGCGGCTGCGCGCCCGCGAGCAGAGCGAGGAGCTGCTGGCCTCCGCCCGCAAGCGGGTCGAGGAGGCGCAGGCCGAGGCGGTCCGGCTGGTCGAGGAGGCCGAGCGGCGCGCGACCGAGATGGTCTCCGCCGCCGAGCAGCACGCCCAGCAGGTGCGGGACTCCGTCGCCGGGCTGCACGAGCAGGCGCAGGAGGAGATCACCGGGCTGCGGTCGGCCGCCGAGCACGTGGCGGACCGTACGAAGCAGGAGGCCGAGCAGGAGGCGGACCGGGTCCGCGCCGACGCCTACGCCGAGCGGGAGCGGGCGAGCGAGGACGCCACCCGGATCCGCCGCGAGGTCGGCGAGGAGACGGCGGCCGCCAAGGCGCTGGCGGAGCGTACGGTCGCGGAGGCGATCGCGGAGGCCGAGCGGCTGCGCGCGGACGCGGGCGAGTACAGCCAGCGCGTGCGCACCGAGGCCTCCGACGCGCTCGCCGAGGCCGACCAGAGCGCGGCCCGCACCCGGGCGGACGCCCGCGAGGACGCCAACCGCATCCGCTCGGACGCGGCGACCCAGGCGGACACCCTGATCACCGAGGCCCGCGGCGAGGCCGAGCGGCTGACGACGGAGACGGCCGCGGAGGCCGACCGGGTGCGCACCGAGGCGCTGACCGAGGCCGAGCGGCTCCAGTCGGAGACCGTGGCCGAGGCGGACCGGGTGCGCGCGGAGGCGCTGGCGAACGCCGAGCAGCTGATCGGTGAGGCCACCGGGGACGCCGAGCGGCTGCGTGCCGAGGCCGCGGAGACGGTCGGCTCGGCCCAGCAGCACGCCGAGCGGCTGCGGGCGGAGGCCGAGCGGCTCCGGTCGGAGGCGGCGGCGGAGGCGGAGCGGCTCGTCAACTCCGCGCGCGAGGAGGCCGACCGGACGCTGGACGAGGCCCGCAAGGACGCCAACAAGCGGCGCTCGGAGGCGGCCGAGCAGGTCGACACGCTCATCACGGAGACCACGGCCGAGGCCGACAAGCTGCTCACCGAGGCGCAGCAGCAGGCGCTGAAGGCGACCGCGGACGCCGAGTCGCAGGCCGACACGATGGTGGGCGCGGCCCGCAGCGAGGCCGAGCGGATCGTCGCCGAGTCGACCGTCGAGGGCAACTCCCTGGTGGAGAAGGCTCGTACGGACGCGGACGAGCTGCTGGTCGGTGCCCGCCGGGACGCGACCGCCATAAGGGAGCGGGCGGAGGAGCTGCGCGACCGCATCACGACCGAGATCGAGGAGCTGCACGAGCGGGCCCGCCGCGAGGCCGCCGAGACGATGAAGTCCACCGGCGACCGCTGCGACGCGCTCATCAAGGCCGCCGAGGAGCAGCTGGCCAAGGCGGAGGCGAAGGCCAAGGAGATGGTGTCCGACGCCAACTCCGAGGCGGGCAAGGTGCGTATCGCCGCCGTCAAGAAGGCGGAGGGGCTGCTCAAGGAGGCCGAGCAGAAGAAGGCCCGGCTCGTCAAGGAGGCCGAGGAGCTGAAGGCCGAGGCGATCCGGGAGGCCCGGCGCACGGTCGAGGAGGGCAAGCGCGAGCTGGAGATCCTGGTGCGCCGGCGCGAGGACATCAACGCCGAGATCTCCCGGGTCCAGGACGTCCTGGAGGCGCTGGAGTCCTTCGAGGCGCCGACGGCCGGCAAGGACGGCGGGGTCAAGGCGGGCGCGTCGGTGGGTGCCCCCCGATCGGGTGGCAAATCGTCAGACGGCTAGCGCGTCGGGGACGTTCCGGTGTCTTCTGGGGGCTTTGCCCGGGTCGTTGGCAAGCTTTCCGGCCGTCAGCCACCCAAAAGGGGTCTCATTCTCCAGATCAAACACGTATCCGCGTGATGACACACCGCTTCGGCCCCTAGGATTCCACCTATCACCTCACCGGTCTCATTCGACAGGAACCCCATGAGCGACACTTCCCCCTACGGCTTCGAGCTTGTGCGGCGTGGGTACGACCGCGCTCAGGTGGACGAACGTATCTCCAAGCTCGTCTCCGACCGTGACAGCGCTCTCGCCCGGATCACCGCCCTGGAGAAGCGCATCGAGGAGCTCCACCTCGAAACGCAGAACGCCCAGGCCCAGGTCACCGACGCCGAGCCGTCGTACGCGGGTCTCGGCGCGCGGGTCGAGAAGATCCTTCGCCTGGCCGAGGAAGAGGCCAAGGAACTGCGTGAGGAGGCCCGGCGGGCGGCCGAACAGCACCGCGACCTCGCCGAGTCGGCGGCCCAGCAGGTCCGCAACGACGCCGAGTCCTACGCCGCCGAGCGCAAGGCCAAGGCCGAGGACGAGGGCGTCCGGATCGTCGAGAAGGCCAAGGGCGACGCGGCCCAGCTGCGCACCGAGGCGCAGAAGGACGCGCAGTCCAAGCGCGAGGAGGCGGACGCCCTCTTCGAGGAGACCCGCGCCAAGGCCGCGCAGGCCGCCGCCGACTTCGAGACGAACCTCGCCAAGCGCCGCGAGCAGTCCGAGCGTGACCTGGCCTCGCGTCAGCAGAAGGCCGAGAAGCGGCTGGCGGAGATCGAGCACCGTGCCGAGCAGCTGCGTCTGGAGGCGGAGAAGCTGCGCACGGACGCCGAGCGCCGCGCCCGCCAGACGGTGGAGACGGCCCAGCGCCAGGCCGAGGACATCGTGGCCGACGCCAACGCCAAGGCGGACCGGATCCGGTCGGAATCCGAGCGCGAGCTGGCGGCCCTCACCAACCGCCGCGACAGCATCAACGCCCAGCTGACCAACGTCCGCGAGATGCTGGCCACGCTGACCGGCGCCGCGGTGGCTGCCGCCGGTGCGCCGGGTGAGGACGAGCCCATTTCTCGTGGGGTGCCGGCGCAGCAGACGCGCTGACGCTGCCGCACACGGTCACTGAACGAGCCGAGGCCCCCTGCCGCTGAAGTGGCAGGGGGCCTCGGCTCGTCTTAGCGTGGCCGCATGATCGAGCTGGCGGGGCTGACCAAGCGGTACGGCGAGAAGGTGGCGGTCGACCATCTCACCTTCCAGGTCAGGCCCGGCATCGTGACCGGCTTCCTCGGGCCCAACGGCGCCGGGAAGTCCACCACCATGCGGATGATCCTCGGGCTCGACCACCCCACCGCCGGGGACGTCCGGATCGACGGCAGGCACTACGACCGGCTGGCGGACCCGCTGACGTACATCGGGGCGCTGCTGGACGCCAAGGCCGTGCACGGCGGGCGCAGTGCGTACAACCATCTGCTCTGCCTCGCGCAGAGCAACGGCATTCCGAAGCGCCGGGTCGGCGAGGTGCTGGAGGCCGTCGGGCTGAGCGCCGTGGCACGGAAGAAGGCCAAGGGGTTCTCGTACGGCATGGGGCAGCGGCTCGGGATCGCCGGGGCGCTGCTCGGCGATCCGCGGATCCTGATGTTCGACGAGCCGGTCAACGGGCTCGACCCGGAGGGCATCCACTGGATCCGGAACCTGATGAAGTCGCTCGCGGCGCAGGGCCGTACGGTCTTCGTCTCCTCGCACCTGATGAGCGAGATGGCGCTGACCGCCGACCATCTCGTCGTCATCGGGCAGGGGCGGCTGCTCGCGGACACCTCCATGGCGGACTTCATCCGGCAGAACGCGCGCGCGTACGTCCGCATCCGCTCGCCCCAGCGCGAGCGGCTCCTCGACGTGCTCCACGAGGACGGGATCACCGTCGTCGAGGCGGGCGGGGACGCGCTGGAGGTGGACGGGGGCAAGGCCGAGCAGATCGGCGAGCTGGCGGCGCGGCACGGGATCGTGCTGCACGAACTGAGCACCCAGCAGGCGTCGCTGGAGGAGGCGTTCATGCAGCTGACGGCGGAGTCGGTGGAGTACCACGCGGGGGCCGGTCCGGACCCCGTGCCGCGGGACTGGGGCGCCGGCTGGAAGGGGGCGTGAGCGCCATGGCGGCCGGTCAGGTCATCCGGTCCGAGTGGACGAAGATCCGGTCGGTGGCGTCGACGGTGTGGACGCTGTCGGTGGCCGTGGTCGTCACGATCGCGCTCGGGATGCTCATCTCGGCGCTGTCCCGCAGCCAGTTCGACTCGATGCCGGTCAGGGACCGGCTGTCGTTCGACCCGACCCTCGTGTCCTTCGCGGGCATGAGCCTCGGCCAGCTGGCCATGATCGTGTTCGGGGTGCTGGTCGTGTCGAACGAGTACAGCACCGGCATGATCCTCGTCTCGCTGGCCGCCGTGCCGCGCCGCGCCGCTTTCCTGTTCAGCAAGGTGGCCGTGGCCGCCGCGCTCGCGCTGGTCGTGGCGATGGCCACGAGCTTCGCCGCCTTCTTCCTCGGGCAGGCGGTGCTCGGGCCGTACCGGGCGCACCTCGGGGATCCGGAGGTGCTGCGCGCGGTGGTCGGCGGCGGGCTGTACATGACGCTGATCGCGGTGTTCTCCATGGGGGTCGCGGCGATGCTGCGCTCGCCGATGCTCTCGCTCGGCGTCCTGATGCCGTTCTTCTTCCTGATCTCCACCATTCTCGGCAACGTCGACGCGACGAAGAAGATCGGCCGGTTCCTGCCGGACCAGGCGGGCAGCCGGATCATGCAGGTGGTGCCGCGACTCGGCGACGAGCGGCCGTACGGGCCCTGGGGCGGGCTCGGGATCATGGTGCTGTGGGTGCTCGCGGCGCTCGCCGGCGGGTACGTGCTGCTGAAGCGGCGGGACGCGCAGTAGGCCGATTGTTCACGCTTCGTGATGCTCAGGCTTTACTTTCTTTTGGGCGGAACCGTCAGCCGCTCGATATCCTCCTAACCCTTACGGGGGCGTGCGCCCCGCTGTCCAGATCCTTTCGATGGGTGCGGAGCATGATCGAGGCTGTCGGCCTGACCAAGCGCTACGGCGACAAGACCGCCGTGTACAACCTTTCCTTCCAGGTGCGACCGGGAACCGTGACCGGCTTCCTCGGGCCGAACGGCTCGGGCAAGTCGACGACGATGCGGATGATCCTCGGGCTGGACAACCCCACGTCCGGCTCCGTGACCATCGGCGGCTACCCGTACCGCAAGCTGCCCAACGCGCCCCGCCAGGTCGGCGCGCTGCTGGACGCCAAGGCGGTGCACGGCGGGCGGAGCGCGCGCAATCACCTGCTGAGCCTCGCCCAGCTGTCGGGCATCCCGGCCCGCCGCGTGGACGAGGTGCTCGGGGTCGTGGGCCTCCAGGACGTGGCCAAAAAGCGCTCCAAGGGGTTCTCGCTCGGCATGGGCCAGCGCCTGGGCATCGCCGCCGCGCTCCTCGGCGACCCGCAGGTGCTGCTGTTCGACGAGCCGGTCAACGGCCTCGACCCCGAGGGCATCCTCTGGGTCCGCAACCTGATGAAGGCGCTCGCGGCCGAGGGCCGTACGGTCTTCGTCTCCTCGCACCTGATGAGCGAGATGGCGCTGACCGCCGACCACCTCATCGTCATCGGACGCGGCCAGCTGCTCTCCGACATGAGTGTGACGGACTTCATCTCGGCCAACTCCGCCGACTTCGCGCGCGTGCGCACCCCCGACACCGAGCCCCAGCTGCGCGAGAAGCTGACCTCCGCGCTCACCGAGGCCGGCGGCCACGTGCTGCCGGAGCAGGACGGCGCGCTGCGGGTGACCGGGCTGCCGCTGCCCCGGATCAGCGACCTCGCGCACACCGCGGACGTCCGGCTGTGGGAGCTGTCCCCGCACCAGGCCTCGCTGGAGGAGGCGTACATGCGGATGACGCAGGGCGCCGTGGACTACCGCTCGACCATCGACCAGAAGGCGGGCCTCCAGCAGCCGCTGCCGCCCGGCGCGCAGCCGCCCATGCCGGTGCCCGGCCAGGGCCAGCCCGGCTGGTACGCCCCGCCGCCGCCCCAGCAGGGCGGCCAGCCGGTACCGGGCCAGGCTCCGGCCGGTGGCCCCTACGGCGCCCAGCCGGGCCCGTACGGCGCCCCGCAGGCCCCGCAGGGCCACCCCGCCGCTCCGGGCGCCCCGAACCCGTACGCCCAGGGCCAGGCGCCTGCCATGCCCGCCGCTCCCCCGGCCCCGGCCGCCGCGCCTGCCCCCGCACCCGCACCCGCACCCGCCGACCTGACCAAGACCCAGCCCAAGGACGACGCCCGATGAGCACCCACCAGCCCCCGATGCCGCAGGCACCCGCAGCTGCCGCTCCCGCGTGGCAGGCGGCGCCCGGCGGGCAGTACCCCGGTTACACCTCGCCGATCCCGGTCGTGCGCGCCCACCTCGGGCACGCGCTGGCCTCCGAGTGGACGAAGATCAAGTCGGTGCGGTCGACGATCTGGACGCTCGGCGTCTTCGTGCTGCTCGTCCTCGGCATCGGCCTGCTGGCCGGCGCGGTCGTCAGCAACTCCTCCTCGTCGATGGACGGCCAGAGCCCGCTCCAGCTCGGCTTCTTCGGGCTGCTGCTCGGCAGCATGTGCATCATGACCCTCGGCGTGCTGACCACGGCGTCCGAGTACGGCACGGGCATGATCCGGACGACGATGACGGCGTGCCCGAGCCGCAGCCGGGTGCTGGCCGCGAAGGCCGTCGTGTTCTTCGTCCTCGCCTTCACGATCACCCTGGCCTGCGCCGCGTTCGTGGCGATGGTGCAGAACGCCATGGTGCAGGACAACGGCGCGCGCACGCCCACCGGCGCCGAGTGGTTCAAGGCCACCGTCGGCGTGAGCCTCTACATCGCGCTGCTCGGCCTGCTCTCGCTGGTCATCGGCTCGATCATCCGGCACTCGGCGGGCGCCATCACGATCATGATCGGCCTGCTGCTCGCGCCGCTGGTGATCGCGCTGTTCATGTTCGCCCAGTCGCTGCACAAACTGCGCGAGTGGCTGCTGGAGTACTCGATCCCGAACCAGATGAGCGTGTTCTACTCCAACTCGCTGAGCACGTCCGGCCCGTCGGGCTGGGAACCGCTGTGGATCATCCTGGGCGTGACGGCCGCGGCGTACGCCGGTGCCTTCGCGCTGCTGCGCAGCCGGGACGTGTGACGGCGAGCGCCCCGTCCCTCAGAACTTCGGCGCGTTACGGGACCGCTGCACCCGCGTGGTGCGGCGGTCCTTCGCGTTCCAGCACGCCTTGTGCCAGTGCCTGCGGTCGTCCACGCCCGCGTGCTCCGGCCAGGCCACCACGTGCGGGACCGCGGAGGGGATCAGCTGGTCGCAGCCGGGGCAGCGGTAGGTCTTGCCCTCCGCGCTCGCCCCGGCGACATGGCGCACGCTCCACTCCTCGCCCTGCCAGTTCTCGGTCGCCTGCCAGCCGCCGTACCGGCCGGTGCGGTCGTCCTCGGCGCTGCGGCCCGGCGATCCGGCTGCCTTCGGTCGGTTGCGACGCGGGGACACGGGACACCTCTCGGGGCTGTGCGGGGGGGCAGGGGCTCCGTCCAGCGTACGCGCCGCCGAGCGGGGTACGCGAAGAGCACCAACCCATACAAGTCCCCCTCCACGGCACGTCATTCTGAAGACAATCGGCAAATCCCTCCGCCAGGCCGTGTCCTGGGCACGTGTCGGACGGTTATGCCGGGTGGGGGAGCTCCGGGTCGGGGCCAAGGAAGCAGGAAACGCGATGTACGTAGGAAGCTTTGTGCTGGGCGCCCAGTTCCCGGGCCAGGGTCCGGGAGAGGCCCTGCACCGGGCGGTCCGCTCGGCGGAGGTCGCCGAGGAGGCCGGGCTGGACGCGGTCTGGCTGGCCGAGCACCACTTCGTGCCGTACGGCACATGCCCGTCCGCGGTCACCCTGGCCGCGTATCTGCTCGGCCGCACCCACCGCATCCGGGTCGGTACGGCGGTCAGCGTACTGCCCACCGCGCACCCGGTGGCCCTCGGCGAGCAGGCCGCGCTGCTGCACCTGACGAGCGGCGGCCGGTTCACGCTGGGCGTGGGCCGCGGCGGCCCCTGGGTGGACCTGGAGGTGTTCGGCATGGGGCTCGACGCGTACGAACACGGATTCCCGGAGTCACTCGATCTGCTGCTGCGCTGGCTGCGCGAGCCGCGGGTGGCGGGCGGGGGCGAGCGGTTCACCTTCCGTGAGGTGGCGGTCGTACCGCGTCCCTCGGACGGCCTGACGGAGACGCCCGGCCCCGAGGTCGTCGTCGCCTGCACCTCCCCGGCGAGCGTGCGGCTGGCCGCCGAGCGCGGGCTGCCGATGCTGCTCGGCATGCACGTCGGGGACGAGGAGAAGGCCGAGATGGTCGCCCTGTGGCGGCGCTGCGCCCGGGCGGCGGGCCGGCCCGCCGAGGAGGTCGCGGGGGCGGCCCACGTCTCCGCCGGGGTGTGCCAGCTCGCGGACCGGCGCACGGACGCGGCGGAGACCCTGCTGAAGGCGATGCCAGGCTGGCTGAGGCAGGGACTGGAGGCGCATGTGACGGTCGACGGACGGCCGCGCCGGATGCGCGATCCGTACGCCTACACCGAACTGCTCTGCGGCCTGCACCCGGTGGGCACCCCGCGACTCGCCGCCGACCGGCTCGCGGCCACCTCCGAGCGCACGGGCATCTCCCGCTTCGCCCTCCTCGTCGAGGGCTCGGGCGACCTCGCCGCGACCGAGGAGAACCTGCGGCGACTGGGCGCCGAGGTGCTGCCTCAACTGCGTTGACCCGACGGGCATTTCGCGCAGGCCACCTGGGGGGCTTGCCGCCCCTGTAGTGAAAGCACCTCCCGCGGGTGGAGCGGCAAGCAAGCGGCTCACTGCCGGTGTCGTGGCGGGGCTGCCCGTCAGCAGTCCCGGAGCTCCGGCGACTGGTTGAGCAACTGGTTGCGCACCGAGGTGAAGCGCGCCAAGGTCTCGTCCGCCGAGGCGTCCAGCGGGAACACCGCCACCCGGTGGCAGTTCTGGAAGGCCAGGCGTACCCCGAAGTGCCGCTGCAGCGCGCCGCGGATGGCGTCACTCGCGAGCGCGCGCAACAGCTGACCGCGTGCCTGCTCGTCCGGCGGGGGCGTCAGGTTGTCGGCGAACGGACCGCCGTCGACCTTCAGCCGCGCCACCAGGGAGCTGATCATCTCCCATGCGTAGGGCAGGGAGGTCCGGACGCAGTCGACGAATGCTGCTTCGTCGACCTCGCCTCGCTCGGCCTGTTCGAGTAGGGCCGGTGAGACGTCGAGCGACATGGGTTCTCCTCTCGCACCCCCGCGGGGAGCAGGGGTTGCCGGACAGGTAAGGGAGTTCGCGATATCGAACACGCTGCGTACATGCGTCGCGACCTCACGTTCCCTACGGTAGGCAACGGTAGGTGACCACACCAGCAGAATGCGTATATGGAACGGTCCCGTTACGCGCACAATCGGCCAGGGATGAACAAGAGTTTCCAGGGACAATTGGGGCGATCGTTCGGGAGCAGGACGGGCGAATCGCGCGCACCTCGGGGTGTCGAGTAGCGTTGCCGACCATGCGTCTCGTCATTGCCCGCTGCTCGGTCGACTACGCCGGCCGGCTCACCGCCCACCTGCCCTCGGCGCCCCGACTGATCCTGGTCAAGGCGGACGGCAGCGTCTCCATCCACGCGGACGACCGGGCCTACAAGCCCCTCAACTGGATGTCTCCGCCCTGCACGCTGAAGGAAGGAAGCGGCGAGGAGGACGGCGTCTGGACGGTCGTCAACAAGGCGGGCGAGAAACTGATCATCACGATGGAGGAGATCCTCCACGACTCGTCGCACGAACTCGGCGTGGACCCCGGCCTGATCAAGGACGGCGTGGAAGCGCACCTCCAGGAACTCCTCGCCGACCGCATCGAGACCCTCGGCGAGGGCTACACCCTGATCCGCCGCGAGTACATGACGGCCATCGGCCCGGTGGACATCCTGTGCCGGGACGCGGACGGCGCGACGGTGGCGGTCGAGATCAAGCGCCGGGGCGAGATCGACGGCGTGGAGCAACTGACGCGCTATCTCGACCTGTTGAACCGCGACCCGCACCTGGCCCCGGTCCGCGGCGTCTTCGCCGCCCAGGAGATCAAGCCCCAGGCCCGCGTCCTCGCCACCGACCGCGGCATCAACTGCCAGATCCTGGACTACGACGCCCTGCGCGGCATCGAGGACGACAAGCTGCGCCTCTTCTAGCGGCCCCCGCCCCGCGCCGCCCGCCCGCTCGGAGAAGGGCGGACGGCGCAGGGCGGTCAGGCCACCGTGCCGGAAGGCTGCGGTGCGCTCTGGGGCGCCGACGCGCTGCTCGTCGTGGTGCCGGTCGTTCCGCTCCCGCCGCTGGAGCCACCGGTCGTCGTACCGGCCGTACCACCACCGGTCGTCGTGCCGCCCGTGCCGGTGCCACCACCGGTCGACGTGCCGCCCGTGCCGGAGCCACCGCTCGTCGATGTGCCCCCGGTGCCCGAGCTGCCGCTCGTCGACGTGCCGCCCGTGCCCGAGCTGCCGCCGGTGCTGCCGCTGCTCGTGCCGCCCGTCGGGCTGCCGCTGGAGCTGCCCGTGGACCCTCCGGTGCCGCTGCCGGACGTCCCGCCCGTCGGGGAGGTGGCGGATCCCGACGGCTTGGGTGACTTGGACGGCGGGGTCGGGGTCGTGCCGGACCCGGACGGGCTGATGCTCTCCGACGGCCGGGCCGGGTCCGTCGACGGCGCCGGGCCGCCCGTCGTGCCGGACGTGCCGCCCGCGCCGGCGGTCGTCGGCCGGCCGGTCGCGCCGCCCGTCGCGGCGCCGCCGGTCCGGCTCTGCCCGGGATCCGCGCCGAGGGAGCCGTCGTCCGTGCCCTCGCTGATGGAGGGGTTGACGTCCACCTTGCCGGCCGGGTTCTTGTCGGCGTTCTCGTGGGACGTCATGCCGAGCGTGACGACCGTGCCGAGGACCACGGCGAGCAGCGCGCCGGAACCGGCCGCCACCAGGTTGCGGCGGGCCAGCCGGCGGATGCCACCGACCCCGCCGCGGGCCGGGGCCGCGGGCAGCTGCTGGGTGACCAGGACCTCGCCGAGCGGCGCGTACGGCGGCGGCGCCGACTCCTCGTGCCGTATCTCCGGCAGCTCCTCCCCCGCCATGGCCGAGATCCCGGGCAGCTCGCCCGAGCGGTCGGCGACCAGCGCGAGGGCCCGGCGCCCGGCGACGGTGCCCCGCTTGTCGGCGAGGGCGCCGCGCAGCCCGATGGACGCCTCCAGCTCGGCGCGAGCCCGGTCCAGCTGGCCCGTGCAGAGCGCCAGGACGCCCAACTCATGGTGAAAATAGGCCTGTTCATGTACGTCGCCGGTCAGCCGGGCGGCCTCGGCGCCGGAGCGCAGCGCACGCTCCCACGCGCCCCACCGGAGCCCGGCGGCGAAGGAGGGCGCGGCCGTACGGGCGAGCCGTACCGCGCGGCTCTCCGCGCCGTCGACGGGCGCGGAGGTCTGCGGGACGACGGCGGCGAGCGCGGCCAGCACCGCGTCGGCCTCCGCGCTCACCCGTTCGGGGGTGACCGAGGGGTGGCCGGTCCACCAGGTGTAGTGCTCGGCGGCGGCGAGCGCCCGGTCCTGGGCGTCGTCGGCGTATCCGGCGGCCTCCAGCTGGGTCTGCACCCCGGCCGCGAGCCGGTAGCGGGAGCCGACCGGGGAGACCAGTCCGCAGCCGGCCAGCTCGCCGAGGGCGGCGTCGGCGTGGGTGTCACCGACCAGCGCCGGCAGATGCGCCTGATGCGGCACCTCGCCGCCGAGGGCGACCGCGAAGCGCAGGGTGGCGCGGGCGGAGTCGCCGAGCCGGGAGGCGAGCAGCGGGGCGGGCGCGGCGGCCGCGCCGAGGGAGGGCAGCGGGACGGCGTCCGCCGGCTCAGCGGCCAGGTCCACGGGCGGGCGCGCGTCCGGTCGTACGTCCTCGAAGGCGCCGTACTCGCCGTACTGGTCCGCCGCCTCCGGGCCGCCCCGGAGCTCGTCGCGCTGCCGGAGCAGGGCGCCGGCCTGGACGAACCGCAGGGGCAGCCCCTCGGACTCGAACCACAGGTCGCCGGCCCAGTTGGCCTCGTCCTCGGTGAGGACGCGGCCGACGGTGCGCTCCAGGACCTGCACGCCGGCGGCGCGGTCGAGGCCACCGAGGAAGACCTCCTCGACGGCGGAGGCGGCGGAGGGCGCGGGCACGTCGGGCGTGGCGCCGATCAGGAAGGCGCACTCGCGGGCGGTGTCGAGGAGCTCCTCCAGGCCGGCGCCGCCGAACTCGATGTCGTCCAGGACGACGACCGCGCCGATCTCGGCGACGAGCGCGCGCAGGTCGTCCGGGGCGGGGCGGTGGCCGGGGGCGTCGTACACCGCGTGGAAGAGGTCGTGGAGCACGTCGCCGGAGCCGCGGTGGAAGCCGCTGAGCCGGACCACGCCGTCGGGGGCGAGGTCCTGGCAGTCCTCGGCGACGAGGTCGAGCAGCGCGGTGCGGCCGGAGCCGCCGGGGCCGGTGAGACGTACGGAGCGGCCGCGGGCCAGCAGCCGGACCAGGCGCTCGCGCTCGTCCTGGCGTTCCAGCAGGGCGAGGGGCGGCTGGGCGGGACCGGCCGGGGCGGGCGGCCTGGCGGCCCGCCCGGTCTCGGCGCGCTCGGCGGCGGTGCGCTTGCGGGGCGCGGCGGGGCGCCGGGCCGGCGGGCAGTGCTCTATCTCGCTGCCGTCGACGGGGTTGACGGTCAGCAGCAGATCGCCGGCGACGAGCTGGGCCGTGCGGGCGGGCGCGGGCGTGCTCGTGCCGAAGTCGGAGGTGACGGGTTCCCGGGGCGCGCGGCGGCCCGGCGCCTGTCCGTGCCCCTCGGGTCCCGGGCGGCCCGGATGTCCCGGGTCGATCGGGTCCATGGGTTCCATCGGTTCCATGGGTTTCCTGCCCCCCAAAAGCGTCGTGTGCTCGTGATCCGGCCCCTCCCGGCCTTGTCGCACACCGCGCTGTCGCTTCTGGTCCGGGCCCGCTCGGTCGAGGGTTGCGAGGCAGCGGGCGACCGAACCCTAAACCTTGGCTCAGTATCTCCGACAGGGCGGGGTGCCGTACGGCCCGGGACGTCACGGTCCGGTGAGGATTGCCCACGGTGTGCGCACCCGTCCCGGCCGCCCGGCGCTTCACACCCGGGGACCGGCCGTCCGGCGCGTCACACGCGGGGCAGCGACTCCACGCCGATGCCGCCCTCGATGGCGAGGATACGGTGCAGCCGGGTGGCCACCAGCAGGCGCTGCATCTGCGGCGGGACGCCGCGCAGCACCAGACGGCGACCGCAGCGGCCGGCCCGTCGGTGGGCGCCCATGATCACCCCGAGTCCGGTGGCGTCCCAGGAGTCCAGTTCCGACAGGTCGAGCACCAGGTCGCCGACGCCGTGATCGACCGCCCGGTGCAGGGCCGTACGGGCGTCCGCCGCGCTGCGGACGTCGAGGCGGCCCCCGACGACCAGCTCGGCATGGTCGCCCCTGATGTGCATAAGCGCTCCCCGTTGAGTGCGGTTGGCGTTCTCCGTGACGCTGCCTCGTCCTGACCGGTACTCCGTGACGTTGCAACGTCTGACTGTGCGAGTGGCGGTGCGGTTGCTGTTTGTAAGCGAACCGATACCGAATTCACCCCGGGGAGTGATACTCCCGGGGGTGATGTCCGGCGGATGCCCGTACAGACGGTGCTCAGTACTTGTAGAAGCCCTGCCCGCTCTTGCGGCCGATGTCACCGGCGTCCACCATCCGGCGCATCAGCTCCGGCGCGGCGAACTTCTCGTCCTGGGACTCGGTGTAGATGTTGCTCGTGGCGTGCAGCAGGATGTCGACGCCGGTGAGGTCGGCGGTCGCGAGCGGGCCCATGGCGTGGCCGAAGCCCAGCTTGCAGGCGAGGTCGATGTCCTCGGCGGTGGCGACCCCGGACTCGTAGAGCTTGGTGGCCTCCACGACGAGCGCGGAGATGAGCCGGGTGGTCACGAAGCCGGCCACGTCGCGGTTGACGACGATGCAGGTCTTGCCGACGGACTCGGCGAACTCCCGCGCGGTGGCGAGGGCTTCGTCACTCGTCTTGTACCCGCGGACCAGCTCGACGAGCTGCATCATCGGCACCGGCGAGAAGAAGTGGACGCCGACGACCCGCTCGGGGTGCTCGGTGGCCGCGGCGATCTTGGTGATCGGGATGGCGGAGGTGTTGGAGGCGAGCACGGTGTCCGGGCGCACGATCTTGTCGAGCGCACGGAAGATCTCGTGCTTGACCTCCAGCTTCTCGAAGACGGCCTCTACGACGACGTCCGCGTCGGCGGCGGCGTCCAGGTCCGTGGTGGCGGTGATGCGGGCGAGGGCGGCGTCGGCGGCGTCCGCCGCCAGCTTCCCCTTGCTCACGAACTTGTCGTACGACGCCTTGATGCCGTCGGTGCCACGCTTCAGTGCCTCGTCGGTGACGTCGCGCAGGACGACGTCCCAGCCCGCCTGCGCGGCGACCTGAGCGATGCCGGACCCCATGAGACCGGCTCCGATGACGGCGAGCTTCCGTGCCACTGACGACTCCCTTGAATCGCGCTCCAAGTCTGCTTCTCCGGCGGACCCTAGCGCTCTGGAGCCGCTGTGTGACCGGTAAGTAACGCGCGTCACGTCTCAATTGACGGACATCACACCGGCAGCGGTACGAGCCTCCCGATCGTGCGGCCCCCTCTTGGGGTGTTGCTTCAGCACAGGGGGCCGCACGGTTTCCCAGTGCGGTGTCGAGTGGCGCCTTGGGGCCACTCATGATGGCGGGGTAAGCGGCACTGTGCGGGCAGAAGTGCCCTTTCCCCCTCAATAGGTTGAATCGCTGTCATTCATCCGACGCGCCAGGGGTGGCGCGGGGTAGCGCGGACCGGCACGTGGGGTCATTGTTCCGTAACTCCATGATCACGTGGCGTGGCGGACGGGGCCGGGGCCATGCTGGCTCTCCCTCCTGATGGCGCCTCAGCACCGCCTGCCGGAGGGGCAGTTGGAGTGAGACCCGCTCACAGAAACGAAGTGCGTGATGTCGAGTAAGAAGGTGTGGACCGTCGCCGTCCTGGTGACCGTCCTCACGTGGAGCACGGTGATGACCGTGCTGGGGCAGGTCGCCGCCATGGCCACCCTGCTCCCGTCCCTGGGCCTGCTCGTGCAGCAGATGGTCCAGGCCCTGACCGGTCCCGACGGCCCCCGGGCGCCCGCCGACCCCGCGCCCACCGCCACCGCCGGGGAGGAGCCGCCCCGATGACCGAACCCCCTGGCACAGGCCGCCCCGCTCCCCCGGAGGCCGCCGGCCGGCGCGGCCGGAAGCCGGCTCCCATATCCACGGCGGCGGGTCCGGCCCACCGGGCCTGGCTGGAACCGGTCCGCCGCCACGTCTTCTCCAGCGGCCTGACCCTGGACGACCTCGTCCACCGCTCCGGCTACTCCAAGACCCGGATCAGCGAACTCCTGCGCGGCAACGGCTACTACCCCACCTGGGAGATCACCTTCAGCATGATCCGTGCGCTCGGTCTGCCCGTGCGGCCGATGCGCCGGCTGTGGACCGCCGCGGCCCGCGAGGCCCGCAAGGAGCGGTGGTGGATCGAGCAGTGCATCGGTCAGGTGGCGTGCGAGGCGGAGCCCCCGCCGCTGGCCCACCAGGCCTTCATCGAGGCGATGCGCGCGCCCTACACCGCCTACGCCCGCGCCTTCCTGCTGGCCGAGGACCGCGTCCGCTGGGCGGTGGGCGAGACCTTCGACCTGCTGTGGCTGTCCTGGGACACGGTCGCGAGCAGCGAGAACGTCCGCCGGGGCGCCTGGCTCCTGCTGCGCTCCCGGGTCCTCGCGCGCGCCACCCACCGCGACGGCCGCCCCGACCTGCGCGCCGCCGTCTTCTCCACCGAGGAGGTCAGCGACAGCGTCCCGGGCCATCTCGTCCTGATGACCGACCTGGTGGACCTCTTCGACGCCATAGCCCGCCTTCCCCAGGACCAGATGGACGTGGTCGTGCTGGGTCACCTGTGCGGACTGGATCTGGCGGAAACGATCCCCTACGTCACCGGTCTGAGCCCGGCCATCACGCACGCCGTCGACCACCACGCCCGCGCGGCCCTCGAAGCCCTGCTGCACCGCGCCGGCTCCCGGGAGTGAACCCCACCGCCATGACAGACACCGCTGACATAGACACCCTCCTCGCCCGCGCCCGGCTGCGCCGCCGCCCCGAGGTGCCCGCGGACACCGTCCCCTACGAGGACAGCGCCTACCCCGCGTACGGCGAGGAGACCATGGACGCCCCGGGCGCCCGGCCCGCCGACCCGGCCGCGATCCGCGACCTGCGCACCCTGTGCGACTCCCTGCTCGGCGCCCTCGCCCCCGGCACGCTGCACTTCCTCACCGACCAGCTGCCCGAGCCCGAGTGCGCCTGGCTGCTCGGCTGCGCGCTGCTCGTCGCCGGCATCGACGAGGGGGCGCGCTTCTGGTGGCAGTACGCCGGCGGCGCCGGACACGCGCCCGCGGCGTACTGCCTCTCCCTGCACCACCGTGCGCGCGGCGAGGCCCACGCGGCGGCCTTCTGGTACGAGCAGACCGGCCTCGACACCGTGACCGAGCCCGACACCATCCCGGTGACCGGCGTCTGCCCGCCCGTCAGCTGCACCTTCGACGCGTCCGTCCCCACAGTGCTCCGGGTCCTCAGCCGCCTGTCGTCCCCGGGCCTACGCCGACGGCCCCGGCGTGCCGAGATCGTCACGTCCTACGTCGCCCACGCCGTGACCCGCGGCTACGCCCGCCACCCCGGCGTCGAGATCCCCGTACCGGGCCCCCGCTTCGCCGACCACGTCAGCTCCCTGCTGCTGGGCGTGGGAGACGGGACCTAATTCTGTGCGCGCACCGCGTAGGCGAGGACCCGTTCGCCGAGCAGGTCCTCGATGTCGTCGATGAGGGCGAGCACCTCACGGGAGACCTCGGCCGGTTCGCGGCCGGCCATCATCTCGCGGCCGATGGTGACGAAGACCGTCTCGTGGATCCAGCAGATCTGGCCGGCCATCAGGTCCGGCAGCGGGTCGCCGCCGGCGGCGCCGGTCTCCTCGCGCAGGGCGGCGGCCACGTTGTCGTGCACCTCCTGCTGGAGGGACCACAGCCGGGAGCGCAGCGCCGGTGCCTCGTGGATGACCCGCATGAAACGGTCGTAACCCTTCATCAGGCCGACCCGGGGCGAGACGGCCTGGACCTCGCCGCGCAGCTCGCGCAGGACGGCGCCCGCGGCGGACTCCCCCGCGTCCCGGCTGCGGATCCAGCGGGCGAGGCGGTCGACCACGCCGGCCGAGCGGTCGAAGAAGAGGTCTTCCTTGGCCGGGAAGTAGTTGTAGACGGTGTTGACGGAGACGTTGGCCGCGTCGGCGATCTCCGCGACGGTCACCGCCTCGAAGCCGCGCTCCAGGAACAGGCCCGTGGCGACATCCGAGATGTACTGCCTGGTCTGCCGTTTCTTCCGTTCCCTGAGTCCCTCAGCCATGTCCGCATCCTAGCTTCGCTGGGCCGACTGAAAAGTTGGAGAGCCAGAAATTTTGGAGACGTTGCAAAATTTCAGGGACTCTGTTTTTCTGGTCGGCATGCCAGCAGTCATCAGCGCGGCGGGCCTCGCCCGCACCTTCCAGAGCAAGGCCGGCCCCGTCGAGGCCGTCCGGGGCATCGACCTCACCGTCCACGAGGGAGAGATCCTCGGCTTCCTCGGACCCAACGGCGCCGGCAAGACGACCACCCTGCGGATGCTCACCACCCTGCTGAAACCGACCGGCGGCGCGGCCACCGTCGCCGGGCACGACCTCGCGACCGACGCGGCCGGGGTGCGCCGGGTGTCCGGATACGTCGCCCAGTCCGGCGGGGTCGATCCGCAGATCACCGTGCGGGAGGAACTGGTCACCCAGGGCCGGATGTACCGGCTGTCCAGGGCCGAGGCGACCGGGAGGGCCGAGGAACTCGCCCGCGACCTGGACCTCGGCGACTTCCTCGACCGGAAGACGGCCGCCCTCTCCGGCGGCCAGCGCCGCCGCCTCGACATCGCGATGGCGCTCACGCACCACCCGAAGGTGCTCTTCCTGGACGAGCCGACGACCGGGCTCGACCCGGGCAGCCGCGCCGACCTGTGGGACCTGGTCCGCCGGCTGCGCGACCGGCACGGCACGACCGTGTTCCTGACCACCCACTACCTGGACGAGGCCGACGCCCTCGCCGACCGCCTGGTCGTCGTCGACCGGGGCACGGTCGCCGCCGAGGGCACGCCCGGCGCGCTCAAGCTCCGGCACGGCGGCTCGCTCGACGCCACCCTCCAGGACACCTTCCTCGCCATCACCGGCCGCGGCCCCGCCCCGGCCGACACCAGTCCCGTCTCCGTCTAGGGGTCCACAGAAGATGCTGCTCCACGACACGGCCCTCATCTACGGCCGTTATCTGCGCCAGTCCCTGCGCTCCCGCTTCGCACTGCTCTTCGGCGTGCTCACCCCGCTGCTCTATCTGCTCTTCTTCGGACCGCTGCTCACACGTCTCCCGCTGGGCGGCGGCGGCAGTTCCTGGCAGGTGCTGGTGCCCGGCCTGCTGCTCCAACTCGGCCTGTTCGGCGCCCTGTTCGCGGGGTTCACGGTCATCATCGAGAAGGGGCAGGGAGTACTGGAGCGCATGCGTGTGACCCCGGTCAGCCGGCTCGCCCTGCTCCTCGGCCGGGTGCTGCGCGACGCCACGGTGTTCGTCTTCCAGGCGGTGCTGCTGGTACTGGCCGCGCTGGTGATGGGCCTGCGGGCGCCGCTCACCGGCATCCTGATCGGCTTCGCGTTCGTCGCCCTGCTCACCCTCTCGCTGGCCTCGCTGTCGTACGCGCTCGGCATGGTGGTGCGCACCCCGCAGGAGTTCGGCCCGCTGATCAACGCGGTGTCGATGCCGTCGATGCTGCTGTCCGGCCTGATGCTCCCGATGACCCTCGCGCCCGCCTGGCTGGACGTGCTCTCGCACTTCGTGCCGTTCCGCTATCTGGTGGACGCGGTGCGCGACGCGTACGTCGGGCGGTACGCCACCGCGCACATGCTCTACGGCGGCCTCGTCGCCGTCGGCTTCGCGGTGCTCGCGGTGACGGTGGGCACACGAGTGTTCCGAACGGCCGGAGCGTAACTACGCTGGCCACATGGTCAATCTGACGCGCATCTACACCCGGACCGGCGACAAGGGCACCACCAACCTCGGAGACATGAGCCGGGTGCCCAAGACCGACCTCAGGATCTCCGCGTACGCGGACGCCAACGAGGCGGGCGCCGTCATCGGCACCGCGATCGCGCTGGGCGGGCTGGAGGCGGAGGTCGTGCAGGTCCTCACCCGCGTCCAGAACGACCTGTTCGACGTGGGGGCGGACCTGTCGACGCCCGTCGTGGAGAACCCGGAGTTCCCGCCGCTGCGGGTCGAGCAGTTCTACGTCGACAAGCTGGAGGCGGACTGCGACCGCTTCAACGAGCGTCTGGAGAAGCTGCGGTCCTTCATCCTGCCCGGCGGCACCGCGGGCGCGGCCCTGCTCCACCAGGCCTGCACGGTCGTCCGCCGCGCCGAGCGCTCCACCTGGGCGGCCCTGGAGGCACACGGCGAGACGATGAACCCGCTCACCGCCACCTACCTCAACCGTCTGTCCGACCTGCTGTTCATCCTGGCCAGGTGTGCCAACGGGGAGACGGGCGACGTGCTGTGGGTGCCGGGCGGGGAGCGCTGAGGGCGGCTCCCCGCCGGGCTCACCGGTCGGTCCGGCTCACTTGTCCGCCGTGCTGCTCGCGTCGCGGTCGGCCGCGGCCGCCGCGGACTCGGCCGCGTCGACCTTCTTCTGCATGTCCGCGTAGCCGGACGGCGCGCCCGCGGAGCCGGAGGGCGCGGCGGACGACGGGGGGGCCGGTGCGGCGCCGTCGTGGTGGGCGCAGCCCGTGGTGAGCGCCACGAGGCCGGCGACCGCCGCGGCCGCGCACACCCGGAGCACCGGCCGCCGGCCCCGCATCAGCTCGCCGCCTTCCCGCCGTCGTTCTTCTGGCACCACGTGCTGACGGCGGCCAGGTCCTTCTGCCGCTGCTCCAGGTTGGTCACCAGCGACCTGCGGAAGTCCAGCCGGTTCTGGAGGTACGTGGCGATCTCGGTGTGGCCCGCCTTCTTCGCGTTGTCCACCCGCTTCTCCAGCCGGGCCACCGACCCGCGCGTGCCCGCCCCGGCGTCGAGCCGCTTCAGGGCGCGTGCGATCCGCCGGTCGAGCTTCGGCAGCCGCTTGCACAGCGCCTTCGCCCCGTCACCGGTGGGACCCGGTGCGGGGGTGCTGCCGGCGGCGGCCGCCGTGCCCGCCGTGCCCGCCAGGACGGCCGTCACGGCGAGCCCCGCGAGCAGCGTGCGCGTGTGTCGTCGTACGTACATCTGCCTCTCCGTTCACTTCCCGGGCGGCCTCGGTCGGCCCGCCCGTGGCAACGGACGCTAGGCAGGGTCCTTGGGGAAACTCTGTGACCGGTTTGCCCCGGCTGTGCCGATCAGCCAGTCCCGTCGGCCGGGCGGGCCGGCCGGGGCGCCGCCGGCCACGGGCAGCCGTACCTCGAACCGGGCCCCCGTACCGTCCGGGCCGTCCGTCACGCTCACCCCGCCGCGGTGCAGCGCCGCCTGCTGTGCGACCAGGGTGAGACCGAGGCCGGAGCCCGCGCTGTCCGGGCCGCGCCGGAACCGCTCGAAGATCCGGGCGTGGGCGTCGGCCGGTACGCCGGGGCCGTGATCGTCCACGGTGAGCAGGATCTCGCCCGCGGCGCCGCCCGCCGCCGAGGCCCGCACCCCGACCCGCACCACGGCCCGGCCCGCCCGGTCCCGGCCGTGGGCCAGGGCGTTGGCCAGCAGGTTGTCCAGCAGCAGCCGCAGCCCCGGCTCCCAGCCGTGCACGGTGAGCCCGGGTGCCGCGTCCAGGGTGATCGCGGCGTCGGGCGCGCGGCGGCGGGCCTCGGCCACGGCCGCGTCGGCCACCTCGGACAGGTCGACGGCCCCGAACGCCTCCGCCTCCACCAGGTCGCCGCGCCCCAGTTCCCGGAGCATCACCAACAGGCCGAGCAGTCGGGCGTGTTCACGCCGCAGATCGTCCAGGACCTCGGTGCGGTCCGGCTCCGGAAGGTCGCGGTGGCCGGTGAGGATGTCGAGGTTGGTGCCCATGCTCATCAGCGGGGTGCGCAGTTCGTGCGCGGCCGCCGAGGAGAAGGAGCGGGCCGTGTCCAGGGCCTCGGCGGTACGCGCGGCCTGTTCGTCGTAGCGGGCCAGGACGGTGCGCACGGTGGCCGCCAGTTCGTCGACCTCGGCCACGCCGGTCCGCCACTGCCCCAGCCGGGCGCCGCTGGTGCGCGGGTCGAGGCCCGCGGTGCGGCGGGTGAGGCGGCGCAGCGGGGCGCTCGTCCCGGCGGCCAGGCCCCAGGCGAGCAGCCCGGACAGCGGTGCGGCGAGGATCGCGGCGCCGACCACCCGGCGGCGGACGAGCGGAATCTGCACGCGTTGCGCGGTGTCGGGCGCGAAGAGCCACAGCGTGCCGGAGGCCGTTCCGGCGTGCACCGGCCGGGCCAGGGCCCGCCAGGTGCGGCCGTCGGCCCGGACGCTGGCGAAGCCGGACGTGCGGTCGGGCAGCGCCGCCGCGGGGCCGGGCTGGGGGCCGCCGCTGACGGACGTGTCCGGACCGACGACGCGTACGCCGACGTCGAGGGCCGCGTCGAACAGCTGCCGCTCCCGTGTGTCGGCGGCCTTGGGGCGGTCGTTCGCCGCGGCCCGCAGCAGGGACCGGGCGTCCGGGGCGAGGGCCGCCGCACGCTTGCGCAGGTGCTGGTCCTCGGCCTTGCGCAGGTCGCCCGAGACCAGGTGCAGCAGCAGCCAGCCGCCGGCCAGCACGAGCAGCGGGACGGTGCAGCCGA
Organism: Streptomyces sp. MUSC 14; assembly: GCF_001866675.1. Lineage (NCBI taxonomy): Bacteria > Bacillati > Actinomycetota > Actinomycetes > Kitasatosporales > Streptomycetaceae > Streptomyces > Streptomyces sp. MUSC 14. The sequence goes on from NZ_MLYN01000060.1 coordinate 55,593, forward strand.
CGGCCAGGCCGATCCGGGTGGAGAGTCTCACGACGCGTCCCGCGGTTCTCGGGGCTCTCGGGGCTCCCTCGGTTCCCTCAGGACGAAGCCGACGCCCCGGACGGTGTGGATGAGCCGGGGGCGGCCCTCGGTCTCCAGTTTGCGCCGCAGATAGCTGACGAAGGTGTCGACGGTGTCGGTGCGCACGTCGAAGTCGTAGCCCCACACCCGTTCCAGGAGCTGGTCGCGGGTGAGGACGAGCCCGGCGTTGCGGGCGAGCACCTCCAGCAGCTCGAACTCACGCCGGGTCAGCTCCAGCGGGGTGCCGTCGCGCTCCGCGGTGCGGGCGTCCGGGTCGATCACCAGGCCGGCCGTGCGCAGCGGCTCCGTCCGGCCGGTGCCGGCCGGCGGGCGGCGGCGCAGCAGGGCGCGCAGCCGCAGCTCCAGCTCCTGCAGGGCGAAGGGTTTGACCAGGTAGTCGTCGCCGCCCGCCTGGAGCCCGGCGATCCGGTCGGCGGTCTCGTCCAGCGCGGAGAGCATGAGCACGGGCAGGTCCCGGCCCGCGTCGCGCAGCCGGGTGCACACCTCGATGCCGCTCATGCCGGGCATCGACACGTCGAGGACGAGCACGTCCGGCGGGGCGTCCTCGATCGCGGCCAGCGCCCCGGGACCGTCGGCGGCGGTCCGCACCGCGAAGCCGCCGAGCCGCAGGCCGCGCTCCAGCGAGCGCCGGATCGCCGCGTCGTCGTCGACGACCAGCACCGCGCCGGCAGCCGCTCCGTCAGTCATACGCCCTCCTCATCGTCCGGTCAGCGTACGGTCCTCCGCCTCGTGCGCGGCAGTCCCGGCCGGCGCCTTCTTCGGCCACAGCAGATAGGTCAGGGCGATGACCCCGTGGATCCCGAGGACGCGCAGCGCCGCCCACTGCCAGGAGCGCAGCGGGCCGGTGGCGGTGCCGTCGCCGACGTACCAGATCGCGCACTGGAGCAGGGCGAGGGCGACGGCCGCCGCGAGGAGCGTGCGCAGCCACAGGCGTCCTTCGTGCCGGGCGCGGGCGAGGCCGTACCTGGGCGGCTTCGGGGGCCGGGGGGCGCCCGCGAGGCGGTGGGCGGCGTGGCCGTCCAGCCAGCTGATCGTGGCGTGGCCGTAGGCGACCGTGAAGCCGATGTAGAGCGCGGCCAGGCCGTGCTCCCAGCTCGGCCGGGCGCCGCCGCGCAGGTCGACGGCCGTCGCGAGGAACAGCACCACCTCCAGCAGCGGCTCGCACAGCAGCAGCGCCACGCTGGTGCGGCGCCACTTCAGCACGTAGCGGACGGCCAGTCCGGCCGCCAGCAGCACCCAGAACCCCACCTCGCAGGCGATGACCAACCCGATGATCACGACTCGCTCCTTCCCGTCACCCTCTCAGCCTCGCCGCCGTTCTGTCCGCTTTCGTCGTCTGCGGGGGCGACCTCGCCGTAAACGAAAGTTGCAGTTCGGGACCCTTCCCGAGGAGCACGCGGGCGACGGCGCGAGCGTGTTGGATGGACGCATGGCACGAGCGCTCACCCGCCCCCACCCCGACGACCTGCGCATCGCGCTGGGCGGACTGCTCGGCGGGGTGGTGCTGTGGGCGCTCCGGATCCATCCGCGCACGGCCTCGGACCCGCTGGTGCTGTGGCACGCGGCCTGGGCCCCGCTGGTGCCGCTGACGGTGACGGCCGCGTGCGAGCCGCTGCGCCGCACCCGGCCCCGGCTCGGCGTGTTCCTCGGCACGCTCGCGCTGACCCTGGACACGGTGACCCAGGGCAACGTCGTCACCATCGTCATGTACACCGACCTGATCTACGCGTCGGTCCTGTACGGCGACCCCGCCTCGGCCCGCCGCGTCCCCTGGATCACCGGGATGCTGACGGTGCTCGGCGGTGTCGTGCCGGCGGCGGTCTGGCGCGATCCGCAGGCGCTGCTGATCGGTGTGGGCATCGGTGTGGTCGCGTTCGCGCCGGCGGCGACCGGCTGGGTGGTGCGCAACCACCGCGACGCCGCCGAGGCGGCCCGGCTGCGCGCCGAACAGACCGCGCTGCTCGCCGAGATGGACCGCTCCCAGGCGGTCACGGCCGAACGGTCGAGGATGGCACGGGAGTTGCACGACATGGTCGCCAACCACCTGTCCGCGATCGCCATCCACTCCACGGCCGCCCTGTCACTGGACGACGCGCAGACCTCCCGGGGCGCCCTTGAGGTCATCCGGGAGAACAGCGTGGAGGGACTGGCCGAGATGCGCCGGCTGATCGGTATCCTGCGGGACAGCAGCGGTGACCTGGAGCCCGCGGCCACCCCGACGCTCGACGGCCTGGCCGCGCTCGTCAAGGGCGCCCGGGCCAACGGACTGGACGTCCGCCTCGCGGACGACCACGGCACGGTGCCCGCGCCGGTGGAGCTGGCCGCGTACCGGATCGTGCAGGAGTCGCTGACCAACGCGCTCAAGCACGCGGTCGAGGGACCGGTCGAGGTCGCGCTGCGGCAGGAGGAGAGCATGCTGCGCGTCCGCGTGACCAGTGCCTACCGGCGCGACGGCACCCCGCGCGCGCCCGGTTCGGGCTCCGGGCTCGCCGGCATGCGGGAACGGGCCGCACTACTCGGCGGCACCTTCGAGGCCGGCCCCGGTACAGGCCCCGACCACGGCCGCTGGACCGTCCGCGCCGCCCTCCCCCTCGACCGGGAAGACCTCACATGACCCGCACCGCCGGGGACCGTCCCCCCGCCCGACCACCAGGACACGCACAACCGCCCGCCACCGACTCCACGCCCGACCGCGAAAACCCCGCGACGGCCACCACACACACCCCCGCCACCGAGGACCGGCCCCCCGTCCGCCCCGAACCCCGGCCTGCCCACCGCCACGCGCCCACCCGGCCGCCAGGACACGCACAACCGCCCGCCACCACCACCGGCTCCACGCCCACGGCGAGGCGGCCGGACGAACGCCGCTGGACCGTCCGCACCGACCCCCCGCCCGACCGCGAAAACCCCGCGACGGCCACCACACACACCCACACCACCGGAATCCGGCCCCCGGCCGCCCCGGCCCCTGGCCGGCCCACCCGTATGCGTCCACCCGGCCACCGGGACACGCACAACCGCCCGCCGAAGGAGACCCCCGCATGACCGGCCCCTCGATCCGGGTCCTCGTTGCCGAGGACCAGTCCGCCGTGCGTGCCGGGCTCGCGCTGATCCTGCGCAGTGCGCCCGACATCGAGGTGGCCGGCGAGGCGGCGGACGGTGAGCAGGCGGTGGAGCTGGCCCGGGAGCTGCGGCCGGACCTGGTCCTGATGGATGTGCAGATGCCGCGTCTGGACGGGGTGTCGGCGACCCGGGCCATCGTCGCGGAGGGCCTCGCGGACGTGCTCGTGCTGACCACGTTCGACCTGGACGAGTACGTCTTCGGGGCGCTCAGGGCGGGGGCGGCCGGGTTCCTGCTGAAGAACACCGAGGCGCGGGACCTGCTGGAGGCGGTGCGGACGGTGGCGCGCGGCGAGGGGATCGTGGCCCCGGCGGTCACCCGTCGGCTGATCACCGAGTTCGCCGCCGCACGGGTGCCCGAGACGACCTCCGACCCGGCCGTGCTGGAGCCGCTGACCCGGCGCGAGCGCGAGGTGCTGTCGTGCATCGGCGAGGGCTTGTCCAACGCCCAGATCGCCGAGCGGCTGGGGATGGCGGAGGGCACGGTGAAGACCCACGTCAGCCGCATGCTGGGCAAGCTGGGGCTGCGCAGCCGGGTCCAAGCGGCCGTACTGGCGCAGGAGTTGGGGATCTAGCGAGAGACGTCGGAGCCGGTTCGGCAAATTGGTCCAGACCTATTGACCCGTGGTCCAGACCTTCCTACTCTCGCAGCACCATGGGCGTGAAGGCTCAGTCATGCCCACGACACCCCCAACACATTCCCCGATACGGAGGAGGCGCACCATGCGCTTCAGACACAGAGCCGCGGCGGGCTTCGCGACCCTGTTGCTCCCCCTGGCCGGTCTCGTCGGGCTCGCGGACCCGGCCCATGCCGCCACGGCCGAGGCCACGGCGAGCTTCACCAAGACCACCGACTGGGGAACCGGCTTCGGCGGCCAGTGGACCATCAAGAACACCGGCTCCAGCAGCATCAGTTCATGGACCGTCGAGTGGGACTTCCCCTCCGGCACCTCCGTCGGCTCGGCCTGGGACGCGGACGTCACCAACGCCGGCAACCACTGGACCGCCAAGAACAAGTCCTACAACGGCACCCTCGCCCCCGGCGCCTCCGTCTCCTTCGGCTTCAACGGCTCGGGCTCCGGCTCCCCGTCCAACTGCACCCTGAACGGCGGCAGTTGCGACGGCGGTACGACCGTCCCCGGCGACAGCCCGCCCTCCGCGCCGGGCACCCCGACCGCCTCCGCCGTCACCGACACCTCGGCGAAGCTCAGCTGGGGCGCGGCCACCGACGACAAGGGCGTCAAGAACTACGACGTCCTGCGCGACGGCAAGGTCGTCTCCACCGTGACGACGACCTCGTACACGGACACCGGTCTGACCGCCGGCACCGACTACTCCTACACCGTGCAGGCCCGCGACACCGCCGACCAGACCGGCCCGGTCAGCGGCGCCGTGGCCGTCCACACCACCGGCGGCGGAAGCGGCACTCCCCCGGCCACCGGCGACGCGGTCAAACTCGGCTACTTCACCGAGTGGGGCATCTACGGCCGCAACTACAACGTCAAGAACCTGGTGACGTCCGGCTCGGCCGCGAAGGTCACGCACATCAACTACGCCTTCGGCAACGTGACGAACGGCCAGTGCGCGATCGGTGACGCCTACGCCGACTACCAGAAGACGTTCACCGCCGACCAGTCGGTCAGCGGCACCGCGGACACCTGGGACCAGCCGCTGGCCGGCAACTTCAACCAGCTGCGCGAGCTGAAGGCCAAGTACCCGAACCTCAAGATCCTGTGGTCCTTCGGCGGCTGGACCTGGTCCGGCGGCTTCGCGCAGGCGGCGGCCAACCCCACCGCGTTCGCGGACTCCTGCTACAACCTGGTCAACGACCCGCGCTGGGCCGACGTGTTCGACGGCATCGACATCGACTGGGAGTACCCGAACGCCTGCGGGCTGTCCTGCGACACCAGCGGCGCCGCGGCCTTCAAGAACGTGCTGTCCGCGCTGCGCGCCAAGTTCGGCAGCAGCAAGCTCGTCACGGCCGCGGTCACCGCCGACGGCTCGGCCGGCGGCAAGATCGAGGCCGCCGACTACGCCGGGGCCGCACAGTACGTCAACTGGTACAACGTGATGACGTACGACTTCTTCGGCGCCTGGGACGCCCAGGGCCCGACCGCCCCGCACTCCCCGCTCACCTCGTACTCCGGCATCCCGAAGGCCGGCTTCACCACGGCCGACGCGATCGCCAAGTACAAGTCCGTCGGGGTCCCGTCGAGCAAGCTGCTCATCGGCATCGGCCTCTACGGCCGCGGCTGGACCGGCGTCACCCAGGACGCCCCGGGCGGCACGGCCACGGGCCCGGCGGCCGGCACCTACGAGCAGGGCATCGAGGACTACAAGGTGCTCAAGACGTCCTGCCCGGTCACCGGCACCGTCGCGGGCACGGCGTACGCGCACTGCGGCAGCAACTGGTGGTCGTACGACACCCCGTCCACCATCGCCGGGAAGATGAGCTGGGCCAAGTCGCAGGGGCTCGGCGGCGCGTTCTTCTGGGAGTTCAGCGGTGACACCAGCGACGGCGAGCTGGTGAACGCGATCAGCAGCAACCTGTAGTACCCGTAAGTGCCCTAAGCGACGTTGACGCTCCCCCAGACTTCGTCCGGGGGACCCCCACCCAGCGAGTGAATGTGGCTACGCCACATTCACTCGCTGTCCGGGCGGGGCTGCCTCCAGCCACGCGAGGAATCCGGTCAGCGCGTCTTCGCTCATGGCGAGTTCGAGGCGCGTGCCCCGATGCGTACAGGCGAGGACCACCGCGTCGGAGAGCAGCGCCAGCTCCTCCTCGCCCTCGGGCAGCCGGCGCCCGGCCACCTCGATGGCGGCGCGCTCCAGGGTGCGGCGCGGGCGGAAGCCGTAGGAGAAGACGCGGTACCACTCGATGCGGTCGCCGTTGTAGCGGGCGACGCCGTAGCTCCAGCCCTTGCCGCTGGCGTCCGGCGGCTCGGTCACGTCCCAGCGCAGGGAACAGTCGAAGGTGCCGCCGGAGCGCTGGATCAGTCTGCGGCGCAGTCCGAACAGGAACAGTCCCGCCACCACGAGCGCGACCACGACCCCGCACACAGTCAGAGCGAGGACCATCGGCACCGACCTCCTCGTCTCCCAGGTAGCGGAACTGCTTCTGTTACTGAGTAATGAAACTTAAAAAACACCCACATCTGCCTCAGCCGCGACCGGCACCGGATTGCTCCGGGCCGGCCGCGGCTGAGTGACGTCATTCGGCAGCCGTGCTGTGGGCTCAGCTCGCCGCCGCCGCACGAAGACGGACGTCCGCGCGGCGCTCGGCGGCGGCGTCGCCCTCCGCCTTCGCACGCTCCAGCTCCCGCTCCGTGCGCTGGACATCGATCTCGTCCGACAGCTCGGCGATCTCGGCCAGCAACGACAGCTTGTTGTCCGCGAACGAGACGAAACCGCCGTGCACCGCGGCGACGACCGTTCCGCCTTCACTCGTACGGATGGTCACCGGGCCCGACTCCAGCACACCGAGCAGCGGCTGGTGACCGGGCATGACGCCGATGTCGCCGGACGTGGTGCGCGCGACGACCAGGGTGGCCTCGCCGGACCAGACCTCTCGGTCGGCCGCGACCAGCGCGACGTGCAGCTCAGCAGCCAAGGTGGCTCCTCGGGTCACCACCCGGCGGTTGTGCCGGGTGTTGGTTACAAGTCTAGTGGGCGTGGATGAGGGGGCGGGACGCGCCCGCCCCCTCACACGAACTCACGGAGTCCGGACGGACTCAGGAAGTTCAGGAGACGCCCAGCTCCTTGGCGTTGGCCTTGAGGTCCTCCAGGCCACCGCACATGAAGAACGCCTGCTCCGGGAAGTGGTCGTACTCGCCGTCGCAGATCGCGTTGAACGCCGCGATCGTCTCGTCCAGCGGGACGTCCGAACCGTCCACGCCGGTGAACTGCTTGGCGACGTGGGTGTTCTGGGACAGGAAGCGCTCCACGCGACGGGCACGGTGGACGACGAGCTTGTCCTCCTCGCCGAGCTCGTCGATACCGAGGATCGCGATGATGTCCTGCAGGTCCTTGTACTTCTGCAGGATGTTCTTCACGCGCATGGCCGCGCTGTAGTGGTCCTGCGCGATGTAGCGCGGGTCCAGGATCCGGGACGTCGAGTCCAGCGGGTCCACGGCCGGGTAGATGCCCTTCTCGGAGATCGGACGGGAGAGCACCGTCGTCGCGTCGAGGTGGGCGAAGGTGGTGGCCGGGGCCGGGTCGGTCAGGTCGTCCGCGGGGACGTAGATCGCCTGCATCGAGGTGATCGAGTGACCACGGGTCGAGGTGATGCGCTCCTGGAGGAGACCCATCTCGTCGGCCAGGTTCGGCTGGTAGCCCACCGCGGAGGGCATACGGCCGAGCAGGGTGGAGACCTCGGAACCGGCCTGCGTGAAGCGGAAGATGTTGTCGATGAAGAACAGCACGTCCTGCTTCTGGACGTCACGGAAGTACTCGGCCATGGTGAGGCCGGCCAGCGCGACGCGCAGACGGGTGCCCGGGGGCTCGTCCATCTGACCGAAGACCAGCGCGGTCTTGTCGATGACGCCCGAGTCGGACATCTCCTCGATCAGGTCGTTGCCCTCACGGGTGCGCTCGCCGACACCGGCGAACACGGAGACACCGTCGTGGTTGTTGGCGACACGGTAGATCATCTCCTGGATGAGCACCGTCTTGCCGACGCCGGCGCCGCCGAACAGGCCGATCTTGCCGCCCTTGACGTACGGGGTGAGCAGGTCGATGACCTTGACGCCCGTCTCGAACATCTCGGTCTTCGACTCGAGCTCGTCGAAGTTCGGGGCCTTGCGGTGGATGCCCCAGCGCTCGCCGTCGTACGTCTCGTCGACGTTCAGCACCTCACCGAGGGTGTTGAACACCTTGCCCTTGGTGAAGTCACCGACGGGCACCGTGATGGAGTTGCCGGTGTCGGTGACCGGGGCCTGGCGGACCAGACCGTCGGTGGGCTGCATGGAGATGGTGCGGACCAGGCCGTCACCCAGGTGCTGGGCGACCTCCAGGGTCAGCGTCTTCTTCTCGCCGGCGTTGGCCGGGTCGGCCACGTCGACGTGAAGGGCGTTGTAGATGTCCGGCATCGCGTCGACGGGGAACTCCACGTCGACGACCGGGCCGATGACCCGGGCGACGCGGCCCGTAGCCGTCGCGGTCTCAACAGTGGTGGTCATTTATCGGTCACTCCCCGCGGTCGCGTCGGCCAGGGCGCTCGCGCCACCGACGATCTCGCTGATTTCCTGGGTGATTTCGGCCTGGCGGGCCGCGTTGGCAAGACGGGAGAGCGTGTTGATCAGCTCGCCCGCGTTGTCGGTGGCCGACTTCATCGCGCGCCGCGTGGCGGCGTGCTTCGAAGCGGCCGACTGGAGCAGCGCGTTGTAGATGCGGCTCTCCACGTAGCGCGGCAGCAGGGCGTCGAGGACGTCCTCCGCCGAGGGCTCGAAGTCGTACAGCGGCAGGATCTCGCCCTTCGGCGCCTCCTGCGCGACCTCTTCGAGACGCAGCGGAAGGAGCCGGGCGTCCAGCGCCGTCTGCGTCATCATCGAGACGAACTCGGTGAAGACGATGTGGAGTTCGTCCACGCCGCCCTCGGCCGTGTCCTTCTCGATGGCCTCGATCAGGGGCGCCGCGACCTTCTTCGCGTCCGCGTACGACGGCTCGTCGGTGAAGCCCGTGAACGACTCCGCGATGGTGCGCTCGCGGAAGTTGTAGTGGGCGACACCGCGCCGGCCGACGATGTACGTGTCGACCTGCTTGCCGTCGCGCTCCAGGCGCTCGGTGAGCTGCTCCGCCGTCTTGATGGCGTTGGAGTTGAAGGCGCCGGCCAGACCGCGGTCGCTCGTGAGGAGCAGGACCGCGGCACGGGTCGGGTTGTCCGTCTCCGTGGTGAGCGGGTGCTTGGTGTTCGAACCCGTGCCGACCGCCGTGACCGCGCGGGTCAGTTCCTGCGCGTACGGCGTGGAGGCCGCCACCTTGCGCTGCGCCTTGACGACGCGCGAGGCGGCGATCATCTCCATCGCCTTGGTGATCTTCTTGGTCGCGGTGACGGATCGGATGCGACGCTTGTAGACCCGGAGCTGGGCTCCCATGAGTCAGGTCCCTTCCTTACGTCACTTGGCGGCAGCGGCAGGAACGTCCTCGCCGAGCAGCTTGCCGTCCGAGGTCTCGAACTGCTTCTTGAACTCCGCCACGGCGTCGTCGATCGCCTGGATCGTGTCGTTCGACATCTTGGCGCCCTCCTTGATGGAGGTCATCAGGCCCTGGTGCTTCCGGTGCAGGAAGTCGATCAGTTCCTTCTCGAAACGGCGGATGTCGCCGACCGGGACGTCGTCCATACGGCCGTTGGTGCCGGCCCAGACGGAGACGACCTGGTCCTCGGTGGCCATCGGCTGGTACTGGTCCTGCTTCAGCAGCTCGACCATGCGCGAACCGCGCTCCAGCTGCGCCTTGGAGGCCGCGTCCAGGTCGGAACCGAAGGCGGCGAACGCCTCCAGCTCGCGGAACTGGGCGAGGTCCACGCGCAGACGGCCGGAGACCTGGCGCATCGCCTTGTGCTGCGCGGAACCACCGACTCGGGAGACGGAGATACCGACGTTCAGCGCGGGACGCTGACCGGCGTTGAACAGGTCCGACTCCAGGAAGCACTGGCCGTCGGTGATGGAGATGACGTTGGTCGGGATGAACGCCGAGACGTCGTTGGCCTTGGTCTCGACGATCGGCAGACCGGTCATCGAGCCGGCGCCCATGTCGTCGGAGAGCTTGGCGCAGCGCTCCAGCAGACGGGAGTGCAGGTAGAAGACGTCACCCGGGTAGGCCTCACGGCCCGGCGGGCGGCGCAGCAGCAGGGAGACGGCGCGGTAGGCGTCGGCCTGCTTCGACAGGTCGTCGAAGATGATGAGGACGTGCTTGCCCTCGTACATCCACTGCTGCCCGATGGCCGAACCGGTGTACGGCGCAAGGTACTTGAAGCCGGCCGGGTCGGACGCCGGGGCGGCGACGATGGTCGTGTACTCCAGGGCGCCGTTCTCCTCCAGCGCGCGGCGCACGCCGGCGATGGTGGAGCCCTTCTGGCCGATGGCGACGTAGATGCAGCGGACCTGCTTCTTCGGGTCGCCGGTGCGCCAGTTGTCACGCTGGTTGATGATCGTGTCGACGGCCAGGGCGGTCTTGCCGGTCTGGCGGTCACCGATGATCAGCTGACGCTGACCGCGGCCGATCGGGGTCATCGCGTCGACGGCCTTGTAGCCCGTCTCCATCGGCTCGTGCACCGACTTGCGCTGCATGACCGTGGGGGCCTGCAGCTCAAGCGCGCGGCGGCCGGACGTCTCGATCTCGCCGAGGCCGTCGATCGGGTTGCCGAGCGGGTCGACGACACGGCCGAGGTAGCCCTCGCCGACCGCGACGGAGAGGACCTCACCGGTGCGCGTGACCGGCTGACCCTCCTCGATGCCGCTGAACTCACCGAGGACGATGGCACCGATCTCGCGCTCTTCCAGGTTGAGCGCGAGGCCGAGGGTGCCGTCCTCGAACTTCAGCAGTTCGTTGGCCATGGCCGAGGGAAGACCCTCGATCTTCGCGATGCCGTCGCCGGCAAGGGTGACCGTACCGACCTCCTCGCGCGAGGCCGCGTCCGGCTTGTACGACTGGACAAAGTTCTCCAGCGCGTCCCGGATCTCCTCCGGCCGGATCGTGAGCTCCGCCATCTGGGTTCCCTGCTCTCCTTGTTGGGCCCGAAGTTTCACTTTGGGGGTCTGGGGGCGACCCCCAGGATTCTTCTGCACGGCCCAACCAGGGCCGTTCTGAGTACTACTGCTCTTCTCGGATACCGAGCGTCGCTCAGCTCGCCATGCGGCGGGCGGCGTCGTCCAGCCGGTCCGCGAGGGAGCCGTTGATGACCTCGTCACCGACCTGTACCCGGATACCGCCGACGACCTCGGGGTCCACGTCCAGGTTGAGGTGCATCCGCCGGCCGTAGAGCTTGGCGAGGGCGGCGCCGAGGCGCTGCTTCTGGCCGTCGCCCAGCGGCACCGCCGAGGTGACGACGGCGACCATGCGGTCCCGGCGATCGGCGGCCAGCTTGGACAGGGACTCCAGTCCCGCTTCCAGGCTACGTCCACGCGGCACGGTCACGAGGCGCGCGACCAGACGCTCGGTGGCGGGCTTGGCCCGTCCGCCCAGCAGCCGGTGCAGCAGCTCGGTCTTGGCCTCGGCGCCGGCGGCGCGGTCGGTCAGCGCGGCGCGCAGCTCGGTGCTGGAGGAGACGATCCGGCCGAACCGGAACAGCTCGTCCTCGACCTCGTCCAGGTTGCCCCGCTTGTCGGCGGCGGTGAGGTCGGCGATGTCCGCCAGCTCCTCCAGCGCGTCGACCAGGTCGCGGGACTGCGACCAGCGGGCGCGGACCATCCCGGACACCAGGTCGGCGGCGGTACCGCTGACCTGGCCGCCGATCAGGCGCTGGACCAGCTCCGCCTTGGCCTCCGCCTGCTTCGCCGGGTCGGTGAGGACCCGGCGCAGGCCGGCCTCGCGGTCGAGCAGCGCGGTGACGGCCGCCAGCTCGTCGGCGAGCTGAGCAGCGTCCACCGACGTGGAGTCCGTCAGCGTGTCGAGACGCTCACGGCCGGCAGCCAGGGCCTCGCGGCTCGCTCCGTTCATCGAGTCGCCTCGGCCTTCTCCTCGAGCTCGTCGAGGAAGCGGTCGATCACACGGCTCTGGCGGGCGTGGTCCTCGAGGGACTCGCCGACGAGCTTGCCGGCCAGTTCGGTGGCGAGCTTGCCGACGTCCTGACGCAGCGTCTGGGCGGCGGCCTTGCGGTCGGCCTCGATCTGGGTGTGACCCGCGGTGACGATCTCCTCGCGTTGCCGCTGGCCCTCGGCCCGCATCTCGGCGATGAGCGCGGCACCCTGCTCCTGCGCCTCCTGGCGCAGGCGCGCGGCCTCGTGCCGGGCCTCGGCGAGCTGAGCCTTGTACTGCTCAAGCACGCTCTGGGCCTCGACCTTCATGGCGTCGGCCTCTTCGATACCGCCTTCGATCGCCGCGCGGCGCTCCTCCAGAACCTTGTTGATGTTCGGAAGCAGCTTCTTCCAGAAGAAGAAGAACACGATGGCGAAGGCGATGGTGCCGATGAGCAGCTCGGGACCGGCGGGGACGAGCGGGTTCTGCTCGGTCTCCTCGGCCGCCAGCTGTGCCAGGTTGGCGATCACATCAGTGCCTTTCGTCGATTCGTGTCGGGTAAGAGGTGATTACTTACCGAACACGAACGGCATCACGATGCCGATGAGGGCAAGCGCCTCACAGAAAGCGAAGCCCAGGATCTGGTTGGCACGGATCAGACCGGCGGCCTCGGGCTGGCGGGCCAGGGCCTGGGTGCCGTTACCGAAGATGATGCCGACGCCGATGCCGGGGCCGATCGCAGCGAGGCCGTAGCCGATGGAGCCGACGGAGCCGTGGACACCAGCGGTGGCGGCGAGGGTCTCAAGAGCAGCGGACATGCCGTTCTTCCTTCTCTTTCATGGACCGGTGGGGGTTGGCCACCGGACGTCTGGGGGTTGGCGGGGGTGGTACGACTCAGTGGTGCTCGGCGAGAGCGCCCTGAATGTAGGAGCAGGCCAGCAGCACGAAGACGTACGCCTGGACGGCCTGGACGAAGAGCTCGAAGAGGATCATGGCCATCGTCATCACGAAGGAGACGCCGGCACCCACGACCAGCCAGCTGTTCAGCAGGTACCAGGAGGCCACGGTGAACATGACCAGCATCAGGTGACCGGCGAACATGTTGGCGAAGAGTCGCACCGCGTGCGTGAACGGGCGGACCAGCAGGTTCGAGAAGAACTCGATGACCATGACGAGCGGCAGCACGGCGCCGAGCGACTTGTCGTAGCCCGTGACGTTCTTGAAGAAGCCGACGAAGCCGTGCTTCTTGAACGTGAGCGCGACCCAGGTGATGTAGACGATCGCGGCCAGCACCATCGGGAAGGCGATCACCGAGGACACCGGGAACTGTGCCAGCGGGATCACGGACCAGACGTTCATGAGCCAGACGAAGAAGAAGAGGGAGACCATGAGCGGCACCCACTTCTCGCCCTCGCGCTTGCCCAGCGTCTCGTAGACGATGCCGCGGCGCACGAAGTCGTAGCCGGCCTCGCCGACCATCTGCAGCTTGCCCGGGACGACCTTGGCCTTGCCGAAGGCGGCCGAGAAGAAGACGACGATGACCAGCGTGGTGACGAGCGCGAGCAGCATCACCTTGTTGAACTCGAAGCCCCCGACCGTGAAGAGCGGCTTGAACAGGAAGGAGTTCAGGCCCGGGGCCGGGAAGCCGCACCCGTTGTCGGACATGACCCGACAACTCCAGTCAAAGGCGAGCTGGGTCTGGTCAGCACTCACCGCGGGCTCCTTCGGCGTGACGCATGGGTACGGCAACCTCGTTGTGTCGGCGCGGCGCGTGGCCGCGGAGCGGCACCGGACTGGTGTTACGGATGTGGGGGCGGCTGGGGGGCGTGGAGCCTCGCCATTGAGCAGGCGTCAGCTCAGCTGCCCGCGCCCGCGATGCCGCAGTTGGCACCGGACGATAGCAGGAGATCTCACAAGCCTTTATCCCGCCCCTACCTCTCACGACGACGGCCCTGTCTTCTCGGGCTTCTCGCTCTTCTCGGAGTCCGGGTCGACGTAGAAGATCTTGGCCTTCATGTGCGCACGAGCCTGCGCGGCCATCCACACGACGGTCGCGACGACGAGCGCCACGGCGAACGTCTTCGGATTGAAGAGAGAGGTGTCCTTGAAAACAGCGACGAAGATCAGGAGGAGGAGCAGCTGGGCCACGTAGAGCAACAGGCCCATCATCTGGAACAGCTGCGGGAGCGTTTTTGCCGTCCACTGCAGGACGTAGAGGCCGACTCCCATGAACAGGACGGCCAGCAGCGTGCCGACGGCCGCGCCCAGCGCACCCTTACCCCCCGCGACCGCCGCGCTCACGGCGACAGCGATCACACCTGCGACCGCTGTGGGCACAGCGATCCGCAGAAGGTTCCGGGCGTCATTGGACGGCATGGCGGCAACTCCGCTTTCACAAGGGGGCAGGGTGTCGTCATGGACGAGCGTAGTCCCGGGCTGAGTGATCGAGACCTCACACCAATGGACCGTCGCACTACGGTCCTTCGGCTCTATCCGGGGTTCTCGTGAACCGTATCACAAACTATTTGATGAGGTCTTTACCCGCTTGGTGTGCTTGCTGTCACACATGAGAGTGACGGCGCCCGTCTGTGCAGGAACGGCGCCCACTTGTCTGGTATTAGGGGGCTTTGCCGCCCCACGAGATGGCAATGCTCTCGCCAGATTCTTACCTTGAGCGTCTCAGTGACGATCAACAAAACGCGAACGAGGGCCAATGGCGGTCGCCCCGTTGACGCCCGAGATCCCGGCCGCGACCGGTGCCCGCTCGGCGGTCTCCTCCGCCGCACAGGCCGCCTCCGCCACGGCGGCCTCGGCCGCCCTGCGCCGCCTGCGGTAGCGGGGCGGCACGAAGGCCTGTGCCCACACCGGCACACGCGGCGTGAAGCGCGGGAGCAGCAGCAGGATCAGTCCGATCGCGCTGAGGAAGACGACGCCGAGCACGATCCACATGGACGCCGAGTTCACCGAGTAGGCGAGGGCGCCGAAGGCGATCAGGGCCGACCAGAAGTACATGATCAGCACGGCCCGGCTGTGCGAGTGGCCGATCTCCAGCAGCCGGTGGTGCAGGTGCCCGCGGTCGGCGGCGAACGGCGACTGGCCGCGCCAGGTACGGCGGACGATCGCGAGGACCAGGTCGGCGGCCGGCACGGCGATGATCGTCAGCGGGAGGAGCAGCGGGATGTAGACCGGCACCGTCGCGTGCACCGCGGCCCTCTCGGAACCCACGTACAGGCCCAGCGCGTCCGGGTCCAGCTGGCCCGTGATCGAGATCGCGCCCGCCGCCAGCACCAGCCCGATCAGCATCGAGCCCGAGTCGCCCATGAAGATCCGCGCGGGGTGCATGTTGTGCGGCAGGAAGCCCAGGCACATGCCCATCAGGATCGCCGAGAACAGGGTGGCCGGGGCGGCGGCCTCGATGCCGTACGAGTACCAGATGCGGTAGGCGTACAGGAAGAACGCGCCGGCCGCGATGCAGACCATGCCGGCGGCGAGACCGTCGAGGCCGTCCACGAAGTTCACGGCGTTGATGGTGATGACGACGAGGGCGACGGTCAGCAGGGTGCCCTGCCACTGGGTCAGCGCCACGTTGCCGACGCCGGGGATGGGCAGCCACAGGATCGTCAGGCCCTGCATGACCATGACGCCCGCGGCGATCATCTGGCCGCCCAGCTTGATCAGCGCGTCGATCTCGAACTTGTCGTCCAGGACGCCGATCAGCCAGATCAGGGCCGCACCGGAGAGCAGGGCCCGCGGCTCGTTGGACTTCGCGAAGACCTCGTTGAGGTTGGTGAGGTGGTCCGCGACGAGCAGGCCCGCGCACAGGCCGAAGAACATGGCGATACCGCCGAGCCGCGGAGTCGGTTCCCGGTGCACGTCACGGGCCCTGATCTCCGGCATCGCCCCGGCCACGATCGCGAACTTCCGCACCGGCCCTGTCAGCAGGTACGTCACCGCGGCCGTGATGCAGAGCGTCAGCAGGTATTCACGCACGGGCTTCCCCACAGGTCTCGCTGGCCATCACAGCCCCACACCCTAGCGATGGACGTATATGGATGGGGACTTCCGGGTAGCGACGATGGTTGCACGTGTGGCTGTGGTCTACGGCGCACATAGGGGTGTACGGGCCGACGCCTGCCCCGGTTCAGGCCGGATACGGCGGAAAATCACCGGTCAGTTCGCGCACCTCCTCCCGCGCCCGGGCCGGCTCGGCGGTGCCCCGCAGCACCCCGGCCATCAGTGCCGCGATCCGGGCCATCTCCGGCTCGCCCATGCCCTGGGTCGTCACCGCGGCGGTGCCCAGGCGCAGCCCGCGGCCGTCGTCGTGCGGCAGCACACAGCAGTCCAGCACGATCCCGGCGGCGGCGAGGCGGCCGCGGGCGGCGCGGCCGTCCACGCCGAGCGGGGCGGGGTCGACGGTGATCAGATGGGTGTCGGTGCCGCCGGTGGTGACGGTGAACCCCTCGGCCTCCAGCAGCGCGGCCAGCGTCCTGGCGTTGGCGACCACCCGATGGGCGTACGCGGCGAACGCCGGGGTGGCCGCCTCGCCGAACGCGACGGCCTTGGCGGCGATGGTGTGCATCTGGGCGCCGCCCTGGGTGAAGGGGAACACGGCCCGGTCGATCCGCTCGGCCAGTTCGGGGGTGCCGCACAGGATCATGCCGCCGCGCGGCCCGCGCAGCACCTTGTGGGTCGTCGCGCACACGACATCGGCGTACGGCACCGGGTTCGGCGCCGCTCCCCCCGCGACCAGCCCGATCGGATGCGCGGCGTCGGCGATCAGATAGGCCCCGACCTCGTCGGCCACCTCGCGGAAGAAGGCGTAGTCGATGTGGCGGGGGTAGGCGATGGACCCGCACACGATCGCCTTGGGCCGGTGGTTGCGGGCCAGATGCCGCACCTGGTCGTGGTCGATGAGCCCGGTCTCGGCGTCGACGCCGTACCCGACGAAGTCGAACCAGCGGCCCGAGAAGTTCGCGGGCGAGCCGTGGGTGAGGTGACCGCCGGAGTGCAGGCCGAGGGCGAGGACGGTGTCTCCGGGGCGCAGCAGGGCGGCGTAGGCGGCCAGGACGGCCGAGGAGCCCGAGTGGGCCTGGACGTTGGCGTGCGCGGCCCCGAACAGCGCCTCGGCCCGCTCCACGGCGAGCCGCTCGGCGATGTCGACCAGTTCGCAGCCGCCGTGGTGGCGGGCGCCGGGATAGCCCTCGGCATACTTGTTGGCGAGCGGCGAGCCGAGTGCGGCCAGCACGGCGGGCGAGGTGAAGTTCTCGGCGGCGATCAGCTGGAGCGACGTCGACTGCCGGCGCAGCTCGCCCTGCAGGATCTCGGCCAGCTCGGGGTCCTGCTGCCGCAGGACATCGGTCGGGAGGGTGGAGGTGACCGACATGGCGGGCTCCCGGGCGGTCGACGGTGACGTAACCCCAATGTAGGCCCGCCCCGCACCCCCCGCGCGACCGTTGCGCCCGCGTGTGTCCCTTACGTCCGAACGGCCACACCGGTCGGCTACGTCCGGGTGGCCACGCCCGTCAGCGCCGTCACCACCGGGTCCAGTGCCTGGTGTATCTCGCCCCCGACGGAGCGGAAGAACGGCAGCGGGGCGCCGTACGGGTCGTGGACCTCGTCCGCCTCCGCCGTGGGCGCGAGCAGCCAGCCCCGCAGCGCCGCGGCCGCCCGCACCAGCGCGCGGGCACGCATCACCACGCCGTCCTCCAGCGGGGGCAGCGTCGTGGGGTCTATCGCGCGGACCAGCCGGGTGAACTCCTTCAGTGTGAACGTCCGCAGCCCCGCCGAATGCCCCATCGAGATCACCTGCGCCCGATGGTCCCGCGTGGCCGTGAGCACCAGGTCGGCCCGGATGACGTGCTCGTCCAGCAGCTCCCGGCCGAAGAAGCCGGAGGCGTCCGCGCCGAACTCGGCCAGCACCGCCTCCGCGTTGGCCTCCATCGGGGCGCCCTCGTGGCCCCAGGTGCCCGCGCTCTCCACGATCAGCCCGCCGCCGAGCACGCCGAGCCGCTCCGCGACGAAATGGCGGGTCAGCCGCTCGGTGATGGGCGAGCGGCACACGTTGCCGGTGCTGACGTGGAGGATGCGGAAGGTGTCGCGGGGAAAGCCGAAGGTCGTGGTCGTCTCTGCCGCACTGGCCCCGATGCCTATGCCACGCCCCGCTTCAGGGGCCGTCAATTCGCCACCTCGAGGTCAGGTACGACCTTCCGCAGCTCCTCCGCCGAGATCGCGCCCTCGCGCAGCAGCACCGGCACGGAACGGCTGACGTCCACGATGGACGACGGCACGATGCCGGGCGTCGGGCCCCCGTCGAGGTAGACGGAGACCGAGTCGCCGAGCATCTCCTGGGCGGCGTCGCAGTCCTCCGGCGCGGGGTGCCCGGTGAGGTTCGCCGACGACACCGCCATCGGGCCGACCTCGGTGAGCAGTTCGATCGCGACGGGGTGCAGCGGCATGCGGACGGCCACCGTGCCCCGGGTGTCGCCGAGGTCCCACTGGAGCGAGGGCTGGTGCTTGGCGACCAGCGTGAGGGCGCCCGGCCAGAACGCGTCGACCAGCTCCCAGGCCAGCTCGGAGAAGTCCGTGACGAGGCCGTGCAGGGTGTTCGGGGAGCCGATGAGCACAGGGGTGGGCATGTTGCGGCCCCGGCCCTTGGCGGCGAGCAGGTCGGCGACGCCCTCCGAGGAGAACGCGTCGGCGCCGATGCCGTAGACCGTGTCGGTCGGCAGCACCACCAGCTCGCCCCGGCGGACGGCGGACGCGGCCTCGCGCAGACCCGTCGCGCGGTCGGTCGCGTCGTTGGTGTCGTATCGCCGTGCCATGTCTAGCGGGCCTCCTCGTACACGTACAGCCGGATGAAAGTCGTCGGGGTGCTCACGGCAGCGCCTTGCGGGCGGTCGCGAACCGGGGGCGGTTGTTGAGGTCGGGGTGGTCGGCCGCGTCGGCCCAGCCCCGCTCCTCGGTGAAGATCCACGGCACCTGGCCGCCCTGGGTGTCCGCGTGCTCGATCACGACGACCCCGCCGGGGCGCAGCAGCCGGTGGGCGGTGCGCTCGATGCCGCGGATCAGGTCGAGCCCGTCCTCACCGGAGAAGAGAGCCAGCTCCGGGTCGTAGTCGCGGGCCTCGATGGCGACGTACTCCCACTCGGTGAGCGGGATGTACGGCGGGTTGGAGATGACCAGGTCGACCTGGCCGTCGAGGTCGGGGAAAGCGGTCAGGGCGTCGCCCTGGCGCAGGTCGACCCTGGAGCCCGCCACGTTCTTGCGGGTCCACACCAGGGCGTCCTCGGACAGCTCCACGGCGTGCACCCGCGAGCGCGGGACCTCCTGGGCGAGGGCCAGCGCGATGGCGCCGGAGCCGGTGCACAGGTCCACGATGCACGGCTCGACGACGTCCATGGCGCGCACGGCGTCTATGGCCCAGCCGACCACGGACTCGGTCTCCGGCCGGGGCACGAACACGCCCGGCCCGACCTGGAGTTCCAGGTAGCGGAAGTAGGCCCGCCCGGTGATGTGCTGGAGCGGCTCGCGCTGCTCGCGCCGGGCGATGACCTCCCAGTACCGGGCGTCGAAGTCGGCGTCCTTCACGGAGTGCAGTGCGCCGCGCTTCACCCCGTGCACGAACGCGGCCAGCTCCTCCGCGTCGTTGCGCGGCGAGGGCACGCCGGCGTCGGCCAGCCGCTGGGTGGCCTGGGCCACCTCCGCGAGCAGCAGGTTCACGCGAGTCCTCCGTGTCGTACTGGGTCGAGCGTAGATGCCTTTATGCAGCTGCCAGCTTCGCCGCCGAGTCGGCGTCGACGCAGGCCTGGATCACCGCGGCGAGGTCGCCGTCCAGGACCTGGTCCAGGTTGTACGCCTTGAAGCCGACGCGGTGGTCCGAGATGCGGTTCTCCGGGAAGTTGTAGGTGCGGATCTTCTCGGAACGGTCGACGGTGCGGACCTGGCTGCGGCGGGCGTCCGCGGCTTCCCGCTCGGCCTCCTCCTGCGCCGCGGCGAGCAGCCTGGAGCGCAGGATACGCAGGGCCTGCTCCTTGTTCTGGAGCTGGCTCTTCTCGTTCTGGCAGGAGGCGACGACGCCGGTCGGCAGGTGCGTGATGCGCACGGCGGAGTCGGTGGTGTTGACGGACTGGCCGCCGGGACCGGAGGAGCGGTAGACGTCGATGCGGAGGTCGTTCGGGTTGATCTCCACGTCCACCTCCTCGGCCTCGGGGGTCACGAGGACACCGGCGGCGGAGGTGTGGATACGGCCCTGCGACTCGGTCGCCGGGACGCGCTGCACCCGGTGCACACCGCCCTCGTACTTCAGCCGCGCCCACACGCCCTGGCCGGGCTCGGTGGCGCCCTGGCCGCCCTTGGTCTTCACCGCGACCTGGACGTCCTTGTAGCCGCCCAGCTCGGACTCGGTGGCGTCGATGATCTCGGTCTTCCAGCCGACGCGCTCGGCGTACCGCAGGTACATCCGCAGCAGGTCGCCGGCGAACAGCGCCGACTCGTCGCCGCCCGCGCCCGCCTTGATCTCCAGAATGACGTCCTTGTCGTCACTCGGGTCGCGCGGGACGAGCAGCAGCCGCAGCTTCTCGGTCAGCTCCTCGCGCTGCTTCTCCAGGTCCTTGACCTCGGCGGCGAAGTCGGGGTCGTCGGCGGCCAGCTCGCGCGCGGTCTCGATGTCGTCGCCGGACTGCTTCCAGGAGCGGTACGTGGCGACGATCGGGGTCAGCTCGGCGTAGCGCTTGTTCAGCTTGCGCGCGTTCGCCTGGTCGGCGTGGACCGACGGGTCGGCGAGCTGCTTCTCCAGATCGCCGTGCTCGGTGACGAGTTCCTCGACGGCCTCGAACATCTTGGGCTCCTGTACTGCGGTGAAGGGAAGGGCGGGCGACCAAAAACGCCGGTCCCGGGCACACCCCGGTGAGGGTGTGGCCGTGGACCGGCGAATGGGGGCTCGCTACTTCTTGGAGCCGGCGGCAGCCTTGCCGAAGCGGGCCTCGAAGCGGGCCACACGGCCACCGGTGTCGAGGATCTTCTGCTTGCCCGTGTAGAACGGGTGGCACTCGGAGCAGACCTCGGCCCGGATGGTGCCGGACTCGATGGTGCTGCGGGTGGTGAACGACGCGCCACAGGTGCAGCTGACCTGCGTCTCGACGTACTCGGGGTGGATGTCGCGCTTCAAGGTGTCTCCTAGGTTTCGGGAGGGCGCCGGGTCGCCGCCGCGGGATGCGGGAGCGTGAACCGGAGCCGACGTACCAGTCTGCCAGGACTGGCGCCATCCCCCAAAACCGGGGGTGCCCGTCATCTATTCCCCGGGGGCGGCGCCGGGGCCGGGAGAGGGGGAACGCACCCCTCAGGAACTCACCACGCCCTTGGCCTCGCCCGCGGCCGTACCCTCCGTCGCCGACTTCGGGATCGGCCGGTCGTTCTTCAGGGCGGACCAGACCTGCTGGGCCTTGGCGGTCTCCAGGACCACCCGGTTGGGGTCGGCCGGGTCGTACTGGACCGGCATCGTGACCATGTTCATGTGCTGCGCGCCGATGCCCTTGAGGCCGTTGGCGAAGTCGATGAGGGAGTTGACCGAGCCCAGGTCCGAATCGCTGGTCACGGCCTTGGTGGCGGTGTCGGCGAGGTCGTACAGCTTCTTGGGGTTGCTGAACACGCCGACGTGCTCGACCTGGTCGATCAGCGCCTTGACGAACGCCTGCTGGAGCTGGATGCGGCCCAGGTCGGAGCCGTCGCCGACGCCGTGCCGGGTGCGGACCAGACCGAGGGCCTGCCGGCCGTTCAGGGTGTGGGTGCCGGCCTTGAGGGTCAGGTGGCTCTGCGGGTCGTCGATGTTCTTGGTGGTCGTGACCGGGACGCCGCCGAGGTCGTCGACGAGCCGCTGGAAGCCCTCGAAGTCGACCTCCAGGTAGTGGTCCATGCGGATGCCGGTGAGCGACTCGACGGTCTTCACGGCGCAGGCCGCGCCGCCGGTCGCGTACGCCTCGTTGAACATCACGCCGGTCGCGGCAGGGTGCGCGGTGCCGCCGGTGTCGGTGCACGACGGGCGGTCGACGAGGGTGTCCCGGGGGATGGAGACCACGCTGGCCTTCTTGTGGCCCTCGTAGACGTGGACGATCATCGCCGTGTCGGAGCGGGCGCTGCCGTCGTCGGTGCCGCCGCCGAGCTTCTTGTTGGAGCCGGAGCGGCTGTCCGAGCCGAGGACCAGGATGTTCTCGGAGCCGTTGTCGATCTTCGTGGGCCGGTCGGCGCCGAGCGCCTGGTTGATGTCGACGCTCTTGAGGTTGCCGTTGAGCTTGAAGTAGACGTACCCGGCTCCGGTGCCGCCCAGGACGACCACGCCCGCGGCCGTCCAGGCCGTGACCCGCAGCGCCCTGCGGCCCTTGCTCGGGGCCTTGCGGCGGCGTCCCCTGCCGGTGCGGCGACCTGCCCCGTCCGGCTCGGTTATGACGGGCTCCGGCGTGCTCTGGGCGGACACATCGCTCCTAGGTCTCGTCGGTCGGCTGTACCCCCTGCTTTCAGGGTCGGGCGGGCGTCACCGCTCCATCGTCGCTCCGTACGGTCAGACGGAGAAACTCGGGACAGAGTTGCACAACGCAGAGTGCCCACCGCGTACAGCGATGGGCACTCTGCGTAGTCATTCCTGGTAGGTCACGACCGGGAACCCTGTGGCAGGGATCTCGGTTGTGACCTTTCCGACGCTCTTGTCCTAGTCACCGTTACCGGGCATCGGCGTCGTCTTCTGGATCTGCAACAGGAACTCGGCGTTCGACTTCGTCTGCTTCATCTTGTCCAGAAGCAGCTCGATCGCCTGCTGCGAGTCGAGCGCGTGCAGCACTCGGCGCAGCTTCCAGGTGATGGCCAGCTCCTCGGCGCCGAGGAGGATCTCTTCCTTACGGGTGCCGGACGCGTCCACGTCCACCGCCGGGAAGATGCGCTTGTCGGCGAGCTTCCGGTCGAGCTTGAGCTCCGCGTTGCCGGTGCCCTTGAACTCCTCGAAGATCACCTCGTCCATGCGGGACCCGGTGTCCACCAGGGCGGTGGCGAGGATGGTCAGCGAGCCGCCGTCCTCGATGTTGCGGGCCGCACCGAAGAAGCGCTTCGGCGGGTACAGGGCGGTCGAGTCGACACCACCGGACAGGATGCGGCCGGAGGCCGGCGCCGCCAGGTTGTAGGCACGGCCCAGACGCGTGATGGAGTCGAGCAGCACGACGACGTCGTGCCCCAGCTCCACGAGACGCTTGGCGCGCTCGATGGCCAGCTCGGCGACCGTGGTGTGGTCCTCGGCCGGACGGTCGAAGGTCGAGGAGATGACCTCGCCCTTGACCGACCGCTGCATGTCGGTGACCTCTTCCGGACGCTCGTCGACGAGGACGACCATCAGGTGGCACTCGGGGTTGTTGTGCGTGATCGCGTTGGCGATCGCCTGCATGATCATGGTCTTGCCGGTCTTCGGCGGGGCCACGATCAGACCGCGCTGGCCCTTGCCGATCGGCGACACGAGGTCGATGATCCGCGTCGTCAGCACGCCCGGGTCGGTCTCCAGGCGGAGCCGGTCCTGCGGGTAGAGCGGGGTCAGCTTGTTGAACTCCGGGCGGCCGCGGCCGTGTTCGGGCGCCATGCCGTTGACGGAGTCGAGGCGGACCAGCGCGTTGAACTTCTCGCGGCGCTCGCCCTCCTTCGGCTGGCGGACCGCACCGGTGACGTGGTCACCCTTGCGCAGGCCGTTCTTGCGGACCTGGGCGAGGGAGACGTACACGTCGTTCGGACCCGGCAGGTAGCCGGAGGTCCGGATGAAGGCGTAGTTGTCGAGGATGTCCAGGATGCCCGCGACGGGGATCAGGACGTCGTCCTCGGCGAGCTGCGGCTCGTTCGCGAACTCGTCGCGGCCACGACGGCCACGGCGGTCGCGGTAGCGCCCGCGACGGCCACGGCGGCCGCCCTCGAAGTCGTCGTCGTCCTGCGGGCCGTTGTCGCGCTGGCGGTCCTGGCGGTCCTGCCGGCCGCCGCCCTGCTGCTGGCCGCCCTGCTGCTGACGGTCCTGACGGCCGCCCTGGCCCTGCTGGTCGTCGCCCTTGCCGCGACGGTCACGGTCCCGGCCACGCTCACGGCGGTCGCGGCGGCCACGGCCCTCGCCCTCACCGGCGTCGCCCTTGGCACCCTCGCCCTGCGGCTGCTGGGCCGACGTGGCCGGAGACTCGGCCCTGGTCTCGGCCTTCGCCTCGGCGACGACCGTCTCGGCGCCGCTCGCGGTGGGGCTGCCGGCGTCAGCGGTGGCGCGGCGGCGACGGCGCTCGGTGGGCGCGTCGTCGGAGGCCGGCTGGCCGGGGATCTCGATCTGCTGCTGGGCCACGGCCTTCTCGGCCGGAGCCTCGGCCTTCTTGTCGCCGTCGGCGGCCTCACCCGTACGGGCCTTGGAGGTGGCGCGGCGCTTGGGCTTGGTCTCGGTGGCGGCCTCGGCCTTGGCTGCGGCTCCCCCGGCGGGGGCACCCCCACCGGCGGCCTGCGCCTCCTTGATGACCTCGATCAGCTGGCTCTTGCGCATCCGCGCGGTGCCCCTGATGCCGAGGCCCGAGGCGACCTGTTGCAGCTCGGCCAGCACCATGCCCTCAAGGCCGGTACCGCGGCGCCGCCGGGAGCCGGCACCGGTGGCAGGCGCGGAGGCGTCCGTGGCGGGCGCGGCAGCGGTCTCCTCGACACGTGCGCCCATCAGATCGGTGGTGTCGCTCACGAAGGGTCCTTCCCTGGAGCGGACGTCGGCCTGTCTGGCTCGGCGACCGGTTGTGCTGTCCGGCTACGGTCCTGTCTTCTGTGAACCGCGCCGGGGCGGTGGTCCGCCAAAGCGGCGGAAGAGAAATGTGCGGTGATCGGCGCTTCCGCGAGCCGTGACACCCAGTGTCACGTGGCGTGGTAGCACCAGTTCCGGAGCGTGCCCGGCGGCCCGCTCAGTGCTCGCATACGTCGTACTGCCCAGGTGCGGCGCAAGGAACACGGAGTGGCGTGGGAGGCTCCCGGAAGAATGTCTGTCCCGGACGGGGACACGAGGCACCTCGCCATGGTGGGGTCGGGTGCAGACTTGAGGTTAACACTACCGGATCCAACAAACATTCCCCCTCTCCAAATCCGGCAACCGGACGCAGTTAATCAACACCGGAGGTCGCGAGCGGCAGCACGCTCGCGCCCTGTACGTCCAGGTCCAGCCGGTTGGCGGCCCAGCCCCCACCTGCGAGGTGAGAGACCTTGTCGGCGCTGTCGGCGTCGGCCAGCGCCATGACGGTGGGGCCGGCGCCCGAGATGACGGCCGGGATGCCGTCGGCGCGCAGCCGCTCCACGAGCGCGGCGCTCTCCGGCATGGCCGGGGCGCGGTACTCCTGGTGAAGGCGGTCCTCGGTGGCGGGCAGCAGCAGCTCGGGGCGCCGGGTGAGGGCCTCGACGAGCAGTGCGGCACGGCCCGCGTTGGCGGCGGCGTCGACATGCGGCACGGAGCGTGGGAGCAGGCCGCGCGCGGTCTCCGTCAGGACCGGCTTTCCGGGTACGAAAACCACCGGAACGATGGAATCGCTGGGCTCCATCCTGATCGCCCGGGCGGCGCCGGCCTCCATCCAGGACAGGGTGAATCCGCCGAGCAGACAGGCGGCGACGTTGTCGGGGTGGCCCTCGATCTCGGTGGCCAGTTCGAGGAGGGCGGCGTCGTCGAGCCGGGCCTCCCCGCCTATGGTCACGGCGCGGGCGGCGACGATGCCGGCACAGATGGCGGCGGAGGACGAGCCCAGGCCACGGCCGTGCGGAATGCGGTTGGCGCAGACGATTTCCAGGCCGCGGGGCTGTCCGCCCAGCAGATCGAAGGCGGTACGCATCGAGCGGACGAGGAGGTGGCTCTCGTCGCGCGGGAGGGTCTCGTCGCCCTCGCCCGCGATGTCGATGTGCAGCCCGGCGTCGGCCACCCGGACGACCACGTCGTCGTACAGCCCCAGCGCGAGGCCGAGGGCGTCGAAGCCCGGGCCGAGGTTGGCGCTGGTGGCGGGGACGCGCACCCGGACGGCGGCGGCGCGGAACGCTGGACCGGCCATCGCTCGTTGACTCTCCTTGAGCTGCGTGACTGTCGAAGACATTCGATGACATTCGATACGTACGTAGAGACCCTCGGGCCGCGCAGACGGCGCGGCGTCACCCATATGCGCAGGCATATGCAATGGGCGGGTTCCCTACAGACTATCGAAGGAAGGTTCTGTGGCGACATAGGGCGCACAGGAGGCGCACGATGCGTGTCGTAAGCCCCCTGTGCACCCTGTCAGGGTTTTGCCGGGGCTCAGGCCAGACCGAGGCGCTCGGCGGCGGTGGCCGCGTCGACCGGCACGGTGACCGGCTGCGGGGCACCGGCGACGGCCCAGTCGGGGTCCTTCAGACCGTTGCCGGTGACGGTGCACACGATCCGCTGGCCCGGGTCGACCTTGCCCTGCTCGGCCGCCTTGAGCAGACCGGCCACGGAGGCGGCGGAGGCGGGCTCCACGAAGACGCCCTCCTGCGCGGCCAACAGCCGGTAGGCGCGCAGGATTTCACGGTCCGTCACCTCGTCGATGGCGCCGCCCGACTCGTCCCGCGCGGCGAGGGCGTACTGCCAGGAGGCGGGATTGCCGATGCGGATGGCGGTGGCGATGGTCGAGGGGTCCTTGACGACCTCGCCGCGCACGATCGGGGCACTGCCGGAGGCCTGGAAGCCCCACATCCGGGGAGTCTTGGCGGAGATGCCGTCACCGGCGTACTCCTTGTAGCCCTTCCAGTAGGCGGTGATGTTGCCCGCGTTGCCGACCGGCAGGACGTGGATGTCGGGCGCGTCGCCGAGCATGTCCACGATCTCGAAGGCGGCCGTCTTCTGGCCCTCGATGCGCACCGGGTTGACCGAATTGACCAGCGCCACCGGGTAGTTCTCGCTCAGCTCGCGCGCGAGGGTGAGGCAGTCGTCGAAGTTGCCGTCGACCTGGAGGATCTTCGCGCCGTGCACGAGGGCCTGGCCCATCTTGCCGAGCGCGATCTTGCCCTGCGGCACGAGGACGGCCGAGACCATGCCGGCCCGCACCGCGTAGGCGGCGGCGGAGGCGGAGGTGTTGCCGGTGGAGGCACAGATGACCGCCTTCGCGCCCTCCTCCTTGGCCTTGGAGATGGCCATGGTCATGCCCCGGTCCTTGAAGGACCCGGTGGGGTTGGCACCCTCCACCTTCAGGTGGACCTCACAGCCGGTGCGCTCGGAGAGCACCTGCGCGGGCACGAGCGGCGTGCCGCCCTCGCGGAGCGTCACGACCGGAGTGGAGTCGGATACCGGCAGCCTGTCCCGGTACTCCTCGATGATTCCGCGCCACTGGTGGGTCATTGCTGGTTACTCTCCTTCAACCCGCATGATGCTGGCGACACCCCGCACGGTGTCGAGCTTGCGCAGCGCCTCGACGGTCCCGGACAGGGAGGCGTCGGACGCGCGGTGGGTGACGACGACGAGGGAGGCCTCGCCGTCCTTGCCCTGCTGCCGAACGGTGTCGATCGACACGCCGTGCTCGGCGAAGACGGTCGCGACCTGGGCGAGTACACCCGGTTTGTCCGCGACGTCGAGGCTGATGTGGTACCGCGTGACGACCTCGCCCATGGGCGAGACGGGCAGGGCGGCGTACGCAGACTCACCGGGCCCCGTTGCGCCGTTGAGCCGGTTGCGGCAGACGGCGACGAGGTCGCCGAGCACGGCGGAGGCGGTCGGGGAACCGCCGGCGCCGGGACCGTAGAACATGAGCTGGCCGGCCGCGTCGGACTCCACGAAGACGGCGTTGTACGCGCCGCGCACGGAGGCGAGCGGGTGGCTCAGCGGAATCATGGCGGGGTGCACGCGCGCGGTGACGGATCCCCCGTCCGCCGCCCGCTCGCAGATGGCGAGCAGCTTGATGGTGCACCCCATCTCCTTCGCGGAGCGGAAGTCGGCGGCGGTGACCTCGGCCATGCCCTCGCGGTAGACGTCGTCGAGACGCACGCGCGTGTGGAAGGCGATGCCGGCGAGGATCG
Organism: Streptomyces sp. MUSC 14; assembly: GCF_001866675.1. Lineage (NCBI taxonomy): Bacteria > Bacillati > Actinomycetota > Actinomycetes > Kitasatosporales > Streptomycetaceae > Streptomyces > Streptomyces sp. MUSC 14. The sequence continues at coordinate 83,499 of NZ_MLYN01000060.1, forward strand.
CGGCCTTGGCGGCGGCGTCGAAGCCCTCGACGTCGGCGGTCGGGTCCGCCTCGGCGTACCCGAGCGCGGTGGCCTCGTCGAGGGCCTCCTGATAGCCGGCCCCGGTCGAGTCCATCTTGTCGAGGATGAAGTTGGTGGTGCCGTTGACGATGCCGAGCACCCGGTTGACCTTGTCGCCGGCGAGGGACTCGCGCAGCGGGCGGATCAGCGGGATGGCACCGGCGACGGCGGCCTCGTAGTACAGGTCGCGGCCGTGCTCCTCGGCGACGGCGTGCAGGGCGGCGCCGTCCTGGGCGAGCAGGGCCTTGTTCGCGGAGACGACGGACGCGCCGTGCTCGAAGGCGGCGGTGATCAGGGACCGGGCGGGCTCGATGCCGCCGATCACCTCGACCACGACGTCGATGTCCCCCCGTTTGACGAGGGCGGTGGCGTCGGTGGTGACGAGTTCCGCCGGGATGCCCTCGCGCACCTTGGCGGGCCGTCGTACGGCGACGCCCGCCAGCTCCACCGGGGCACCGATCCTCTGGGCGAGGTCGTCGGCGTGCGTCGTCATGATGCGCGCCACCTCTGAGCCGACAACCCCACAGCCCAGCAGCGCCACCTTCAGCGGACGCGTACGCATCATCCGACCTCGTTTCCTCATACCGTCTACGGTTGGACCAGTCTCACTCACCGGACGGGCATTTCTACCCTTGGTCCGGATCGTGAGACATGAATTTCATTTGTACGGGGCCGGCCGACAGGAGATCTTCCAGCCCCTGTTGTTCGGCCGGTGACTAGCCGACGTCGAGACGCAGCAGGTCCTCCTCCGTCTCGCGCCGGACGATCACCCGGGCCTCCCCGTCCCGCACGGCGACGACGGGCGGCCGCAGGACGTGGTTGTAGTTGCTGGCCATGGACCGGCAGTACGCGCCCGTGGCCGGCACGGCGATGAGGTCCCCCGGCGCCAGGTCGGCCGGCAGGAACGCGTCCTTGACCACGATGTCCCCGCTCTCGCAGTGCTTGCCGACCACGCGGGCGAGCATGGGCTCGGCGGTGGAGGTGCGCGAGACGAGGGCGACGCTGTACTCGGCGTCGTACAGCGCCGTGCGGATGTTGTCGGACATGCCGCCGTCGACGGACACGTACGTCCGCAGCCCGTCGAGCGGCTTGACGGTGCCGACCTCGTAGAGGGTGAAGGCGGTGGGCCCGACGATGGCGCGGCCGGGCTCGACGGAGATCCGGGGCGTACGCAGCCGGGCGGCCTCGCACTCCCGGGTGACGATCTCGGTGAGGGCCTTCGCGATCTCGTGCGGCTCGCGCGGATCGTCGTCGCTGGTGTAGGCGATGCCGAGGCCGCCCCCGAGGTCGATCTCGGGCAGCTCGACGCCGTGCTCGTCCCGGACGTCCTTGAGCAGACCCACCACGCGGTGCGCGGCGACCTCGAAGCCGGACATGTCGAAGATCTGCGACCCGATGTGGGAGTGGATGCCGATCAGTTCGAGCCCGTCGAGCTGGAGGGCCCGTCGCACGGCCTCGGCGGCCTGCCCGCCGGCGAGCGGGATCCCGAACTTCTGGTCCTCGTGGGCGGTGGCGATGAACTCGTGGGTGTGCGCTTCCACGCCGACCGTGATCCGGATCTGGGCCTTCTGCCGCTTGCCGAGGGACTGCGCGATGTGGGCGACCCGCACGATCTCCTGGAACGAGTCGAGCACGATCCGCCCCACCCCGGCCTCGACGGCGCGACGGATCTCGTCCGTGGACTTGTTGTTGCCGTGGAAGGCGATGCGCTCGGCGGGCATGCCGGCGGACAGCGCGGTGGCCAGTTCCCCGCCGGAACACACGTCGAGGTTGAGCCCCTCCTCGTCGAGCCACCGCACGACGGCACGCGAGAGGAAGGCCTTGCCGGCGTAGAACACGTCGGCGTCGGGCCCGAAGGCGGTGCGCCAGGCACGCGCCCTGGCCCGGAAGTCGGCCTCGTCGAGGATGTACGCGGGGGTCCCGAACTCCTCGGCGAGCCGCCTGACGTCGACCCCGCCGACGGTGACGACCCCGTCGGCGTCCCGCCCGACGGTCTGGGCCCACACCTTGTGGTCGAGGGTGTTCAGATCGGCGGGCGGCGCGGAGTAATGGCCCTCGGGCAGGACGTCGGCGTGACGGGGCCCGGCGGGATGGGCGGAACGGCTCATGACGGTGGCTCTCAGACTCTCTGTCTCTCTCCGGGGCTCATCTGCTTCTTCGGCCTCAGAGATGTTCGGGTGCGTCGATGCCGAGCAGGGACAGGCCGCCGGCCAGCACCGTCCCGGCGGCTTCGGCGAGCGCGAGCCGGGCGCGGTGGGCGGCCGAGGGTTTCTCCTCGCCGCAGGGAAGCACGGAGGCGAGGAAGGGCAGCGCGGCATCGGCGACGGTGACGAGATGCCGGGCGAGCCGGTCCGGGGCACGGTGGGTGGCGGCCGCGGCGAGGATACGGGGGTGTTCGGCGAGGGCGGCGAGCAGCTCGCGGTGGGCGGTACCGCTGTCGAGTGGGCCGGGCTCGGCGTCGAAGCCCAGACGGCCGGCGTTGCGGGTGAGGGACCGGACACGCGCGTGGGCGTACCGCACCCGGAACAGCGGATTGCTCTCCCGCTGGACGAGGTGATCGGCGGTGATCCGGGGCCGGTCGTGCGGCGCGGGATGCAGCAACGCCCACCGGGCGGCGTCGGCCCCGAGCGGAGCGGGGTCCTCCGGCGCGGGCACGGGCCGCAGGTTGACGGGCCCGCCGTGCTCGACGGTGGCCCGCCCGCCCTGCGCGGCGACCAGTCGTACGACGGCGTCGGCGACGACCTCGGCCCGGACCTCGTACGGCACGCGCAGCGCGACGATCCGCCCGGCGAGGGCGTCGCCGTGGCCGTACGCGGCACCGCGGGCACCGACCTCGCGGACGACGGCGGTGACGAGGTCGGCCTGTGCCTGCTCGGCGAGGCTGATGTTGAGGAACCCGGGGCCGGTGACGACGACGTCGCGGATGCCGTCGGCGTCGGCGAGCCGGGGCAGCAGGATCGCGGCGACCCGCTGTGAAGGCTGCCCGGCCGGCCGGGAGAGCTGGAGGGCGATGGACGTGGCGTAGTCCCCGCACCCCCCGGGCCCCGGCGCGGTCACCACGGCCCGCTCGGGCACGGTCACGCTCAGCTCCCCGTCGTCCACAGCACGACGCACCGCGTGCAGCACGGTGCGGGACAACTCGACGGGGGTCACGAGACAAGCGTAGGGGAGGGAGGGGGTGGGTATGCGACGTGGTTTCTCACTGCGGGACGGGCGGGGGATTCAAGGGGGTTTCGGAAGGTTTCACTTCTGGATCCGGCCACCGTAGGAGACCCGGCAGCCGTACATGCCGTCGGTGCCGTCGCCCTCGCCGCTTCCGCCCGGCTCCTCGTCCCCGTCGCCCTCGCCGTCGCCGCCCCCGTCCGCGCCGCCGTGGCGCCCGCCGGCTCCCCTGTGCCCCGCTGCCCCACGGCCGTCCCCGCGCTGGATGAGCTGCTTGACGAGCCGGACCAGGTCGGCCGGCTCGAAGGGTTTGGCGAGGAAGGCGTCGACTCCGACGTCGAGGCCGCTCTCGACCTCGTACTGCGTGCACGCGCTGATGATGGCGAGCGGCAGATCGTGCGTACGGGGATCGGCGCGCAGCCGGGCCGCCGTGCGCAGGCCGTCCAGCCGAGGCATGACGACATCGAGGGTCACGACATCGGGCCGCACCTGGTGCACCACGTCCAGACACTCGGCACCATCGGCCGCGGTCACGACCTCGAGCCCTTCCAGCTCGAGATTGACCCTGATCAGCTGCCGGATGACCTTGTTGTCGTCCACAACAAGCACCCGACCCGAGGCGCCTGGCACACGTCGAGAGTAGGTCCGGACCGGCCACCGCGTCCGGGTTTTCCCCACTTCCGCCCCGTACAGGGGACCCGTTCCACCGAGCACCGCACACCGGCCCCACCGCGCCCCGCCCCCACCCCGCAAACGGGTTCCTGATCACCCCGCCGGACCTGCTAGTGTTCTACTCGTCGCCGAGAGCGAAGCGCTCAACAGCCGACACGCCCCCGTAGCTCAGGGGATAGAGCAACGGCCTCCGGAGCCGTGTGCGCAGGTTCGAATCCTGCCGGGGGCACTTCGCAGGGAGTGCCGAAAGACCCCGCCGTCAGCGAGTTCGCTGGGCGGGGTTTTTTGTGTGTGGCTCAGGCCCGCTGCAGGGTGTCGGCAGGTGTCTAGGCCGACCGCTTGCGGGGCGCGGGCTTTCTCGTCGTCGGCTTCGTGGTCTTCTTCGCGGCGGACTTGGCTGTCGGCTTCTTCGCCGTCGCCGTCTTCTTGGCGGCAGGGGTCTTCTTCCGGGCGGCGGCGGTCTTGCTCGGCAGGCGTCTGACCTCCGCCTCGACGTCCGAGGGGGGTTCGCCGCGGGACTCGCGGGCCGCTCGCACGCTGCTCTCCAGGGCCGCCATCAGGTCGAGGACCCTGCCGCCGGCCGCCGGGGCCGGGGTCTCGGGCGGGGCCTCGCCGGAGGCCTTCGCGGCGATGACCTCCTCCAGGGCCTCCCGGTACTCGTCGTGCAGGTCCGCCAGGTCGACCTCGCCCAGGGTGTCCATCAGGGCGTCGGCGAGGTCGAGTTCCTTGTCGCGGACGGTGACGTCGAGGTCCGGGGCGACGCCTTCCGGGGCACGCACCTCGTCCGGCCAGAGCAGGCCGTGCATGGCGATGGCGTCGCCGACCACCCGCAGCATGCCGAGTCGTTCGCGGCCGCGCAGGGCGTACTTCGCGATGGCCACCTTGTTGCTGCGCTTGAGGGCCTCGCGGAGGAGGACGTACGGCTTGGCGGCCGGGGCCCCGCTCGCGGCCAGGTAGTACGCCGCGTCCATCTGGAGCGGGTCGATCCGGTCGGCCGGCACGAAGGCCACGATCTCGATCGTGCGGGCGGTGGGGATGGGGAGGTGGGAGAGGTCGTCGTCGGTGATCGGGATGATCGTGCCGTCCGCGTCCTCGTAGCCCTTGCCGATCTCGGCGCCGCTGACCTCGCGGTCCTCCAGTTCGCAGATCTTGCGGTAGCGGATGCGGCCGCCGTCCTCGGTGTGGATCTGGCGGAAGGAGACCGAGTGGCTCTCCGTGGCGTTCACCAGCTTGATCGGGATGCTGACGAGACCGAAGGAGATCGCGCCGTTCCATATCGACCGCACGTGCCGCACCCTTCCGACGGTTGCACCGCTCTGTCTGGGATTGTCATCTTATGACGCCTATGACAGAGGTGGCGGGACGGCGGGTCGCGCTCAGCAACCTGGAGAAGGTGCTGTATCCGCGGACCGGATTCACCAAGGCGGAGCTGGTGCACTACTACGCGACCAGCGCCGACGCGCTGCTGCCGCATCTGCGCGACCGTGCCGTCTCCTTCCTGCGCTATCCGGACGGGCCCGAGGGGCAGGTCTTCTTCACCAAGAACGTGCCGCCGGGTACGCCCGAGTGGGTCACCACCGCCGAGGTGCCCCGGTCGGAGGGCCCGGCCCGGATGGTCGTCGTACAGGATCTGGCCAGCCTCGTCTGGGCCGCGAATCTCGTCGCCGAGTTCCATACGCACCAGTGGCTCGTGCAGCGGCCCGACGAGGCCGACCGGCTGGTGTTCGATCTCGATCCGGGGCCGCCCGCCCATCTCGTCCACTGCTGCGAGGTGGCCCTGTGGCTGCGCGAGCGGCTCGCGGCGGACGGGATCGAGGCGTACCCGAAGACCGCCGGGTCGAAGGGGCTGCATCTGCTGGCCGCCGTGCGGGGCTCGTCCGCGGAGCGGACCAGCGAGTACGCCAGGGCGCTCGCCGTCGAGGCCGAGCGGGCCCTGCCCCGGCTGGTGGTGCACCGGATGACCAGGAGCCTGCGGCCGGGCAAGGTGTTCGTCGACTGGAGCCAGAACGCCGCGCGCAAGACCACGGCCACGCCCTACACCCTGCGCGCCCGCCCCACACCGCTCGTCTCCGCTCCGGTCACCTGGGACGAGGTCGCGGACTGCCGCAGCCCGGCCCAGCTGGAGTTCCAGGCTCAGGACATCGCCCCGCGCCTGCGGGACCTCGGCGAGCTGATGGCACCCCTGCTGGACCCGGAGGCGGCGGCCCCGCTGCCCGGGTGACCGTCGGCGTCTACACCCTCTCCCACGTGTTCCGGTCCCGTGCCATGCCGTGCAGGGCCTCCACGTCCGCCGGCTTCAGCACCCCGCCCAGCCGGGCCAGGTCCGCCAGGTCCGCGTCCTGGAGGATCCGTACCGTGCGCGGCCGGGCGGTGACCGTCACCTCGGTGGGGCCCGCGAGGGCCAGGACCGGGCGGACCTCGGCGGTCAGGGCGTAGGAGGCGCGGTCGGCGTCCGCGCGCAGGCGGCGCAGGAGGGGCTCGGGATCACGGCGCCCGACGGTGACCATGGGGTCGGCGACCAGGATCCGGGCCTTGCGGGCGTACAGGGCGTGGACGGTGAAGACGCCGCCGGGGCCGAGCAGCAGATGGTGGATGCGGTCGCCGCCGGGCAGCGCGAGGGAGTGCAGGGTGTGCCAGCCGGCGCCCTCCAGGGCGTCGAGGGCCTGGCCGACGGTCTGCTCGGCGGTCAGGGCGCGGCGGCGCGGATCGGGGCGCAGCCGGTGGGCGGGACCGGGGTCGCGGTCGAGGGCGACGAGGAGGGCCTCGCCGGGGCGGTTGGGTGCCAGGTCGTCGTCGGGGTGGAGGGTCAGCCGGGCCAGTTCGGCCGGGGTCGGGACCGGGGGCGGGCCCACGGTCACCGGGCCGGTCAGAAAGGGCTTCAGAGCATGGAGTACGTCGTCCCTGCTGTCCTCGCCGAGCAGGTTCACCCGGCCCGCCTCCCGGTCGTACCAGGCGACGTTGCTGCCGTCCGGGCGGCAGACGTAGAGCCTTTCCCGGCCGTGCCGATAGGCCGGCACCACGCGCAGTGCGTTCATGCGCCATCACCCCTCGACCATGGGAACAGGCGGGGCGCTCCGGGGGCAAGACCGGTCACCTCGGAGAAGGGCCCCGGAGACGGCCCCTGCGCGCGGCCCTGCGCGGGACTGCCGACCGTCCGGCTGCTCGAAGATCTGGCCGAGTAACCTCTGCCCAGCACCATCACCAGGGAACAAAAAGGACTTCCCTACAAAATTACGAGCAATACGAGACTACGCATAAGGTTGTACGGGGCCCCGGACGACCCCGTCAGCCCCGGCCTGCCCGTCCGTCCGCCCCTCCGCCCGCCTGTTCGTCCGTTCGCCCGCCCCAGGAGCCCCGTGCCAGTCCGCCGTCCCGCGCGTATCGCCCTCGCCGCGGTCGCCGTCGCCCTGCTGTCGGTGACGGCATCGGGCTGCGGGGACCGCGGCGGGCTGCGGGCCGCCGGGCCGACCCCGACGGCGGTCAGCCCCGCCAAGCTCTGGCCCGACCTCCGGCCGGCGTCCAGCCCGGCCTACCCCTACGACGTGTCGACCCGGTCGGTCGTCAAGGGCATCAAGGTCCCCGGCGACGACATCCGCAAGGTGGACCCGGTCGACGTGGTCGAGGCGGAGATCAAGGCGGAGCCGGACGACTACGGGTCCAAGGGGGCGTACCACGGGACCGTGGACCGGCTGAAGGACTGCCGGCCCGGCGGCGACGAGGCCCGCTGCCCGCTGCTGAAGCCGTACTACCGGGACCTCACCGGCGACGGCAAGGACGATCTGACGCTCGGCTTCCGGCTCTACCCGACCAACCAGACGGCGGTACGGGTCTACACGGTCGAGAAGCACCAGCTGGTGCAGGTGCTGGCCGACAACGACGCGATCCTCGGGGTCGAGCTGGCCGGGCGGGCGCTGATCGAGCGCTCACCGGCGGACATCTCCGGCTACGAGTACCGCACGACCTGGGTGTGGGACCCGGAACAGCGCGCGATGGTGTTCTCGCGGGACGAGTACCTGCACACCGGCGACGGACGGAAGACCTCGAAGCCTTCCCCGTCCGCCACGCCCTCCTCGCCCCCGTCTGCCACCTCCTCGGCGGGCACCCCGTGAAGCCCGGTCTGCCGCGGTGGGCCGGTCCGCTCGCCGTGAAGGCGGCCGTGTTCATCACGGTCATGTGCTGTGCGCTGGCTGCGCTGCTCGGCGTCCTGGTGCACGTCTCGGTGACCGACCGGACCGTCAACCAGGCCCGCGAGCAGGCACTGTCCCGGCTCGACGACGCCACCCAGACGTACGAGGCCGGGGACACGCTGCTGCCGGACGCCGGCGTGGACCCCGAGGGGCTGCCCGCACCGCTGCGGTCACTGGCGGCCACCGGGCAGCGGGGCACGATGGTCTCCACGCACCGGGGGCACCCGACCATGTGGGCGGCGGGCCCGGTGGCCGGGCACCGGGCGCTGGCCGTGGAGCTGGACTACTCGCAGCAGGCCCGGACGATCACCGGGCTCGACACCTCGATCCTGTGGTCGTCGGTGCTCGCGATCGGGGTGACCGTGCTGGTCGGCGTGTTCGCGGTGACCCGGGTGACCCGGCGGCTGCACGCCACCGCGCGCGTGGCCCGGCGGATCAGCACCGGCGACCTGGACGCACGCGTGGACGACCTGCTGACCAAGGACCCGTCCCGGCCGCAGGACGAGGTGGCCGCGGTCGCGGCGGCGCTGGACACGATGGCCTCCACGCTGCAGAGCAAGCTGCTGAGCGAGCAGCGGTTCACGGCGGACGTGGCGCACGAGCTGCGCACCCCGCTGACCGGGCTGCACGCGGCCGCGGAGCTGCTGCCGCCGGGCCGGCCGACGGAGCTGGTGCGGGACCGGGTGGCGGCGCTGCGCACCCTCACCGAGGACCTGCTGGAGATCTCCCGGCTCGACACCGGGCGGGAGAAGCTGGAGGTCGGCACCGAGGAGCTGGGGGCGCTGGCCCGGCGGGTGGTGCGGGCGTCGGGCACCGACACGGAGGTGCGGATCGTCCGTAACGCGCGCGTGGACACCGACCGGCGGCGGCTGGAGCGGGTGCTGGGGAACCTGGTGGCCAACGCGCACAAGCACGGCGGGCTGCCGGTGGTGCTGACGGTGGACGGGCCGGTGGTGACGGTGCGGGACCACGGGGGCGGGTATCCGAGGTACCTGGTGGCCCATGGGCCGCAGCGGTTCCGCACGGAGGGCGGGGCCACGGGGCACGGGCTGGGGCTCACCATCGCCATGGGTCAGGCGGAGGTGCTGGGCGCGCGGCTGGTGTTCGCCAACGCGGTGGACGGGGGCGCGGTGGCCACGCTGATCCTCCCGGTGGACGAATCCCCGGGCCTCTGAGAGAGCGTCGTGCCGGGCTGGGCCACCTGACGCCTCGTAATGTGGCGAACAGTAAGGTTTCGCCCCTTTTCAGGAGGCTCACATGTCCCTGCCCCGTTCCCTCACCCGATCACTCGCCGTAGCGGCCGCCGCCGGCGCCCTCCTCGCCACCGCCTCCATCGCCCCCGCCAGCGCCGGCGGCAAGGGGGGCGAGGAGGGCCTCGGGCACTACCGAGGTGTCGTCACCGCCAAGGGCGGCATCTGGCTGCGGGAGCGGCCGGACCGCAGCAACCGGCAGGTGCGGTTCGTCAAGCAGGGCGAGCAGGTCTCCATCTACTGCAAGACCTCCGGCGACGCGGTGCGCGGCAACCCGGTCTGGTACCTGCTGACGAACGGCACCTGGGCCTGGGGGTCGGCACGTTACATCGCCAACGTCGGCCCCGCGCCGCGCTCGTGTTAGTGGGCACAGCCCACAAGACGCCTCATATGGGTAGGTTCCGGGCATGACCAAGGCCGGAACCACCCTGGCGGCGGCGCGCAGGCCCGCCCCCGCCGTACGCCTCCCCCGGCGCCGTGGCTTCGAACTCGCCCTGATCGTGCTGGCCGTCCTGTTGTGCGTGTACGGCTACTGCGCGGTGGGGCTCGCCCGGACCGGCACCGTCCCGCCCGGCGCCCTCGGCTACGGCGCCGGGCTCGGGGTGCTCGCCCTGGTCGCCCATCTCGCCGTACGCCTGCGGGCGCCGTACGCCGATCCGCTGCCGCTGCCGATCGGCGTGCTGCTCAACGGGCTCGGGCTGGTCCTGATCTACCGGCTGGACCTGCAGACCCCGCACGATCGCGCCGCACCCGCCCAGCTGGTGTGGTCCACCCTCGGGATCGGGCTGTTCACCGTCGTCGTCCTGCTGCTGCGCGACCACCGGGTGCTCCAGCGGTACGCGTACGTGTTCGGGGCCGCGGCCCTCGTGCTGCTCGCGCTGCCGATCCTCTTCCCTGCCGTCAACGGGGCCCGCATCTGGCTGCGGATCGCCGGATTCTCCATCCAGCCCGGCGAGTTCGCGAAGGTGCTGCTCGCGGTGTTCTTCGCCGCGTACCTGGCCGCCAACCGCAACGCGCTCGCGTACACGGGCCGCCGGCTGTGGCGGCTCCAGTTCCCGACCGGGCGGGTGCTCGGCCCGATCGTGACGATCTGGCTGCTGAGCGTCGGCGTGCTGGTCCTGGAGCGGGACCTCGGCACCTCACTGCTGTTCTTCGGGCTGTTCGTGGTGCTGCTGTACGTCGCCACCGGGCGGACGGGGTGGATCGCGGTCGGGCTGCTGCTGGCGGTGCTGGGCGCCGATGCCGTCGGGCGGTTCGAGCCGCATGTGGGCGGGCGGATCGAGGACTGGCTGTATCCGTTCCACACGATCGACGCCGGGAACGGGCCCAACCAGCTGTCCCAGTCGCTGTTCGCGTTCGCGGCCGGCGGGGTGACCGGCACCGGGCTCGGGCTCGGGCACTCCGTGCTGATCGGCTTCGCCGTCAAGTCGGACTTCATCCTGGCGACGGCGGGCGAGGAGCTGGGGCTCGCCGGGCTCGCGGCGATCTTCCTGCTGTACGCCCTGCTCGTGGAGCGCGGCTTCCGGGCGGGGCTCGCGCTGCGCGAGCCGTTCGGCCGGCTCCTCGCCGTCGGACTCGCCTCGCTGCTCGCGCTCCAGGTGTTCGTGATCGCGGGCGGGGTGACGGGGCTGATCCCGCTGACCGGCATGGCGATGCCGTTCCTCGCCCAGGGCGGTTCCTCGGTGGTCACCAACTGGGCGATCGTGGCCCTGCTGATCCGGGTCAGCGACTCGGCACGCAGCCAGTACGACGGGCGGGAGGCCCCGTGAGCGATCCCGGCCACCCCGACCACGCCGGCCTCCCCGACGGCGGGCGGCCCATGGCCCGGTACATCCGCCGCGCCTGGGGGTTCTGCGCGCTGCTGCTCGCGGCCCTGCTGCTCAACGCGGCCCGGGTGCAGGTGGTGCAGTCGCGGATCTACGACGCCAATCCGGCCAACCGCCGTGCCACGATCGCCCGTTACAGCCAGCCGCGCGGCGACATCCTGGTCGGCGGCGAGCCGGTCACCGGATCCACCGACACCGGCGAGCAGCTGCGCTACGAACGCGCCTACCGCAACGGCCCGTTGTACGCCCCGGTGACCGGCTTCGCCTCGCAGCTGTACGGCACCACGTTCCTGGAGCACGCCGCGGACGGGGTGCTCTCCGGCACCGATCCGCTGCTGTCTCCGCTGCCGCTGTGGCAGGACGTGACGCGCAGGCCCAGCCCGGCCGGGAACGTCGTCACGACCCTGAACCGGGCCGCGCAGGAAGCCGCGTACCGGGGGCTCGCCGGGCGCAAGGGCGCGGTCGCCGCGATCGAACCGGCCACGGGCCGCGTGCTGGCGCTGGTGTCGAGCCCCTCGTACGACCCCGGGCAGCTGTCCGGCAACGGCGAGGCGGTGACCTCGGCGTGGGAGCGGCTGAGCCACGACCCGGAGAAGCCGATGCTCAACCGGGCGGTACGGCAGACCTATCCGCCGGGCTCGACGTTCAAGGTGGTCACCGCCGCGGCGGCGCTGGACGCGGGCGTGGTCACCGACCTGGACGCGGACACCGACTCCCCCGACCCCTACCGGCTGCCGGGCACCACGACGCGGCTGACCAACGAGGCCGACGGCTGCGCGGACGCCTCGCTGCGGGCGGCCTTCGAGTGGTCCTGTAACACGGTGTTCGCCAAGCTCGGCGTGGACGTCGGGGCGCACGACATGGTGGCCATGGCGCAGGCGTTCGGGTTCAACGACGCGGGCGCGCGCATCCCCTTCGGCGTGGCGCCCAGCACCTTCGACCCGCGCGTGGACCGGGCGCAGCTGGCGCTGTCGTCGATCGGGCAGTACAACACACGGGCCACGCCCCTGCAGATGGCGATGGTCGCGGCGGCCGTCGCCGACGGCGGTCTGCTGCACTCCCCCTACCTGGTCGCGCGGATCACCGGGCACGACGGTGAGGTCCTCTCCGGGAGCGGGGCGCATCCGGTGCAGCGGGTGATGAGCCCGCCGACGGCCACGCGGCTCAGGGAGCTGATGGCGGACGTGGTCCAGGAGGGCACCGGCACCCGGGCGGCCATCCCCGGCGCCCTGGTCGGCGGCAAGACCGGCACCGCGCAGCACGGGGTCGGCAACTCCGGTGTGCCGTATGCCTGGTTCGTCTCCTGGGCGCAGGCCGACAACACCCTGGATCCGCAGGTGGCGGTCGCGGTGGTGGTGGAGGACGCCTCGGCGGACCGGGGCGAGATCAGCGGCGGCGGGGACGCGGCACCGATCGCGCGGGCCGTGATGCGGGCGGTGCTCGGGAAGTGAGACGGGGGTTCCGAGGACGGCCGCGGCCGACCTACCGTTCGGTCATGCCGCATACGCCAGCCGCGCACGAACTCGCCGAAGTCAACATCGCCCGCCTCAAGTTCCCGCTGGACTCGCCCGAGTTGAAGGACTTCGCCGACGCGCTCGACCCGGTGAACGCGGTGGCGGACGCCGCGGACGGGTTCGTCTGGCGGTTGCAGAGCGACTCCGGCAACGCCACCGACATCCCGGTCCTCGGTGACGAGTGGCTCATCATCAACATGTCGACCTGGCGGGACACGAACGCGCTGACGGCGTTCATGTACCAGGGGCAGCACCGGGAGTTGCTGGCCCGGCGCCGGGACTGGTTCGAGAAGCTGGAGGAGGCGACGGCCGTGCTGTGGTGGGTGCCGGCCGGCCACCGGCCGACGGTCGCCGAGGCGGAGGACCGGCTGCTGCACCTGAGGGCGCACGGCGCGACGCCGTACGCCTTCACGCTGCGCACGTCGTTCCCGGCGCCGCGGGAGACCGAGGCGGTCAGCCGATCGGTCTGATCATCTCCGAGCGGACCTGGAGGGTGAGCTTCGCGTAGAACGCGAGGTCCACCTGGGACGGGTCCTGCGTGGCCGACTTGGCGGTGACCGAGGCGACCATGGCCCCCGTGTTGCCGTCGTTCCAGGCGCACGCGGGGTAGGTCAAGGTCGCACCGACCCTCTTCTCCGTCAGCACCTCACAGCTGACCGTGGGCGAGCCGCTGTCGGTGAAGTCCTTGCGCGCCACCGCCACCGTCATGCCGTCCGCCTCGGACGCGCCCTTCAGCATGTCGACGCGGGCCTTGTCGGCGTTGCTGAAGCGGCCGTACATGCCCGACACCGCCATGGTGCCCTGGCTCGCGTCGCCGTTCAGGGTGTACGAGGCGATCACGGCGTGGACGTCCTTGGCGTCCCAGGCGCCGTCGGCCTCGTCCTCGATCTTCTTGCCCTCGGAGTCGGAGAGATCCTGGGACAGCTGGAACCTGCCGCCGACCAGCGTCTTCGGCAGCGTGAGCTTGTTCTTCGCCGCGGGGAAGCCGCTGCCGAGCACCGCCCCGAGCAGGACGAGCCCCACGACGACGAGCGTGACGACACCGCCCACGATCCCCAGGACCAGCCCGACCCGGCGCTTCCTCGGCGGCGCCGCCATGGGCGGCACCCCCCAGGCCGGGTAGGGCTGCTGCTGGGGATAGGACTGCGGCGGGTACGGCTGCTGCGGACAGGGCTGCCGCGATGCGTACGGGGAGCCGTACGGGCCGGGGGCAGGCTGCGGCGGCGGACCGTACGGGGGCTGCCGGCCATAGGGAGGCTGCGGCCCGTACGACGGCTGCGGCTGCTGCGGTGGCGGAGGCATGGACACGCCAGCACGCTACTGCACCTGGGTGAACCTCCCCGCCCGCACGGTCCGCGGGCTCAGACCCAGGGGGTTGCCGCTTGGATCATCCCGGCGTCGCGGGCCCTGGCATGCGCCCCCGGAGGGGGCACCCCCAGCGCGGGGGACCCCCATGACCCCGCTCGGGCCGGCCGGCCCGCACCGCTCGTCACGGCCGGCCCGGTCCGGACGACGCCCCCTCGGCCGCCCCCGCGTCGACGGCCTCGCGGACCTCCGCCACCCGTGCGCGTTCCTCGGCCGCGAAGCGCTCGGCGTCCAGCCGCTCGGCCAGTTCCTCGTCCTGGGCCATGAGCAGGTCGAGGCTGGCGTCACCCAGTTCGAACACCCCCATGTCCACATAGGCCCGCTGGAGCCGCTCGCCCCACAGGCCGATGTCCTTGACGCACGGCACGATGCGGCTGAACAGCAGTTTGCGGAAGAGCTGGAGGAACTCGGAGTGCTCGCTCAGCTCCGCCGCCTCGGCCTTCGGGATGCCGAAGTTCTCCAGCACCTCCTCGCCGCGCAGCCGGTCGCGCATCAGATAGCAGCCCTCGATGACGAACTCCTCGCGCTCGCGCAGTTCGGCGTCGGTGAGCTGCTTGTAGTAGTCCCGCAGGGCCATCCGGCCGAAGGCCACGTGCCGGGCCTCGTCCTGCATGACGTAGGCCAGGATCTGCTGGGGCAGCGGCTTGGTGGTGGTGTCCCGGATCATCCCGAAGGCGGCCAGCGCGAGGCCCTCGATGAGCACCTGCATGCCCAGGTACGGCATGTCCCAGCGGCTGTCGCGCAGCGTGTCCCCGAGCAGGGCCTGCAGGTTGTCGTTGATCGGGTAGACGAGGCCGACCTTCTCGTGCAGGAACCGGCCGTAGATCTCGGCGTGCCGGGCCTCGTCCATGGTCTGGGTCGCGGAGTAGAACTTGGCGTCCAGGTCGGGCACCGACTCCACGATGCGCGCGGCGCAGATCATCGCGCCCTGCTCGCCGTGCAGGAACTGGCTGAACTGCCAGGAGGCGTAGTGCCGGCGCAGCTCGCCCTTGTCCTGGTCGGTCATCTTGTCCCAGTACGGCGTGCCGTACAGGGCCATGGACTCCTCGGGCGTACCGAGCGCGTCGTACGGATCCACCTCAAGATCCCAGTCGATGCGCTTCTGCCCGTCCCACTGCTTGTCCTTGCCTTTCTGGTACAGGGCGAGGAGGCGGTCGCGGCCGTTGTCGTACTCCCAGTTGAACCGGGCCGCGCCGCTCGCGGGCACCTGCCAGAGGGAGTCTCCCGGGTCGTTGGCGTACAGGTCATGGGTCGGCATACACCGCAGGCTCACACGTAGACGCGGAGTCAACAAGTCATGTGCAAGGGATTGACGCCCTTGCTGACAGGCAGTCTCATAAGAGGCAGGACGACGTACCCCGGGTAACGAGGTGAGGGAGCCATGACGACGCTGACGGAAGCGGACGCGCTGGACGGACTGCGCGACGCGCTCGGCCTGCTCAAGGACCGGGAACAGGTGGCCGAGCGGCTGCTCGCCTCCTCCGCCAAGCACTCCTTCGACCCGGACAAGGAGCTGGACTGGGACGCGCCCTTCGAGCCCGGCAAGTGGTTCTGGCCGCCCGAGCTGGTGTCGCTGTACGACACGCCGATGTGGCGGCGGATGAGCGAGGAGCAGCGGATCCTGCTCTCCCAGCACGAGGCGGCGGCGCTGGCCTCGCTCGGCATCTGGTTCGAGCTCATCCTGATGCAGTTGCTCGTCCGGCACATCTACGACAAGGCGGCCACGAGCGCGCACGTCCGCTACGCGCTCACCGAGATCGAGGACGAGTGCCGGCACTCGAAGATGTTCGCCCGGCTGATCTCGCACGGCGGCACACCCTGGTACCCGGTGAGCCGGACCCACCTGAACCTCGGCCGCGTCTTCAAGACCGTCTCCACCACCCCCGGCTCCTTCACGGCGACCCTGCTGGGCGAGGAGGTCCTGGACTGGATGCAGCGCCTGACCTTCCCGGACGAGCGCGTCCAGCCCCTCGTCCGGGGCGTCACGCGCATCCACGTGGTCGAGGAGGCGCGCCATGTCCGCTACGCCCGTGAGGAGCTGCGGCGCCAGATGCTGACCGCCCCGAAGTGGTCGCAGGAGTTCACCCGGGTCACCTCCGGCGAGTTCGCCCGCGTCTTCTCGGTCGCCTTCGTCAACCCCGACGTCTACACGAACGTAGGCCTCGACAAACGGGAGGCGATGGCCCAGGTGAAGGAGAGCGGCCACCGCCGGGAGGTCATGCAGACGGGCGCGAAGCGGCTGACGGACTTCCTGGACGACATCGGGGTGCTGCGGGGTGTCGGGCGGCGGCTGTGGAGGTCGTCGGGGCTGCTGGCGTAGCAGGGGCTGGGGCGCGCCCCGAAGGGCGCGGGACTGTATCGATATGCGGCTCCGCCGCGTGGGCGCGATCAGCCACGACGGAGCCGCAGACGAAGGACGGCGCCCCGAGCGGAGCGATTAGGCTGCGGTTCATGACCCCGCCCGCCACCCCCGCCTACCGTCGGCTCAGCGTCGAGGAGCGGCGAAGCCAGCTCCTCGACGCCGCCCTGACCCTCTTCGCGCACCGCGCGCCCGAGGACGTGTCGCTGGACGACGTGGCGGAGGCGGCCGGAGTCTCGCGCCCGCTGGTGTACCGGTACTTCCCGGGCGGCAAGCAGCAGCTGTACGAGGCCGCGCTGCGGTCGGCCGCCGAAGAGCTCCAGCAGTGCTTCGACGAGCCGCTTCAGGGCCCGCTGCTGGCCCGGCTCGGCCACGCCGTCGACCGCTATCTGGCCTTCGTCGACGAGCACGACACCGGCTTCAGCGCGCTGCTCCAGGGCGGCAGCGTGGTGGAGACCTCCCGCACCACCGCCACCGTGGACGGGGTCCGCCGGGCCGCCGCCGAGCACATCTACCGCCATCTCGGCGTCGCCGCCCCCGGCCCCCGGCTGCGGATGACCGTGCGTACGTGGATCACGGCCGTCGAGGCGGCCTCCCTCATCTGGCTCGACGAGGGCAAGCAGCCGCCGGTCGAGGAGCTGCGCGCGTGGCTGGTGGAGCAGTTCGTGGCCGTCCTCACCGTCACCGCGGGCCGCGACCCGCAGACGGCCGCCCTCGTCGGCACGCTCACCGGGGATGGCGGAGACTGAGCCCGTGAAGAGCGAGGACATCCCCTTCGAGGGCGGACCGATGGACGGGCGGGTGCTGCCGGTCGCCCTCGGACCGACCGGGCACCCCCCGAAGACGTACCGCATCCCCGTGCCCGACCCGGACGGCGGCCCGGCCACGGTGCTCGTCTACCGCCGTGTGGCGCGCGGGCACAGCAGGCGGCTGGGCCTGATCCAGGGGTGGAAGTACCTCCACGACCCGGACGACATCTCCGGCGGCGGGCTCCGGTGGCCGTGGTCGAAGCCGGCCGGCGCACCGGGCGCCGCGCGAACGGCCGGGCCGGACAACAGCAAGCCGGACGACGCGAACGAGTGACAGGCGTGGGCCGAACCGCCCACGCCCGGCGCGCGCCCCACACGGATACATCTGATTATCGCGGTGCGATAGGAGGCGACCAGCCCGCCCGCCGGGCCCCCTCCCCGCATCGAGGTGATGACATGTCAGGGACGTTTCTGCGCCTGGCCTGCACGGTGACGGTGGCGACCCAGGCCGTCCTGGTGCCCGCACCCGCCGCGGCGCAGCCGACCGCTCCGGCCCCGCCCCGCTCCGTGGCCCAGCTGCTGACGGACCTTCAGCAACTGTACCGGCAGACCGAACAGGCCACCGAGACCTACGACGCCACCGCGGAGCAGCTGACGAGGCAGCGCGTCGCGGTGGCCCGGCTGGACGGCGAGCTGGCCCGCGCCCGGCTCGACCTCCAGGACAGCCGGGCCGACGCCGGCCGGCTGGCCCGCCAGCAGTACCAGAACACCGGCGGCCTCGGGCCCTTCGCCCGGCTCCTGCTCGCGACGGACCCGGAGCAGGCGCTGGACGAGGGGCATGTCCTCGGCCGCCTGGCGCGCGAACGGGCCCGCAGGGTGTCCCGGCTGACCGGCGCCGAGCAACGGCAGGACGCCGTGGCCCGGGCCGCCCGCACGGCTCTGGACACCCAGCTCACGCTCGCGGACCGGCAGCGCGCGCAGCGCGACGCCGTCCGGGCGAAACTGGCCGACGTGGAGCGCCTGCTGGCCGGTCTCACCCCGCAGCAGCTGGCCGCGGTCACCACGCTGGAACAGCGGGACGTCACCCGGGCCCAGCAGAAGCTCGCCACCGCGGGCGCGCTGCCCACGGCCCGCGCCGCCTCCCCGGCCGGGCAGCGCGCGGTCCGCTACGCCTTGGCGCAGCTGGGCAAGCCGTACGCGTGGGGGACGCAGGGCCCCGGCTCCTACGACTGCTCGGGCCTCACCTCCCAGGCCTGGCAGCACGCGGGCACTTCGATCCCGCGCACCAGCCAGGAACAGTGGAAGCGGCTGACGCGCGTCCCGCTGACCGGGCTGCGCCCCGGCGACCTGGTGGTCTACTTCCCCGAGGCGACCCATGTGGCCCTCTACGTCGGGGGCGGCAAGGTCGTCCAGGCGCCGAGACCGGGCGCGCACGTCACGGTGTCACCGCTGGCGTCGTACCCGGTCCTCGGAGCCGTACGGCCGGATCAGGCTCCGGCGACCGAACCCAGGTAGGCCGCCGTCCTGTCGGGCTCGTAGAAGAAGTCCTCGAAGTCCGCCGGGTCGTCGAAGGCGTTGGCGAAACGGTCCGCCACCGGCTGGAGCTGTCCGGCCGCGCCGATCAGGTTCAGGATGTGCTCCGGCGGCGGGGCGAGCATCGCGTTCGTCCACTTGGTGACGTGCCGCGCCGTGTTCCAGTAGCGGTCGAACGTCGCCTGCATCCAGGCCTCGTCGAACTCCTTGTCCCCGTGTTCGAGGATCGAGGCGAGGTAGGCCGCGGCGCACTTGGACGCCGAGTTGGAGCCCTGGCCAGTGATCGGGTCGTTCGCCACGACCACGTCCGCGACGCCGAGCACCAGGCCGCCGCCGGGGAGCCGCCCGACGGGGTTGCGGACGGTGGGCGCGTACCGGCCGGCCAACGTGCCGCCGGCGTCGGTCAGTTCGACCTTGGTCGCGCGCGCGTACTCCCAGGGCGTGAACTTCTCCATGAGCTCCAGGGTCAGGGAGAGATGCTCGGACGGGTCCTTGACGCCGTTGAAGACGTCGAGCGGGCCGCCCGGGATGCCCTCCCAGAACAGGATGTCCGCGCGGCCGGAGGTGGTGAGCGTCGGCATGACGAACAGCTCGCCGACGCCGGGGACGAGGTTGCAGCGCACGGCGTCGAAGTCCGGGTGCTCCGGGCGCGGGCCCAGGCCGTGGACGTACGCCACCGCCAGCGCGCGCTGCGGCTCGCCGTACGGGGAACGGGCGGCGTCCCGGCCGAACATCTGGACCAGCTCGCCCTTGCCGGCCGAGACGAGGACGAGGTCGTAGGCGCGGGAGAAGTAGTCGAGGTCGCCGACCGCCGCGCCGTGGATGACCAGCTGGCCGCCGCGCTGCGCGAAGGTCTCCATCCAGCCGGCCATCTTCACCCGCTGGTCGACCGACTGCGCGAACCCGTCGAGCCTGCCCACCCAGTCGATGGCCCGCTGTGTGGGGCCCGGGTCGTGCGAGCCGGGGGCCGCGACCGAGACGCCGAGCCCCTCGATCCTCGGGGCCTGCGACTCCCAGAAGTTCAGCTGGAGGTCGCGCTCGTGCTGCAGTGCCGTGTGGAACATGCACTGCGTCGACATGACCCGGCCGGTGCGGATCTCGTCCGCGGTCCGGTTCGACATCAGGGTGACCTCGTAGCCGTGCGACTGGAGGCCGAGGGCGAGCTGGAGACCGGACTGGCCGGCTCCGACGACGAGTATCTTCCGCATGCGGGGGAGGACTCCTAACCGGGACTACTCGGAAACTGACCGGAACTGATCGGACTACTCGGGGGTTTCGTCCAGCGCGTGGCCGACCAGGGCCAGGAGTATCTCGATGACCGAAATTCGACGCCGCGCATCCATGATCATGACAGGGATGTGCGGGGGGACCGTCAGCGCCTCCCGTACGTCCTCCGGCTCGAACCGCTCGCTGCCGTCGAAGTGGTTGACCGCGACGACGTACGGCAGCCCGCAGCTCTCGAAGTAGTCCAGCGCGGGCCAGGAGTCCTTCAGCCGGCGGGTGTCGGCCATGACGACCGCACCGATCGCGCCACGCACCAGGTCGTCCCACATGAACCAGAACCGCTGCTGGCCCGGCGTGCCGAACAGGTAGAGCACCAGGTCGTCGTCGAGCGTGAGGCGGCCGAAGTCCATGGCCACGGTGGTCGTGACCTTGTCCGGGGTGGCGGTGAGGTCGTCGGTGTCCTCGCTCGCCTCGGTCATCAGCGCCTCGGTCTTGAGCGGCGTGATCTCCGAGACGGCGGTGACCAGCGTGGTCTTGCCGACGCCGAAGCCTCCGGCCACCACGATCTTGGTGGCGACGGGGGCCCGGGTGCGGTCCGTCTGCCAGGACTTCAGGTCCTCGTCGGGCTCGGCGAAGCCGGCGACGAGGGGGATGCCTCCGACCGCGGAGGCGCCGACCGCACAGTCGGCGGTGTCAGAGACGACGGAGTCCACCGAGCACCCTTTCCAGCAGAGCGCGGTCCGGGCGGCCGGTGCCGTGACCGGTGCCGGTGCCGTACACACGGATCTTTCCCTGGTCCGCGAGATCGCTCAGCAGGACGCGGACCACGCCGAGCGGCATCTTCAGCAGCGCGGCTATCTCGGCCACCGTGCGCATACGGCGGCACAGTTCGACGATGGCCCGCATCTCCGGCATGACCCGGGTGTTGAGGGAGCCGTTCGTCAGTTCCCTGCGCTCCTCGGGGGCTTCGAGTGCCGCCGTGCCGGCTGTGCTTCCTACGAATGTCTCCACGAGGAGGACGTGGCCGAAGCGGGTACGGCCGCCGGTGAGCGAGTAGGGGCGGACGCGGGCGGGTTTGCGGTCGCCGCCGCGCACGGGGAGTCTGTTCGGTGTGCCGCTCATCGCGCGCTCCCGGTCGACTGGGACTCCAGTGACTGCCGTAGCTCCGAACGGAGTTCCGGTGTGAGGACGTGGCCGGCGCGGCCGACGAACAGAGCCATGTGGTAGGCCACCACGCTCATGTCGCACTCGGCGGAACCGTGCACACCGAGCAGCGAGCCGTCGCTGATGGACATCACGAAGAGGCTGCCCTCCTCCATGGCGACCATGGTGTGCTTGACCTGGCCGAAGTCCATCAGTTTGGCGGCGCCGACGGTGAGGCTGCCGATGCCGGAGACGATGGTGGCCAGGTCGGCGGAGGAGCCGCGGGGGCCCTTCGCGGGGCGGCGCAGACGGGACTGCTCGGTCTGGCCCGGATCGGACGAGAGCAGCAGCAGACCGTCCGAGGAGACCACGGCGACGGACTGGATGCCGGGTACTTCCTCGACCAGGTTGGTCAGCAGCCAGTGCAGGTTGCGGGCTTCACTGCTCAGTCCGTACGTACTGGGCGCGGTCAACTGCTTGCCTCCTCGGCTGTGCCCCCCGTGGTTTCTTCGGCGTGTGCGTAAGTGGTCGGCCTGCGGTGACCGGCGGTCTGCTCTTCGATCTCCACCTCCACGGCGCGGTATCCGGCCTGAGCACCGCTGCGGAAGCCGCCGAGCCGGCGGCGGAGCGCTTCGGCGTCGACACTGCCGGTCCGCTGGCGCGGGGCCTGGGCGGGAGCGGTGATCTTGGGGGTGCGCTTGGGAAGGCCCTTGCTGGTGACCGGCTCCTCCGCATCACCGGCCCCCTGCGGGGCTTCGGCGGATCGCTGCGCGGCCCCTGCGGCTTCCTGCGGAGCCTCGGCCCGTACGGCGGCGCCGTCGGCGTCCGCCGGGTGCACGGGCAAGGGACGCGTGGACGCCGGGGCCATCGGGCCTGTGTGTGCCGGGGCCGTGGGCGCTGCGGCAGCCGCGGGCGTCGACTGGGCCGGGGGCGCACCGGCTGCGGGCGCCGAGGGGGCGGTGGACGCCGAAGGCGCGGCGGGTGCGGGCGTCGACGAAGCCGTAGATGCCGGAGCCGTGAGCGCTGCGCCAGCCGCAGGCAACGCCGACGGGGCGGTGAACTCCGGAGGCCTGGCGGCTGCGGGCGTCGACGGGGCCGTAGGCGCCGGAGCCGTGGGCGCTGCGGCAGCCGCGGGCGACGCCGACGGGGCGGTGAACTCCGGGGGCCTGGCGGCTGCGGTCGCCGAGGGGTCGGTGGATGCCGAGGGCGTGGCAGGTGCGGGGGTCGGCGGGGCCGTAGGTGATGCGGCAGTCGTCGTCGGCAAGGTGGTCGGGGCCGGGGTGCTGTCCGCCGGGGGCGGGACGGGTTCCGACGGGGCCGAGGGGAGGGCGGTCACGTCCGGGAGCAGGAGCTCCATCGTTGTTTCGGCGTACGTCTCCGCCGGGGCCTTCGGCCGGGTCTGCGTCTGCTGGGCCGGGCTCGGTTCGGCCTGTCCGTGTTCGGCGGGCTCCTCCGCCTCCGCGCGGACCGCTTCCTCCGCGAGAGCCACCAGCGGGTCGGTGCCCTTGGCGCGGCCGTGCAGCACGTTGGAGTTGACCTCGGCGTCGGCGCCGGGGAGGGAGAACGTGCCGGTGCTGCTCATCGACGTGGTCTGCGGCAAAAGCGCGGCCGACGGGGCCTGGGTGAGCAGGGTGGCGGGCAGGACGACGACCGTCGCGATGCCGCCCTGCTTCTGCTCGCGCAGCTGCACGCGGACGCCGTGCCGGTGGGCGAGGCGCGCGACGACGTACAGGCCGAGGCCGAGACCGGCGTCGCCCTCGTTGTCGTAGTGGGACTCGGGGTCGAAGTCGGCCAGGCGGGCGTTGAGGTGGTCGAGGCGGTCCGTCGCCATGCCGATGCCCTCGTCCTGGACGGAGAGCATCACCTCGCCGGACTCCAGGAGCCAGCCGGAGACCTCCACCGGGAGGTCCGGCGGGGAGAACGAGGTGGCGTTCTCCATCAGTTCGGCCAGGAGGTGGGAGAGGTCGTCGGCGGCGAAGCCGGCCACGTGGGCGTGGGGCGGCAGCGCGGCGATGCGGACGCGCTCGTAGCGCTCGATCTCGCTGACCGCCGCGCGGACGACGTCGACCAGCGGGACCGGGCCGTGGTGCTGCTGGACGTGCTCGGTGCCGGCGAGGACCAGGAGGTTCTCGCTGTGCCGGCGCATGACCGTGGCGAAGTGGTCGAGCTTGAAGAGCGTGGCCAGCCGGTCGGGGTCCTGCTCGCGCTCCTCCAGTCCCTCGATGACGGCCAGCTGGCGCTCGACCAGGCCCAGGGTGCGCAGGGCGAGGTTCACGAACGTGCCGCCGATGCTGGTGCGCAGCCGCGTCAACTGAGCTGCGGACTCGGCGAGTTCGGCGCGCAGCTCCGCACGGGCGTCGGCCATCTTCTGGCGCTGGCCGACCAGGTGCTTGCGGTCGGTCTCCAGCGTGGCGACGCGCTCGTGCAGGGCCGCCGCGTGCGCGTGCAGGGCGTTGACCGAGCGGACCACCTGGGCGAACTCGTCGTTGCGGCCGGTGAAGGCGATCGGTTCCCGCGTCGCCGGGTCCCCGGGCTCCGCCAGGCGGGCCGAGCCGCGGCGCAGCACGGACAGCGGGCGGGTGAGGGTGCGGGCCATGGCCGTCGCGATGCCCACCGCCACGAGCATCAGGGCGCCGAGGACGGCGATGCGGATCTCCAGCGCCGTGACGTCGTCGTCCCGGAGCTTCGCCAGGTCCTTGGTGCGGTGGTCGTAGAGGGCCGACTCCGCGCCGCGCATCAGGTCGACCCGCGCGGACAGGGCCGCGTCCAGCTTCTTGGTGCTGGTGGACAGCTCGCCGTCGGTGAGGGCGGGCTGGGCGGTGAGCGTGGCCAGGTACTTCTCCGCGGTGTCGACGTCCTGGCCGGTGACGGTCGAGTCGTAGGAGTCGACGGCGGACTGCGGGGCGGTCTCGCGGAAGTCGGCGAGGGCCACGTCGGCGCGCAGCCGGGCCTGCTGGGCGGCGGCGGTGAGGGCGTCGCGCTGCTTCCTGTCGGCCTCGGTCGCCGTGGAGGCCGTGACCGGCAGGCCGGTGACGGGACTGATCACCGTCCGGGTGGCGCCCGGCACGTTCAGCGCGGCCAGCAGCAGGCCGCGGGCGGCGGCGGACTGCTGGACGGCGGTGTCCAGTTCGGCGAGCGCGTGGGCGCCGGAGCCGGCCCGCGAGGTCGACTGGTCGGCCAGCTGCTCGGCGACCTTGTGCAGTGCGGCGATCGTCTGCGAGTAGGCCTGGTGGGCCTGGAGCGCCGTGGTCTGGCCGGTGAGCGCGGACTGGCGGACGGCGGCGATGCCGTCGAGCTCGCCGCGCAGGCTCGCCGGGGTGTCGGAGTCGCCGCGCAGGTCCTCGACCTGGCGGTCGACGCGGGCGCTGCGGTCCTCGGAGGGGGCCTTGGACTTGACACGCCCGGCCGCGATGTAGGAGGTGACGTCGTCGCGTTCGTCGGCGAGGGAGTTCGCCAGGGCGAGCGCGTCCTGGGTGCGGCCTGCCAGTGTCACCAGGCTCTGCGAGTCGCCGACGTCCGCGGAGGCGGCGAGGAGCGAGGGTGTTCCGGCGCCGGCGACGGCGGCGGCCACCACGGCGACGGCGACGATCAGCCGGGTGCGCACATGAGTGGGGCGGCCGGTGCCCACGGGGGTCTGCTGGGCGGTCCCCGCGGGGTCCGTCTGCCTGCCTGTGCGCCGAGGCCGCTTCATCTGCACCGGTGCTCGCATTCCTGAACTCGACTACCAAGGGGCCCGGGTGGCGCCCCGTCATCTCGGTGCCAAGTGGTGCGTACACCCGGTTCGTACGGTTCCCGACCCTCCCAGCGCCGGTGGGCAGTGGTCGTGCATCACCTGACCCGCCACTCGAAGGAGTGAACATCGCTGGGGAGTTGGCGGGCAAGTTCCTGTGGCGTGTGCACGACTGCCGCGGGGCACGCCGGTTGGACGCGCGCGGGATGCTTTGGCAGTATTCGCCACCCACGCCTTCCCGGAAGGGTGGATTCCCACCCAAAACAGGCGGCTGACCTGCGGGGTCGTGGCAATTCGGCGGCACATAGCGCCCTTTGGCGGAGGCTGTGAAGGCCTCGTGCAGACTGGCTGGATGCGAACTGAACTCGTTTCGGAACCCGGCGACCCGAACCGCCCCAACGAGGACTTCGCCGGGGTCGGACTACCCGCCTCCGGACAGGGCGGTTGTGTGATCGTCCTGGACGGGGTGACACCGCCGAAGGGCGAGACAGGGTGTCTGCATTCCGTTCCCTGGTTCACGGCGCGGCTCGGCGGGGCGTTGACCGAACTGACCGTTTCGGGGCGAGATCTGACGCTCCCGGAGATTCTCTCGCGGGCGATCGCCCGCACGGCCGGGGCCCATGCGGACACCTGTGACCTTTCTCACCCGCGAACCCCGCAGGCAACCGTCGCCCTGGCGCGCTGGTCCGCCGAGAGCGTCGAGTACCTGGTGCTGTCCGATGCCGCGCTGCTGCTCAAGGCGGCCGACGGTACGGTCGTGCCGGTCCTGGACGACCGGCTGGCCCGGCTCCCGCGCACCGCGCTCGCCACGGAAGCCCTGGTGGACGCGAACCTGCGCAACAAGGAGGGCGGCTTCTTCACTGCCGCCGCCGACCCCGCCGTATCCGCCCGCGCGGTCACCGGCACCGCGCCGCGCGCCGGGGTCCGGGCCCTGGCCGCCCTGACGGACGGGGCGACCCGCTGGACGGAGACGTTCCACGAGGGCGACTGGACGGCCCTGTTCGACCTGGTGGCGAAGGAGGGCGCCCGGTCACTCGTGGACCGGGTGCGGGAGCTGGAGACGGCGGACAGCGAGGAACGGACCTTCCTGCGGAGGAGCAAGACGCACGACGACGCGACGGTGGTGTACGCGGAACTGTGAGCCGTACGCCGTACGCCGACACGGCTCCGCTCTTGCCCCGCTGCCCCGTGAGACCGTGACCATGCACGTCTATTCACATCTATCCACGGCTATTTCTCCATGACGCCGTTGAGCTGGTGCAGCAGCCGGGCCAGCTCGGCGACCTCGTGGCGGTCCCAGTGGGCGAGCTGGCTGACGTAGCGGCCGCGGCGGGCCTCGCGCACCGTGCCGACCCGGCCGCGGCCCTCGTCGGTGAGGGTGACGAGCCAGGCGCGGCCGTCGGCGGGATCCGGTTCGCGGGCGATCAGGCCCAGCTCCTCCAGCGCGCGCAGCTGGCGGGACATGGTGGCCTTGCCGACGCCGATGTAGCCGGCCAGCTCCGTGGCCCGCTGGCCGCCGCACTCGTCGAGCCGGATGAGCAGCCCGTACGCGGAGGACTCCAGGTCGGGATGGACCTCGCGGGCCATCTCGCCCTGGTTGGCCCGCGCCCGCCGCAGGAGCACGGTCAACTCCCGCTCCAGCGCCAGGAATTCCTGGTCTGCACCACTGGGCGTCATCTGCCCGGCGGCGCGATGTGCGCCGTCGTTTCCGTGCTCGTGCACGTCAGCACCCCTGCTCGGTTTCGCGATTCTGAAAGTTTCTGTCAAACGCCGTCATTGCCGCAGCTCCGTAAGTATTTCGCAGGCGTAGACCAACGGCGGCGTCCGGACCCCCTTCCCACGCCGTCATCTACGTGCGTAGCTTCTTTACCAGGCAATGAATGGCATGCCCACGCCCAGTGGGACGACCCCCCACAGGTTCCACCACGCGTCTGCCGCTCCCCCCACCTCACTTCCCCGGAGGCACGCCATGCCCGTGCTCGGACCCGGCACCATACGCACCCCCCGCGCTCTCCTCACGGCCCTGCTCGCGGCGCTCTCCCTCACCCTTCCCCTCACCACGGCCCAGGCCGCCGGCGGCACCGCGCCCAGCCGCGGCTCCGCCCACATGGGCATGGGCGTCCTCGCGCACGACGGCGCCGGCTCCACCCCCGCCAACAGCGCCGTCACCCAGACCGAGGGCGTGGACGTCGCCGGCTACCAGGGCAACGTCGCCTGGCCGACCCTGTGGAGCAGCGGGGTCAGGTGGGCGTACACCAAGGCCACGGAAGGCACGTACTACACGAACCCGTACTTCGCCCAGCAGTACAACGGCTCGTACGACGTCGGCATGATCCGCGGCGCCTACCACTTCGCGACCCCGGACACCACCAGCGGCGCCACCCAGGCCAACTACTTCGTGGACCACGGCGGCGGCTGGTCCAAGGACGGCAGGACCCTGCCCGGCACACTCGACATCGAGTGGAACCCGTACGGCGCCGAGTGCTACGGCAAGTCGGCGAGCGCGATGGTCGGCTGGATCGCCGACTTCCTGAACACCTACAAGGCGCGCACCGGCCGGGACGCCGTGATCTACACGGCGACCAGCTGGTGGAGCGACTGCACCGGGAACTACGGCGGCTTCGCGGCGAACAACCCGCTGTGGATCGCCCGCTACGCCTCCGACCCCGGCACACTGCCGGGCGGCTGGGGGTACTACACGATGTGGCAGTACACCTCCTCCGGCCCGACGGTCGGCGACCACGACAAGTTCAACGGGGCGCTGGACCGGGTGCAGGCGCTGGCCAACGGCTGACACAGGGCGCAGGCCCGGGCCTCCCTCACGGGACCCGGGCCTGCGTCCGTCCGGCAGCGTCCGTCACGCCGCGACCGGAACCTCCGGGGCCGCGCCGCGCACGGCGGGCGCGAGCGCCAGTTCCAGGACCTGGCGGACGTCGGTCACGGTGTGGACGTCGAGCCTGTCCAGCACCTCGGCCGGGACGTCGTCCAGGTCGGGTTCGTTGCGCTTGGGGATGATCACGGTGGTCACGCCGGCGCGGTGGGCGGCGAGCAGCTTCTGCTTCACACCGCCGATGGGCAGCACCCGGCCGGTCAGCGAGACCTCACCGGTCATCGCCACGTCCGTACGGACCAGCCGGCCGGAGAGCAGGGACGCCAGCGCCGTCGTCATCGTGATGCCCGCGCTCGGGCCGTCCTTCGGGACCGCGCCCGCCGGGAAGTGGATGTGCACGCCCCGGTCCTTCAGGTCGGCCACCGGCAGCTCCAGTTCGGCACCGTGGCTGCGCAGGAAGCTCAGCGCGATCTGCGCCGACTCCTTCATCACGTCACCCAGCTGACCGGTCAGGGTCAGCCCCGCCGCGCCCGTCTCCGGGTCGGCCAGCGACGCCTCCACGAAGAGGACGTCGCCGCCCGCTCCGGTGACCGCGAGGCCCGTCGCCACGCCCGGCACCGACGTGCGGCGCTCGGCCGGGTCCTGGGCGGACTCGGGCACGTGGTGCGGACGCCCGAGCAGACCGCGCAGGTCCTCGTCCCGGACGGTGAACGGCAACTCCCGCTCGCCGAGTTCGTGCTGGGCCGCGACCTTGCGCAGCAGACGGGCGATCGAGCGCTCCAGGGTACGGACGCCCGCCTCGCGCGTGTACTCGCCGGCCAGCTTGCGCAGCGCGCCCTCGTCGACCGTGACCTCGTCCGCGTTCAGGCCGGCCCGCTCCAGCTGGCGCGGGAGCAGGTGGTCCCGGGCGATGACGACCTTCTCGTCCTCGGTGTAGCCGTCGAGCCGCACGATCTCCATGCGGTCGGCGAGCGCCTCCGGGATGGCCTCCAGCACGTTGGCCGTGGCCAGGAACACGACGTCGGACAGGTCGAGTTCGACCTCCAGGTAGTGGTCCCGGAAGGTGTGGTTCTGCGCCGGGTCCAGGACTTCCAGCAGGGCCGCGGCCGGGTCGCCGCGGAAGTCGGAGCCCACCTTGTCGATCTCGTCCAGCAGGACCACCGGGTTCATGGACCCGGCCTCCTTGACGGCGCGCACGATCCGGCCGGGCAGCGCGCCGACGTACGTGCGCCGGTGGCCGCGGATCTCGGCCTCGTCGCGGACGCCGCCGAGCGCGACGCGGACGAACTTCCGCCCCATCGCGTGGGCGACGGACTCGCCGAGCGAGGTCTTGCCGACGCCGGGCGGGCCGACGAGGGCCAGTACGGCACCGCCGCGCCGCCCGCCGATGACGCCGAGACCGCGCTCACCGCGCCGCTTGCGCACGGCCAGGTACTCGGTGATGCGCGCCTTCACGTCCTCCAGGCCCGCGTGCTCGGCGTCCAGGACCGCCTTTGCGCCCTGGATGTCGTACGCGTCCTCCGTCCTCTCGTTCCACGGCAGCTCCAGGACCGTGTCCAGCCAGGTGCGGATCCATGAGCCCTCCGGGGACTGGTCGCTGGACCGCTCCAGCTTGTCGACCTCCTTGAGCGCGGCCTCGCGTACCTTCTCGGGCAGGTCGGCGGCCTCGACGCGGGCGCGGTAGTCGTCGGACTCCTCGGCCGAGTCCTTGGAGCTCTCGCCGTTCAGCTCGCGCAGTTCCTTGCGGACGGCTTCCAGCTGACGGCGCAGCAGGAACTCGCGCTGCTGCTTGTCGACGCCTTCCTGGACGTCCTTGGCGATGGTCTCGGCCACGTCCTGCTCGGCGAGGTGGTCGCGGAGCTGCTGCGCGGCGAGCCTGAGCCGGACCACCGGGTCGGCGGTCTCCAGCAGTTCGACCTTCTGTTCGGTGGTGAGGAACGGTGAGTAGCCGGAGTTGTCGGCGAGCGCGGCGACGTCCTCGATCGCCTGGACGCGGTCGACGACCTGCCAGGCGCCGCGCTTCTTCAGCCAGTTGGTGGCCAGCGCCTTGTACTCCTTGACGAGGTCGGCGACCTGGCCCGGCAGCGGCTCGGGCACGCTCTCCTCGATCCGGGCGCCCTCGACCCACAGGGCCGCGCCAGGCCCCGTGGTGCCCGCGCCGATCCGCACCCGGCTGCGGCCGCGGATCAGAGCCCCCGGGTCGCCGTCGGCCAGCCGGCCGACCTGCTCGACCGTACCGAGCACACCGGTCCTGGCGTACGTGCCGTCGATGCGTGGCACCAGCAGCACCTGGGGCTTTCCGGGCGCCGACCGGGCGGCGGCCTGTGCGGCCTCCACCGCGGCCCGCACCTCGGCGTCGCTCAGATCCAGCGGGACCACCATGCCGGGCAGCACGACCTCGTCGTCGAGCGGCAGCACGGGCAGTACGAGCGTGAACGCCGTGGACTCAGTAGCCATGATCTCCCCTTCAGCAGTCAACTTGAGCTATGCCGACTCAACCTCTGGGCAGGGGCTGGTGTTCCCCGCATCTGTTCGCTGTGAGCGATCAGGGGGTGACGTAGAGATCCATGCAGGTGAAAGCAGTGAGAGGTCAGGCGGAGCGGGCCCAGCGGCGCACGAGGGGCCAGCTCATGACGCCTATCGTCAACGCGATCAGGTGGCCCCAGTCCGTCATCGGGTCCACGAACTCGGCCAGGTCGCTCAGCAGCAGACCGGCGACCACGGTGAGCAAGGGCCAGCGGAACCAGGGGCGGAGCAGTCCGGCCAGGGAACCGATGCTGGCGGCCACACCGAAGCTGATGCCGTAGTCGAGGCGGTGCAGGGAGGTGGCCGGGAGATGGCCCGCCAGGACGGCGAGGCCCACCGGGACCTCGGTGGCGAGCGTGGCGAGGACGTGCCCGGCCAGGAAGACACAGGCCGCGCGCCCTCCCCCTATACGCCGCTCCAGCGCGGTGAGCACCAGCACGAAGGCCGCGCTGTACGGCGAGAGGATCCCGCCCGCGATCCACAGCGCGCTCGTCACGAGCACCACCGCGGGCGACTGCACCAGGTGGGCCACGTCCGTGCTGGAGCCCCGGTAGAGGGCGTTCACCAGGCCGGGGTCGGCGACGGCCGCGAAGGCGGAGGTGACGGCGAGGAGGGCCGCGTAGCCGAAGGTGAAGGGCGTGGCGCCCGGGGTGGGCAGCAGCCGCCACAGCCGGGCGGCCGGAACCGGACGCGGCGCCTGGACGGGTACGGGGGCGGCCGGCGCGGTGCCGCGCTGGCGGGGCATGCCGTCCAGGAGGCCCTCGAACGCGGCGGCCGGCACGACGGCGGCGCCGTCGGACAGGGGCGTGCCCGCCGGGGGCGGGGACGCGGCCGCCGCAGGGCCCGTCGCGGTCCGTTCCACGATGAGGCACTCCTTCCGTCGCGCCCACCATTGAGGCTCGACGGGGCGCATGTCTATGACCGACGCCACGCAGGAGCCGATTCTCAGCAACCTCCTACATTCCGCTCGCGTCCGCACTCCGGCGTACGCCCCTCGGACGGGTACACCGCACCGGGGCCGTGCCACCGCCATCCGCAATTCCCGTGAACGACAGGACACGTTCAAGCAGGATGGGAGCATGACTGCCGCGTGCGACACTCCCGTGGTCCTCGACCGGCGTGACGGCCCGTACGGCGAGGTGGTGCTGCGCAGACACGGCACACTGCTCCAGATCATCGCCAACGGGTGTTTTCTGATGGACACCTCCGACGGCCGCTCGGAGCGGCTGCTGGTCGACGCGGCGTACGACGCGCTGGACGGGCGGCCGGGGCCGGCGCTGCTGATCGGCGGGCTCGGCGTCGGATTCTCGCTCGCACACGCCGCCGCGGACGGGCGCTGGGGACGGATCACCGTGGTGGAGCGCGAACCGGCCGTCGTCGACTGGCACCGGGACGGGCCGCTCGGGCGGCTGTCCGCCGCCGCGCTCGCCGACCCGCGCACCGACGTCGTCCAGGACGATCTCGTTCCTTACGTCCGTGAGACATCGGACACGTTCGACGCCCTGTGCCTGGACATCGACAACGGGCCCGGCTGGACCGTCACGGAGGGCAACGACAGCCTGTACTCTCCCGCCGGACTCGCTTCCTGCGCACGGGTGTTGAACCCCGGCGGGGTGCTCGCCGTGTGGTCGGCCGCACCCTCTCCGGAATTTGAAGGAAGCTTGCGGAATGCCGGATTCCGGCAGGTGCGTACCGAAGAGGTGCCGGTTGCCCGGGGCGTTCCGGACGCCGTGCATCTCGCGGTCCGCCCTGGATAGCGGCGGCCCGGCGGATCCCCGTAATGTGCTGCCCTGACGCGGATCATTCAACGGATCAACCAAGCGTCGAACGCAGACATGGGATCACCCCACTGATTCCGGAAAGCAACAAGCAGGGGCGGGCGATGGAGCAGACACACACCTCCCAGAGCGGCGCGGCGACGAGCACCCCGGGCGCTCAGCGCCGGGTGCTGGTCGTCGAGGACGACCCCACGATCGTCGACGCCATCGCGGCCCGGCTGCGCGCCGAGGGATTTCTCGTGCAGACGGCGGCGGACGGTCCGGCCGCGGTCGACACGGCCGAGGCCTGGCAGCCCGACCTGCTGATCCTCGACATCATGCTGCCGGGCTTCGACGGTCTCGAGGTCTGCCGGCGGGTCCAGGCGCAGCGGCCGGTGCCGGTACTGATGCTGACCGCGCGGGACGACGAGACGGACATGCTCGTCGGTCTCGGCGTCGGCGCGGACGACTACATGACCAAGCCGTTCTCGATGCGCGAGCTGGCGGCACGCGTGCACGTGCTGCTGCGCCGGGTGGAGCGGGCGGCCCTCGCGGCCACCACGCCCCGCTCCGGCATCCTGCGCCTCGGCGAGCTGGAGATCGACCACGCGCAGCGCCGGGTGCGGGTGAAGTCCGAGGACGTCCACCTGACGCCGACCGAGTTCGACCTGCTGGTGTGCCTGGCGAACACCCCGCGCGCGGTGCTCTCCCGGGAGCAGCTGCTGGCCGAGGTGTGGGACTGGGCGGACGCCTCCGGGACCCGCACGGTCGACAGCCACATCAAGGCGCTGCGCCGGAAGATCGGCGCCGAGCGGATCCGTACGGTGCACGGCGTGGGCTACGCCCTGGAGACACCGACGCCATGAGCGACGGCGGGCGCCAGGCCGCACGGAGGAGCCCCGGGAGCCTCGGCGAGGACCCCTGGGGCGGCGTACGCCCGTTCTCGGTGAAGACCAAGCTCGGCGCGCTGGTCGTCATCTCGGTGCTGATCACCACCGGTCTGTCGATGATCGCGGTGCACACCAAGACCGAGCTGCGCTTCATCACGGTCTTCTCGATGATCGCCACACTGCTGATCACGCAGTTCGTGGCGCACTCGCTCACCTCGCCGCTGGACGAGATGAACGCGGTGGCCCGTTCGATCTCGCAGGGCGACTACACCCGCCGGGTCCGCGAGAACCGCCGGGACGAGCTGGGCGACCTGGCCGGGACGATCAACGTCATGGCCGACGAGCTGGAGGCCCAGGACCGCCAGCGCAAGGAGCTGGTCGCGAACGTCTCCCACGAGCTGCGCACGCCCATCGCCGGGCTGCGCGCGGTGCTGGAGAACATCGTCGACGGGGTCACCGAGGCCGACCAGGAGACCATGCGGACGGCCCTGAAGCAGACCGAGCGGCTGGGCCGGCTGGTGGAGACCCTGCTGGACCTGTCCCGGCTGGACAACGGCGTCGTCCCGCTGAAGATGCGCCGCTTCGAGGTGTGGCCGTACCTGTCCGGCGTGCTGAAGGAGGCCAACATGGTGGCCTCGGCGCGGGCGGGCATCGCCTCCGGCTCCGGCAGCCACACGCGCACCGACGTCCACCTCCACCTGGACGTCTCGCCGCCGGAGCTGACCGCGCACGCGGACCCCGAGCGCATCCACCAGGTCGTCGCCAACCTGATCGACAACGCGGTCAAGCACAGCCCGCCGCACGGCCGCGTGACGGTGAAGGCGCGGCGCGGTCCGCAGCCGGAGTCGCTGGAGCTGGAGGTCCTGGACGAGGGCCCCGGAATCCCCCGGTCCGAATGGCACCGGGTGTTCGAGCGCTTCAACCGGGGCGCGGTCACCCGGCCGCACGGCCCGGGCAGCGACGGCGGCACGGGGCTCGGGCTGGCGATCGCCCGCTGGGCGGTGGATCTGCACCGCGGCCGGATCGGTGTGGCCGAATCCGAGCGAGGCTGCCGGATCATCGTCACCCTCCCGGGACTGACTTCCGTCCCAAGTTGACGTAAAGTCCGAACCGGAAGCACAAGATCCACGACGGTCGCCGCCGTTTCGGCGCAGCTGGACACGTGTGATCAGGGGCAGGCCCGCGCCACCCTTCACAGGAAGGCGCGCCGGGCCCGCGTTTGTGCACCCTGTCACATGCGGAACCACGCTTGTTTCCCGCCATATCAAGCCCTGAAACAAGATTTCCGATGTGACTTACGCGACGATGACCTTGCTCGACCTGACCTTCCCGGCCAGGGAGGCGTAGCCTTTATTCCCGCTGTCCATCACCTTGTGAAGCGGAAGAGGGCGGTTGCCGCCGTGTCGCCACAGTCCCCCAGTAACCCGAGCGTCTCCACCGACGACCAAGCCGGGAAGAACCCCGCAGCTGCGTTCGGTCCGAACGAGTGGCTCGTCGACGAGATCTATCAGCAGTACCTCCAGGACCCGAATTCGGTAGACCGCGCCTGGTGGGACTTCTTCGCCGATTACAAGCCGGGGGCACCTGCCACCCCGGCTGCGGCGGGTACTGCGGCCGCGGGGGCCGCAGGGACCACCTCCACGGCCCCGCAGGCCCAGCCCGCGGCCCCGGCCCCCCAGGCCGCCGCCGCGCCGGCGCCCGCCGCCCCGAAGCCCGCCGCGGCCCCTGCCCCGGCGCCGGCTCCCGTGGCGCAGGCCGCCCCGGCCCCGGCCAAGCCGGCGCAGCCCGCACCGGCGCCCGCCGCCGCGAAGCCGGCCGCCGCCAAGCCGGCCCCGGCCGCCGCGGCGCCCGAGGGCCCCGAGCTGGTCACGCTGCGCGGTCCGGCCGCCGCGGTCGCCAAGAACATGAACGCCTCGCTGGAGCTGCCGACGGCCACCTCGGTCCGCGCGGTCCCGGTGAAGCTGCTGTTCGACAACCGCATCGTCATCAACAACCACCTCAAGCGCGCCCGGGGCGGGAAGATCTCCTTCACGCACCTGATCGGCTACGCGATGGTGCAGGCCATCAAGGCCATGCCGGCGATGAACCACGCGTTCGGCGAGAAGGACGGCAAGCCGACCCTCGTCAAGCCGGCGCACGTCAACCTCGGCCTGGCCATCGACCTGGTGAAGCCCAACGGCGACCGCCAGCTCGTCGTGGCCGCCATCAAGAAGGCCGAGACGCTGAACTTCTTCGAGTTCTGGCAGGCCTACGAGGACATCGTCCGCCGCGCCCGCGACGGCAAGCTGACGATGGACGACTTCACCGGTGTCACGGTCTCCCTGACCAACCCCGGCGGCCTCGGCACCGTCCACTCCGTCCCGCGCCTGATGCCCGGCCAGTCCGTGATCATGGGCGTCGGCTCCATGGACTACCCGGCGGAGTTCCAGGGCACCAGCCAGGACACCCTGAACAAGCTCGGCATCTCGAAGGTCATGACGCTCACGTCGACCTACGACCACCGGGTGATCCAGGGCGCCGCCTCCGGCGAGTTCCTGCGCGCCGTCGCGAACCTCCTCCTCGGCGAGAACGGCTTCTACGACGACATCTTCGAGGCCCTGCGCATCCCCTACGAGCCGGTCCGCTGGCTCAAGGACATCGACGCGAGCCACGACGACGACGTCACCAAGGCCGCCCGCGTCTTCGAGCTGATCCACTCCTACCGGGTCCGCGGCCACGTCATGGCCGACACCGACCCGCTGGAGTACAAGCAGCGCAAGCACCCCGACCTGGACATCACCGAGCACGGCCTCACCCTGTGGGACCTGGAGCGCGAGTTCGCCGTCGGCGGCTTCGCCGGCAAGTCGATGATGAAGCTCCGCGACATCCTCGGCGTGCTGCGCGACTCGTACTGCCGCACCACCGGCATCGAGTTCATGCACATCCAGGACCCCAAGCAGCGCAAGTGGATCCAGGACCGCGTGGAGCGCCCGCACTCCAAGATGGAGCGCGAGGAGCAGCTGCGGATCCTGCGCCGCCTGAACGCCGCCGAGGCCTTCGAGACGTTCCTGCAGACCAAGTACGTCGGCCAGAAGCGCTTCTCGCTGGAGGGCGGCGAGTCCGTCATCCCGCTGCTCGACGCGGTCATCGACTCCGCCGCCGAGTCCCGCCTGGACGAGGTCGTCATCGGCATGGCCCACCGCGGCCGGCTGAACGTGCTCGCGAACATCGTCGGCAAGTCGTACGCGCAGATCTTCCGCGAGTTCGAGGGCAACCTCGACCCGAAGTCGATGCACGGCTCCGGCGACGTGAAGTACCACCTGGGCGCCCAGGGCACCTTCACCGGCCTGGACGGCGAGCAGATCACGGTCTCGCTGGCCGCCAACCCGTCCCACCTGGAGACGGTCGACCCGGTCATCGAGGGCATCGCCCGCGCCAAGCAGGACATCATCAACAAGGGCGGCACGGACTTCACGGTCCTGCCGGTCGCCCTGCACGGTGACGCGGCCTTCGCGGGCCAGGGCGTGGTGGCCGAGACCCTGAACATGTCGCAGCTGCGCGGCTACCGCACCGGCGGCACGGTCCACATCGTCATCAACAACCAGGTCGGCTTCACCGCGGCCCCCGAGTCCTCGCGTTCCTCCATGTACGCGACGGACGTGGCCCGCATGATCGAGGCCCCGATCTTCCACGTGAACGGCGACGACCCCGAGGCCGTCGTCCGCGTTGCCCGCCTGGCCTTCGAGTTCCGCCAGGCGTTCAACAAGGACGTCGTCATCGACCTCATCTGCTACCGCCGCCGCGGTCACAACGAGTCGGACAACCCGGCCTTCACCCAGCCGCTGATGTACGACCTGATCGACAAGAAGCGCTCGGTACGCAAGCTCTACACCGAGTCCCTGATCGGTCGCGGCGACATCACCCTGGAAGAGGCCGAGCAGGCCCTGCAGGACTACCAGGGCCAGCTGGAGAAGGTCTTCACCGAGGTCCGCGAGGCCGTCACGTCCCAGCAGGGCACCGAGCCGGCGCCGGACCCGCAGGCGGACTTCCCGGTCGCCGTGAACACCGCGATCTCCTCGGAGGTCGTCAAGCGCATCGCCGAGTCCCAGGTCAACATCCCGGACTCGTTCCACGTCCACCCGCGTCTGCTGCCGCAGCTGCAGCGCCGGGCGACGATGGTCGAGGACGGCACGATCGACTGGGGCATGGGCGAGACGCTGGCCGTGGGCTCCCTGCTCCTTGAGGGCACCCCGGTCCGGCTGTCCGGCCAGGACTCCCAGCGCGGCACCTTCGGCCAGCGGCACGCGGTCCTCATCGACCGCGAGTCGGGCGAGGAGTTCACGCCGCTGATGTACCTCGCCGAGGAGCAGGCGCGCTACAACGTCTACAACTCCCTGCTGTCCGAGTACGCGGTCATGGGCTTCGAGTACGGCTACTCGCTGGCCCGCCCCGACGCGCTCGTGATGTGGGAGGCGCAGTTCGGCGACTTCGTCAACGGCGCCCAGACGGTCGTCGACGAGTACATCTCGGCGGCGGAGCAGAAGTGGGGCCAGACGAGCGGCGTCACGCTGCTCCTCCCCCACGGCTACGAGGGCCAGGGCCCGGACCACTCCTCGGCCCGTGTCGAGCGGTTCCTCCAGCTCTGCGCGCAGAACAACATGACGGTCGCCATGCCGACCCTGCCGTCGAACTACTTCCACCTCCTGCGCTGGCAGGTGCACAACCCGCACCACAAGCCGCTGGTGGTCTTCACCCCGAAGTCGATGCTGCGTCTGAAGGCGGCCGCGTCGAAGACGGAGGAGTTCACGTCGGGTCAGTTCCGTCCCGTCATCGGCGACGCCTCGGTGGACCCGGCCGCGGTCCGCAAGGTCGTCTTCGTGGCCGGCAAGCTGTACTACGACCTGGAGGCCGAGCGGGTCAAGCGCGGCGTCACCGACACGGCGATCATCCGCATCGAGCGGCTGTACCCGCTGCCGGGTGCCGAGCTCCAGGCGGAGGTCAACAAGTACCCGAACGCCGAGAAGTACCTGTGGGCCCAGGAGGAGCCGGCGAACCAGGGTGCCTGGCCGTTCATCGCGCTCAACCTGATCGACCACCTGGACCTGGCGGTCGGCGCGGACGTCCCGCACGGCGAGCGGCTGCGGCGCATCTCGCGTCCGCACGGCTCGTCCCCCGCTGTCGGCTCCGCCAAGCGCCACCAGGCGGAGCAGGAGCAGCTGGTGCGTGAGGTCTTCGAGGCGTAGGCCTTGCGACAGGGGCCCGGTACCGAGTTCGTACTCGGTACCGGGCCCTTCGCGTTGCGGGACGCTCAGCTCGCCTGCGGTTCGAAGTCCCAGTACGGGCGGTTGCGGGAGCGGGCCGAGATGGTGTGGGTGTGCTGGGGGCCCAGTGTGGCCGCGAGGTCGGAGAGGGCCTCCTGCTCGACCTTCTCGGCCTGCTGACGGTCCCGCAGGGCGCGCAGGTCGGCCGCGTGGGCGATCCGGGCTGACAGGGTCAGGGGGTGGGTGCGGCCCAGGGTCTCGGCCGCCCGGGCGATCGTGGCCCGGCTGAGGTCGGCGGCGGCTTCCGCGTCCCCGACGAGGTTGCGCAGGGCCGAGGCGTTGATGGCGCAGCCGAGGGTGTGCGGGTGGCTCTCGCCGAGCGCCGCGGTCAGCCCG
This sequence comes from Streptomyces sp. MUSC 14, assembly GCF_001866675.1. Lineage (NCBI taxonomy): Bacteria > Bacillati > Actinomycetota > Actinomycetes > Kitasatosporales > Streptomycetaceae > Streptomyces > Streptomyces sp. MUSC 14. The sequence continues at coordinate 121,912 of NZ_MLYN01000060.1, forward strand.
GCCAGCGCTTCCTCGGCGACCGCGTACGCGTGCTCCCGTTCGCCGACGCTGCGCAGGATCAGGGCGTGGTTGGCGCGGGCTCCGATGACGAAGGGGTGGCCTTCGGGGAGCAGCAGCTCGTAGCGGGCGATGACGGATTCGCTGGCCTCGCGGGCCTGGTCGATGTCGCCGTGCTCCCGGGCGAAGCAGCTCTGGCTGACGGCCGCGGCCAGGGTCAGCACATGGGTGTCGCCCAGCTTGCGCTCGTAGCCTTCGAGCACGCGCGCAAGGAGCGTGCCCGCCGACGCCCGGTCGCCGCCGCGCAGTTGGCACATGGCCAGGTTGTGCTCGGCGCGCAGGGTGTCCTGGTTGTCCCGGCCCATGACCATCCGGTACTCGCGCACGTTCTTCGCCTGGGCGGACTCCGCCTCGGCGTAACGGCCGAGCAGCCGCAGGTCGGTCGCGTACGACACCTCGGAGAAGAGGGTCCACGGATGGCGGCCCTTCAGCAGCAGGCGCCGGGCCTCCAGCGTGCGCTGGTCGATGCCCCGCGCCTCCTCGTAGCGGCCCATCAGGCGCACGGTGTAGCCGATGTTGTTCAGGGCGTTGAGGGTGCGCGAGTCCTGGTCCCCGAGCAGCTCGCGGTAGGCCGCGTAGAGCCACTGGGACATCTCCAGCGCCTCGTCGTAGCGGCCGAGTTCGCGCAGGTCGGCGGCGAGTCCGCCGGCCATGCGCAGATGGTCCAGGTCGCTTTCGCCCTTCTCCTCGCGCAGGTGCTCCACCGCCGCCCGCTCCAGGGCCTCCGTCTCCTGGAACCGCCCGGCGGAGCGCAGCAGGTTCGCGTAGTGGTAGGTGACCTCCCAGACCCGGGGGTGGGACTCGCCCAGCAGCCGCCGCCAGGTGCGCAGGGCGCGGGCGCCGAGGTTGACGCCGGAGGTGTACTCGCCCGCGAACCACATGTAGCGCAGGCAGTTCAGCACGAGCGTCTGGACCTTGCGGTCCTTGCTCTGCAGGACGTCGGCGTACTTCAGGTGCGGCACGATCTCCGCGTACGCGTCCCAGTTACGGGTGTCCGTGGGACGGCCGGGATCGGCCTCGGCCAGGGCGCGGCGGACCACGTCGATGAACTCGCCCCGGTCCGACTCGGGCATGTCCTTGTGCACGATCTGGTGGACCATGCGGTGCAGGTAGACCGACTCGCCCGTGGCGGCCGTCTCGTCCAGGGCCCCCTCGTGGGACTCCAGGCGCACGACCGAGTACTGGCGGAGCTGGTTGACCGCCTTGTTCCACAGCAGGGGGTCGTCGAGGAGACCGGCGAGCTGTTCGGGCAGGTCGTCGTGGGACATCTCCTTCAGCAGCCGGACGGGGATGAACCCGGGGGCGAAGAAGGTGCACAGCCGCAGCAGGTCGACGGACTCGGGGACGGTCTCGCGGAGTTTGTTCAGCAGTATCGACCACGCGGTCTGGAAGGCGAGCGGGAAGTCCGCGGACACCTTGACCACGTCCTGGTCGATGCCGCCCTCCAGCAGGCCGATGTACTCCTCGACGGACAGGTCGGAGTCGTTGAGCCAGCCCGCCGTCTGGTCGAGCAGCAGCGGCAGGTCCTCCAGTGCCTCCGCCAGCTGGTCGGCGTCCGTCTCGGTCAGCCGGGGCGCGCGGCGCCGGATGAAGGCCACGGACTCGTCGCGGGCGTAGACGGGCACTTCGAGGAGCTTGCTGTTGTGCTCGCTCCACTCGGGGTTGCGAGAGGTGATGATCACGTGGCCGGGGCCGGTCGGGACCAGGTCCCAGATCTGCTCGGGCTCGTCGGCGCCGTCGAGGATGAGCAGCCAGCGGGAGTACGGCTCGCCGCGGCGCAGGGAGTCCCGGACGGCGCGGAGCCGCTCGCCGTACTCGGGGCCGGTGGACAGGCCCAGCTGGGGGGCGAGTTCGGCGAGCAGGCGGCGGTAGCTGACCCGTTTCTCGGAGCCGACCCACCACACGACGTCGTACTCGGAGCCGAAACGGTACGCGTACTCGACGGCCAGCTGGGTCTTGCCCACGCCGGACATGCCGTGCAGGGTGAGGACGCCGGCGCCGGGCTCGCTGTTCCGGAGCAGGTGGTAGGCGTCGTTCAGGAGCGGCTCGCGGCCGGTGAAGCGGGTGTTGCGGCGCGGCACACCGCCCCAGACGTCGGGCATCGAGGCGGGAAAGCGCGGGGCCTGGCGGGTGACCTCCCCGGTGACCCGGGTGTCGAGCGGCACGTCCATCCGGTCCAGCAGCCGTCGTTCGGCCTCTTCCGCGCCCATGTTGGTCAGGTCGACCGGGGCGAGGACGGCGGTGGCGGAGGGCACGGTGGTGTTGGTGACGGACACCGCGGCGAACCGCTCCGGGTCGGGCGCGACGACCTCGCGCAGGGCCTCGTTCCACTCCTCGTGGGTGCGCGGGCCGAGCTGGAAGTACCACTCGCTGACCAGGATCAGGGTGCGGCCGCCGGCCAGCGTGAGGTCGCGCAGCAGGCCGGTGAGGGACTGGTCCGGCGGGGCGTCCCAGCGCAGGTACACCACGCGCAGACCGCGCCGCTCCAGCCTGTCCCCGATCCACGCCGCCCAGGGCCGGTTGAACCCGGCGAAGCTGATCGCGACGGTCTGCCTCGCGGCTCCCTTCCCGGTCGACCGGACCGGTGTACGAGCTTCAGACATGCAGCGGCCTCCAGCGCGTAGTACCTGAAATCGTAGAACCTCGGCGCGGCTCTGGGGAGTCCGGCGACTGCGGCAGCGCCGTGCCTGGGCCCGACGATCTTCCCGCAGTGGCGCGTGCGACGTCAGCCATTCACCAATTCGGTGGCGGGGGCGCCGGAGGCTGCCGCTGCCGCCACAGGGTGCGTACGGCCTTGACGTACGCCTGGGCGCGTGCCGTGTACCCCCGGGGTGCCGGACGCGCGGCGAGCCGTTCGTGGACGGCGGCCATGGCGTCGACGAAGGACCGGCCGGCCGGTGTCAGGTCGGGCGAGCCGACGAGCGCGGGCAGGGCGGCGCCGACCTGGGCGTGGTAGCGGGCGTGTTCGGCCCATGCGGCCGCTCCCCGGGCGGGGTCCGCGAGCGCCCGCCGCTGGAAGAAGTCCGCCATGGCAAGGTGGGAGTAGGCGCCCTGGAGGAGGCCGTCGTACGGCCGCGGGTCGGGGCGCCAGGGGGCGAAGTAGCGGGCCTCGGGGCCGGCCCGGTGCAGTTCCACCAGCTCGCTGAGCGCGGCGAGTTTGGTGTGCTGCACCTCGTGCACGAGGGTCGCGGCGAAGGCCACCGGGGTCGCGGGCGTGCTGCTGAGGAGCGCGCCGAACGCCTCGCGCCGGGTCGCGCTGGAGCTGCCGCGGCCGGCGGCGCCGGGGGGCGGTTCCAGCGGGACCAGGCAGCGCAGCAGGGCCAGCGTCTCGGTGAGCCGGTGCTCGCCCGCGCCGCGCAGTACGGCGGCCGTGCCGGACCAGGCCTGCAGCCAGCGTTTGCGTTCGGCGTCGTCGGGGGGCATGGGCCCGCTGAGCGCGTACTGGTCGGGCTCGCGGGGCGGGACGCGGTAGGGGTCGAGGTCGTCCAGCGGCATGGGGGCGGCGCCGGGCACGAGGCCGGGCAGGGCGTGGGCCGGAAGCCAGGCGGGGGTCGCGGACCAGGCGCCGGTGAGGTGCTCCGGACACACGGTGACCTCGGGCGCGTCCGGCCGGCGCAGGGTCAACCGGCCGTCGGTGTATCGGACTTGGAGCCGTACGTCGTCCCGCTCGGGCATGCGCAGGGCACCGAGGGAGGGCAGGGTGAGCGCGCCGTCGCGGGCGGTGAGCTCGGTGGTGAAGGGCAGCCCGGCGCGGGCCGCGGCGGCCACGGCGACCGCGCTGAAGTGGGCCAGGTCCCGCAGGAGCACGGTGCGGTCCCGGGCCGTGGGACGGCCGTCGCGGGGGTGCAGCCCGGTCAGGACGCGCCGGGCCCAGGGGCCCAGCAGCGGATGGGTGAGGCGGGCTCGCGCCGGGGAGTGCGCACCGCCGCCGGCCGCCCGGTCCGCGGCCGTCAGCAGCGCCCAGTCCTCGCGCAGCCGGCGTTTCGCCGGAGCGGGGCAGACGGCGGGGTCGGCGGCCTCGGCGGCGTCGAGCACGGCACGGAGCATGAGCAGCCGTCGGGTGTCCTGGTCGCGGACGAGCAGTGCGAGGGTGTCCGGGCCGCCCTCGGTGCGGCTCAGCTCGGCAAGTGCCCGGTCCGGGACCGCCGGAGGTATCACGGGGTGCCCCCTTCGAATGACGCCGGAACCACCGGGCGGGTACTGCGGGTACGCCCGGTGCTCCGGGCGCCCCCGGCCAGCCGGCCGGCCACGTGCTGGATGAAGTGCTGGAGGTCCGCGCAGTACACGGACGGGTTCCGGAAGCCGTGGCCGGCCCGGTAGCGGTGGGCGTAGTGGCCGCCGCCGCACACCGTGAGCAGCGGACAGGCCCGGCAGCGGTCGGCCAGGGCGGCCGGGCCGGCCTGCCGGGCGGCGATGCCGGGGTGGGCGAGCGCCCGGTCGAAGCCGTGCCGGAAGACGTCCAGTCCGGTCGCGGCGGCGCCCTCGTACGCCGACTTCAGCGAGTCGACCTGCTCGATCGAGCCGTCCGTCTCGACCACGACGGCGTCGAAGGGCTGGAGCCCGAGCGACTCGGTGGCGGCCGGCAGGCCGAGCAGCAGCGCCAGGCACTCCTCGAAGAGCCGCACCCGCGTCTCGCGCCGGCCGGCCGACCACCAGCGGTCGAAGACCCGGCACAGCCACGCGCCGTACCGCGCCTCGCCCCCGTGCGGCGGCGGCGCCGACCAGTTGGCGTGCGGCAGCAGCAGGTCCAGCGCGGGCGGGCCGAGTGCGAGCAGCGACTCGTAGGTGTCGACCGGGTCGCTCGTGGGGTCGACCACGGTGAGGACGCCGGCGTACGACCGCGGGAAGTGCTCGGCGACCAGCCGGGCACCGCGTGCCGCGGCGGGCCAGGAGGGCCGGCCGGCGTGGTCGACGCGCCGGGCGTTGTGCGCGGGCCGGCCGCCGTCGAGGCTGATGCCGACGCGGATGCCGTGCCGGGCTAGGACGGTCATGCGCGCGTGGGTCAGCAGGGTGGCGTTGGTCTGCACGGTCGCCTGCACCGCGCAGCCGGCCGGGACGCGGGCGCGGACGTCGTCGGTGAAGCGGGCGAGCGTGTCCGCGCCGGCCAGCAGGGGCTCTCCGCCGTGCAGGACGAGCGAGACGGTGCTCAGGGCGTGGGCGCGCGCGTGCTCGGCGACACGGTCGGCGGTGCGGGCCAGGACCTCGGCCGGGGCGGCGGCCGGGCGGGTGCGCCAGGTGTGGTCGGGGCCCTCGTACAGGTAGCAGTACCGGCAGGCGAGGTTGCAGCGGCCGTGCACCTTGACGATGAACTGCCGGAAGGGGCGGGGGGTTCGGGCCACGGGCGCGCCGGCGGTGTTTTCGGACACTCCAGCACCCCCATGCCGTACGCCCCGCCGGCTGCGATACGAGCGCGGGCCACGGCTCTCTCCGCCCGTATGGACGCGCATTCCCGGCCAATGGCCGGGCGCAAACCCCCGACGGCCGAAGTTGGCTTCTTCTGCGCCTGGTTGACCGGGATGCGGAGGCGGCCACCGGGAATCAGAGGCAGTTGGTGAAGCCCCAGAGCATCTCGCTCGGCCGCTCCGCCCGCTCCCGCAGGCCCGCCAGCACCTCCTTCAGGACGGGATGCTCGACGGTGCGCAGCTCCTCCAGGTCCAGCGCCAGCAGGTCCGGCAGCGGCAGGTCCGGCACCGGCCCTGCGTCCTCCGGCGGGGGTTTCTCGTCCCGTGCGCCCATCCCCGTTCCCCTCTCCCTCTCCGGCCCGCCGGCGTCTTCGCGCCGGTGAGCTCATTCCAGCTCGGCCAGCCGCTCCGCCGTGTCCGCCGCCGTCGGTCCGCCCGTGCCGAGGCTGGGGTCGGGCAGCCTCGACCACTCGGCGCGCGCCGCCCGGTAGGCCTCGCGGGCCGCGCGGGGGCGGGCGGCCGCCTCGTAGGACATACCCCGCCAGTGGTGCGCCTGCGCACCCAGCTCCACCGCGTCCAGCCGCCGGCGTTCGGTTTCGGCCTCCTCCTCGGCGTCCCGCGCGGATTCGGCAGCCGCACGGAAGGCGTCCACCGCGTCGTCCAGACGGGTGGGCCGGCCGAGGCTGCGGTAGGCCTCGTACTGCGTCTGCCCCAGCTCCAGCCGGCAGCGGGCGGCCAGCAGCCCATCGGCCGCGTCCGCCGCGGCCAGGCCGAAGAGGTGCTCCGCCTCCCGCAGGTCCACCCGGTCGCCGCGCAGCTGGTAGCGCAGGATCAGTGCGCGGCCCAGCATCAGCAGCCGGTACGCCGTGTGCCGGCTGCCCGTGGGCGTCTCCGTACGGCAGTCCCGCAGCACGCGGATCGCCTGGGACAACGGCTCCCACGCGCGGGCCGCGCTCTCCGCGCCAGCGCGGCGCAACAGCGCCTCGCCCCACTCGGCGAGGACGTCGGAGTGGCCGGCCGCGTCCCTCGGCAGGCCCGCGGCCGCCAGGGCGAACGCGTCGGCGGCGTCCCGCAGTTCGCGCAGGTCCCCCGACTCGGTGTAGCGGGCGATCCGGACGCGTCCGGCGCGCACGTGCAGGAGGGAGCGCAGGCCGCGGCTGCTGGTGCCGGCCAGCGCCTCCTCGACGTGGTCCTGGGCCTCGGCCAGGTCCCCGCCCGACGTCAGCAGGGCGTCGACCAGGTCGAGGCGGGTCCGGACGCGCTCCCGGGCCCGGTCGGCGCCGCCCGGGCTCTCCTGCGCCGCCTCGGCCGTCAGCGCGTCGCGCAGGGATCCGCAGGCCTGCTCGGCATAGCCGCGGGCCTGCTCGGGGTCGGTCGTGGCGGCCGCGAGGCGCAACAGCAACCGGCCGTGGGCGAGCGGCAGTTCGGGCGGGCGGTCCCGGCGGTCGGGCCAGATGTCGGCGAACGCCTCCAGCATGCCGACCGCCCCCTGGAGCAGCGCGCTGTCGTCGCCGCCGAGGTGCCACTGCGTCTCCAGCGCACCGACCCGCTCCAGGGTGAGCCGCAGCGCCTCCTTCGGGTCCAGTCCGGGCGCGGCGCAGGCCACCGCGTACTCCCGGTCGGCGCGGCGCAGCAGGCCCAGGGCGCCGTGCTGGTCACCGCGGCGCCTGCGGTCGGTGGCGGCGGCGCGCAGCACCCGGGCCAGCGCCGCCCTCTCGCGCAGCGCGTGCGGGTGCGCCACGGCCTGCTCGGCGGCCGTCTCGGCCTCCCGCAGCAGCTCGGCCCCGCCCTGCACCTCCCACAGCCGCAGTGTGGCGTAGGCGTACTCCGCCCACAGCTCGGGGTCGGCCCCGGCCGGACGCTCGTGCCCGGTGGCGCCGCGCAGCAGCTGTACGGCGTCGATGGCGTCCTGCACCATGCCCTCGGCGTCGAACCGGGCGAGCAGGGTGCGGGCCCGGACCACCGCCGGATGCGTCGGCCGTCCCCCGGGCGTCTCGCCCCGGAACGGTTCGGGCAGCGGCATGAACCGCTCCAGCACCCGGGCCGCGACCTCGGCGAAGGGCTGCGGGACCAGCGTCGCGTCGCCGTTGTCGCCGTCCTGGCCGGAGGGGTAGCCGGTGCCGGGCGCGTAGGCGGGCAGCGGGTGCGCGGCGGGCACCGGAAGCCGCTCGGGCGAGGCGTCGGACACGGTGTCGGCCGCGCCGGCGAGCTGGGCGAGGGCCAGGGCCGGGAAGTTGGCGCGGCCCTTGCCGAAGTGCTGCTCGATGTACTCGGAACAGTGCTTGAGGACTAAAACGGCCTCGTCCCGGCCGAGCGTCGACAGCAGCGCCTCGCGCACGTCGGGGTCCATCTCGTACCACTGGACGGCGTCCGGCCCGTACTCCTCCTCGGCGCGCCGGACGAGGCCGCCGAGCAGTACCTCCGCGAGTTCGGCCGGGCCGGAGCCGGGCAGCATGGTGCGCTGCACCAGCTGCATCACCGGCAGGCACAGCGGGGCGGCCGCCAGGTATACGGCGAGCCGGCCGGCGGTCGGGGAGGCCGCGGCCCTGAACCTGCTGACCCGCTCCACCGAGGTCGGCGTGCGCGTGGTGCGCGCCCTCGGTGTGGGCGGCTGGTCCGGACGCACCCAGCCCACCGCGCCCGGCACCGGTCCGGTGCCGGGCCCGGACAGCAGCCGGGCCCAGGCGCCGAGGGCGACCGGCTCGGGCGGCAGCACCGGTACGGGCAGCACGCCCGGCGGCGGGACCACGGGGGCGCCGGCGTGGGTGCGCACGTGCAGACTCGTGCCGCCCAGGGTGTCGCCGCGGGTCAGTTCGCCGTACGTCACGGGCAGCAGGGTGCGGTTCCACAGGCGCTGCGGGAGCGGCTGGAGCACGGCGACGGGGGCGAGGCGGGCGAGGTGGTGCAGCAGCCGGTGCGCCCGGCCGGTGCGCCAGAGCGGGCCCGCGCAGTCGCTGACCAGCACGGTGATCCGGCGGCCGGTGGGGTCGCTCAGCCGCTCCACGGTGTGCAGCGGGGCCGCGTGGGCGTCCGCGCTGCGGCTGACCGCGGCCTCGCCGTCCGGGCCGGTGTGCAGATGGCTGACCTGGATGTCCCCGAAGGCGCCCAACTGGGCGAACGCCTGGTGGAGTTCGGCGAACATCCGGTCCCACACCCGCATCGAGGGCGCCGCGTCCAGCACCAGCTGGAGCCGGGCGTCCCGCCGGATCACCGCGCGGTGCACGGGCAGGATCAGACCGCCCGCGCGGGCGCTCAGCTCGGCGGTGGCCGTCTCGTCCAACCGGGTGCGCAACGCCGGCGCGGCACTGCGGTAGGCCTGCAACGGCCGCAGGGCGCGCTGGAGTTCGAGGAGGGAGGGCAGCACCGGGGCGGCGGGCACGCCGATCGGCAGTGCCTGGATCCGCCCGTTCGCGCGGGTGCCCGGGGCGCCGTCCTGCGGCAACGGATACAGCGTCACACGCCGGTCGGGAACCGGGACGTCCGCCTCCGGCTCCACCCACCGGGCGGGTTGCGCGGCATCCTGCTCGGCCTGTCCCCCGCCGCCGGGTCCGGTCCCTGCCTCGCCCGGCCCCGTTCCCGTACCCGCGACCGAAGAGCCCTGCTCCCCGCCGACGGCACCCACCGCCCCGTCGTCCTCGCCCTCCGCCCCGGTCCAGCGCGCCAGCCACAGCGCGTCGCTCAGCTCCTCGGCATCGGGATCCATCCCGATCTCCCGCAACCGGCGGACGAGTTCGGCCAGCAGCCCGCCACCACCGCCGTCTGCGCCGTCAGGCGGTCCGGAGCCGGGGGCGGATGCGTCGGGTCGGCCGGAGGGGTCCGGCGGGAACGGGCCGTGGCGTGCCGCTTCGTCGGGCATCGGCGCTCACCTCGAACGGTCGAGTCGCTGGATGAGCAGATCGGCGAGGCGCTCGCGGCTCGGCGGGGCGGCGGCCGCGGTGAGATGGATCGCGTTCAACAGCTGGTCGGCGGCGAGGAGTTCACTGCGGGAACGCTCCAGGAAACGGGCGATCAGGTCGTCGCCCGCCCGCGCGGCCTCGTCCCCGAGGTGGGCGCGGACGAAGGTGGCGAGCCGGTTGTGGTCGGGCCGGTCCAGCTCCAGATGGATGCACCGGCGCATCAGCGGCGCCGGGAAGTCGCGCTCGCCGTTGCTGGTGAGGACCACGAACGGGAAGGCTCGGCAGCGCACCCGGCCGTCGCGCACCCGGACCTTGACGCCGTCGGCGGTGAGCACCTCGGCCTCGCCGCCGGGCAGCCGGTCGGCGATGCGCTGGAGCTCGGGTATCTCGAACTCGCCCTCCTCCAGCACGTTCAGCAGGTCGTTCGGGAGGTCGATGTCGCTCTTGTCCAGCTCGTCGATGAGCAGCACGCGCGGAGTGTCCGAGGCCAGCAGGGCGGTGCCGAGCGGCCCGAGCCGGATGTAGCTGCCGATGGCCTCCACGGCTCCGGGGCTGCCCGCCGCCGCGCCGTAGCCCCCCTGCGCCGCGATCTGGACGTCCTGGAGACGGGCGATGGCGTCGTAGTGGTACAGCCCGTCCTGGAGCGCGGTGCGGCTGACGATGGACCAGCGCAGCACCTCGCCCAGCCCCAGCTCGTACGCCACCGAATGGGCCAGGGTGCTCTTCCCCGCACCGGGGCTGCCGGTGACGAGCAACGGGCGGCGCAGATACAACGCCGCGTTGATCATCTCCAGCTCCTCCGCGCCGGGCCGGTGCAGTTCGGCCAGGTGCCGGTGCGCGCCGAGCCTGCGGTCCTGGGAGCTGTCGCCGTCCGCGTCCCGGCCGGAGAAGTCCCGCCAGGGCGGTGGCGGCGGCAGCCTGCTCATCCCGTCGTGCGGTTCCCCGGCGCCTCGGTAGATGAGCCACTCACTGGATTCGGTCATGTCCAATCCTCGTCGTCACTCGTCCGCCACCGCAGCCGTCGAACGTGCATCACGTTATCGACCCTCAGGACGCCTGGTAAGAGGAACCGGAGGGAACGCGCGCGCTGCGTCACGGCGCCTCCAGCAGATCTCCGGTTCCGGGCAGGGGGCTGTGCGGGTCGTCGTACAACAGTGCTATCCCATGGGCCCAGTAGGCCTCCGTGAGCCCCGCGTGGACCTGGCGGCGCAGTCCGTGCACCACCCCGGGCAGCAGGGCCACCCCGACGCCGTCGTCGACGACCGTCTTGGCACCCCGGTGGAACTCGCCGCACACGGACTCGGGTTGCCACCGCCTGCGACGCCACACCGCCACCCCGAAGCCTGCGTCCAGGATCCGGCCGAGCGAGGCGGGGTCGCTCGCGTAGCGCTGGTCGCCCAGGCGGCAGAGCACCGGGACGTCGTGCGGCGCGAGGCCGCGCAGCGCCGGGGTGTCCGGTACGGGCCTGCGCACTCCGTCGTCGCAGTCGAGCACCTCGGCCCGCGCCTGACGGGTGTGCAGCCGGTGCCAGCGGTCGCGGCGTTCGCCGTCCCCGTCGTCGTACGGCTCCCAGGCCGCCGCCGGCCGGGCGCCGGGGCTCTGCGCCCCCTCGTCGGGCAGCTGGTCACGGTCCGAGCAGCGCATGAGCACCGGCCGCTCGACGCCCACCGGGACGCCGTCCGGCCGCAGCCGCCAGTCGTCCACCGGCGTGTCCAGGAGCCGGTGGGGCAGGGCCACGTACAGGGGGGCGGGCCGTCCGGGCTCGTCGCACTGCCGGAAGGCCTCGGTGAGCACGGCGGCCGCCCGGTCGCCGAGGTCGGCCAGCGCGGTGCGCTGGGTCTCGTGCAGCAGCGTCGTCCCGCCGTCCACGTCCGCGACGCAGACCGACCAGTCGCAGCGGTCGGGCTCCCAGCCCCGGCACAGCACCACCAGCAGCACGGACGGCCCGGGCGGCGCGAGCGGCGGATGCGGCGCGGGGCGCTCCGGCACCCGGCCGGGATCGTCGTCGGCCCGCTCGTGCCCGGCCCGCTCCCGCCCGAGCAACTCCTCGCGCTGCTGGGTGAGTTCGGTGCGATAGCCGCTGTCGAGTCCCGTCGACGCGTGCCACACCCACTCCCACAGGGCGCGCTCGGCGGCGAGCACGCTGCGCGTGCGGTCACGGTCGGCCAGCAGGATCCGCATCGCGTAGCCGATGACGAGCCTGCGCGCCTCGTCCTGCCGCGCGTGTTCGTACAGCACGCCGAGGCCGTCCCGCCAGCCGCGCGGCGCGGGCACCAGGGAGGGCAGCCGGAAGCCGGGCAGCGAACCGAGGATGCCGAGCAGACCGCGGGTGCTGACCGGCGGCGGCAGATCGGCCAGCCGCCCGAGCAGCTCCCCTCGCTCGTGCGGACTGAGCGCACGCCCGGGGCGCGCGCCGAGCTCACCCTGGATGTCGGCCCAGGTGGGCGCCGTCGAGTCGGAGGGCTGCTGACGGTCGCGGTGATAGCGGTCGTGGGCGTGGAAGACGGCCTGGTAGAGGTCGGCGTGTTCGGTGGGGCCGGTGCGGGTGGGACCGGTGTGAGGGGCGGTGTCCGTGTGGCGGACGGGGCCAGGGGGGACGGCACCCCGATGGGTGCCGCCGGGAGGGGCGTCGCGGGGAGCGGCGAGGCTCGGGGCGGCGCGGCCCGGGAAGGTGCCGTTGGCGTCGCCGCCGTTCCACTCGGCGCTGTGATGGTGGCTGCCGTTCCCCTCGGCGCCGTCGTGCCGGGCGTCGCTCCGGTGGAGGGTGCGCAGCTGCTCGACGCCGATGGACGTGCCCCCCGCGCCGTGGTCCGCGCGGGACTTGAGGACCCCGACCACCTCACCGCGCACGGGGTCGATCACCGGCCCGCCGGAGACGCCGGGCGGCAGGTCGTTCTGCCCGAGCCGTACCTGCTCCTCCGGCGACCAGGCGCTGATCGTCCCCTGGACCGAGAGGTACCCGTCGAGGATCTCCAGCCGGCCGCGGGCGCCCGTCCAGCCCGCGTAGTACACCCTGGTCCCGCCGAAGTGCGGGTTGGGCCGCTCGGAGACGTACACGCACGCGTGGCCGACGGGCTCGCGGAGCCGGACCAGCGCGAGATCCGGGGCGGTCCAGCTGCCGGGGAGGAGTCGGCCGGCGTGCTCCGGCAGCGTCGCCGCCACCTGCCCGGGTACCGCGCACGGGTCGTCGTAGGGGCTGGTCCGGTACACCACGACGACCTCGCCCCCCTCCTCGGCGTGAACCACGTGTGCGCAGGTCAGAACCCAGTTCGGCGCGACGAAGAAGCCGCTGCCGAGGAAGCTGCCGGGCTCGTCGTGGGCATACCCGGCACCCGCGTGATGAATGCGCACCGTCGCCGCGAGAACGAGTTCACGCAGCGCAAGCCGGGCAGCATCGAAGCCGTCCGGTGCGCCCCCGTCGTACCCCTGCGTCATGCCGTGCCCCCGACGCCGCCGTCCCCGACGCCCCCGTGCCCCCGAGCGCCGGTGGACGCGCCGGTACCGGAGGCCGGGCCGGGGGTCCGCGGGGGCGGGGGCGCGCCGTCGGGGCCGTGGACCGGCCGGGTGGCGGAAACGTCCCCGGACGACGGGTCCGGCGGGCCGTCCCCGTGCCAGGTCAGGGTGACCGTGATGGCCGCCTTGGCCTCGCCGTCCGCGAGCAGGCCCACCACCTTTCCGGCCTTCGCGGTCAGCTCGATGCCGAACTCGACGCTCACCTCGTCCGGCCGCACCGCCCGCAACGGGCCGGACAGCGACCGCGCGACCCCGGTGATCAGCGACTGGAGGCTCTCGACGCTCGCCTCCACCCGCTCGGCGAACCCGGTGTCCGTGTACGACAGTCCCCCCGACGGGTCTCCCCCTGGCGGAGCGGCAAGCTCCTCGGCCCCGGAGATCCGGGCCCACACCGGCGTGCCGTCCGGCAGCTGGATCCGCGCTACCCGCGTCGACTCCGGCGACTGTGCGTTCCTCATGCTCCCCCGTCCCCTCGCCCCGTTCCGCCCCGCGCGGACCGCTCGCCCGCCGGGGCCGGCGGCTGCCTATCATTTTCCTGTTCTCGCCAGACTCCTCAGGCGGAAGAGCGGCATCTTCCACCTCTCACAGGTTGAGGGTTCTTCCCGCCCGGGAGCGGCCCTATCCCTGCACTGAACGACGGAGCGGCATCCATGTACTTCACCGACCGAGGCATCGAAGAACTGGAGAAGCGGCGCGGCGAGGAAGAGGTCACCTTCGAGTGGCTCGCCGAGCAGCTGCGCACGTTCGTCGACCTGAACCCCGACTTCGAGGTACCGGTGGAACGCCTCGCGACCTGGCTGGCCCGCCTGGACGACGAGGACGACGAATAGTCCCGGTTCCCGGCGGTACGACAGCGGCCCCCGGCGGGGCGGTGCGGCGACCCGGCCGTACCGCGACCGCCGGGGGCCGCGTCCGCGAGGCCCACGAAAGGGTGTCTTGACTTTCCGCGACCGCGATATATCGTGAATAGGGAAGACGCGATATGGCGTGTCGCGAGCGTGTCGCCGCGCTTCGTCCCGCCGTGCCCGAGGAGGCCCCCCATGCCCGAATGGTCCGTGACAGAGCCCCAGAAGCTGACCTTCGACTCACGCGTGAGCGATCTCCGGGTCCGCCTCGTCAGCGGAACGGTGAACGTGGTGGGCACGGAAGAAGGTTCCGCCCGCCTCGAAGTCTCGGAGATCAAGGGCCCGCCCCTCGTGGTCACCGAGGAGGGCGGCCGGCTGACGGTGGCCTACGAGGACCTGCCCTGGAAGGGCTTCCTCAAGTGGCTCGACCGCAAGGGCTGGCGCCGCAGCGCCGTCGTCTCCCTCGCGGTCCCGGCGGACACACGCGTGGAGGTCGGCGTCGTCGACGCCGAGGCGATCGTCTCCGGCATCCAGGGCCCCGCCGCGGTCAAGGGCGTGACCGGTGACACGACCCTGGTCGCCCTCTCCGGCCCGGTCCACGCGGACACCGTGTCGGGCAACCTGGAGGCCCAGGCGGTCACCGGCGACCTGCGGTTCAACTCGGTCTCGGGCGACCTGACGGTGGTCGAGGGCTCCGGCCGCTCCGTCCACGCCGACTCGGTCAGCGGATCCATGATCATCGACCTGGACCCGGACGGCCCGACGGAGGTCAGCCTCACCAGCGTCTCCGGCGAGATCGCCATCCGCCTGCCGCACCCGGCGGACGCCGAGGTGGAGGCGAACACCGCGAGCGGCACCATCTCCAACGCCTTCGACGGACTGCGGGTGCACGGCGCGTGGGGCGCCCACAAGATCACCGGCCGGCTCGGCGCGGGCACCGGCCGGCTCCGGGCCACCACGGTCTCCGGCTCCATCGCCCTGCTGCGCCGGCCACCGCGCGAGGACGAGGAGCGCACCCCGTGGGAGTCGGAGCCTCCACGGACCCCGGGCGCCGCCCCCGCCGCGGACTCCCCGGCCGCCGCAGGGGAGAATTCCGTCTCCGGCCAGGACGCGGAGGCGGCCGACGCCACCGGCGGTTCCGACACCTCCGACGCCCCGGCCGACGGTACGACCGACAAGAAGGTGCTCTGACATGCCCCCCGTCTTCGCCCACGGGCGCCTCCGCCTGTACCTGCTCAAGCTGCTCGACGAGGCCCCGCGTCACGGCTACGAGGTGATCAGGCTCCTGGAGGAACGCTTCCAGGGGCTCTACGCCCCCTCGGCGGGCACGGTCTACCCCCGCCTGGCCAAGCTGGAGGCCGAGGGCCTGGTCCGGCACGCCACGGAGGGCGGCCGCAAGGTCTACTCCATCACCGACGCGGGCCGCGCCGAACTGGCCGATCGCAGCGGCGAGTTGGCCGACCTGGAGCTGGAGATCCGCGAGTCCGTCGCGGAGCTGGCGGCCGAGATCAGGGCCGATGTGCGCGGCGCGGCCGGTGACCTGCGCCGCGAGATGCGCGCGGCCGCCACCGAGGCCCGCCAGGGCGCACGGACGGGCGCGGCGGGCCCGTCCGGGGAGTACGCGGGCGGCGACAAGGAGTCCTGGCGTGCCGCCAAGGAGGAGATGCGCCGGGCCAAACAGGAGTGGAAGGAGCAGGCCCGCCGTGCCAAGGACGAGAGCCGCCGGGCCCGCGAGGAGGCCCAGCGGGCCCGCCACCAGGCCCAGGAGGCGCAGACGCGGGCGCGGGCCCAGGCGCAGGAGGAGATGCAGCGCATCGCCCGCCACGTCCAGGACCGCGTCCAGGACCACTTCACGCGCGGCGACTGGCCGACCGGCGTCCGCGAGGGCCTGACCGAACTGGCCAAGGAGTTCGGCGACTTCGGCAAGGAGTGGAGCAAGGGCCTCGGCAAGGAGCGGGGCTTCACCCGCACCCCGGAGGACACGGCGCGGCCCACCACCCCGGCACCCGACTACATCGCGCCGGCCGAGGAATTCCCGGTCGAGTACGAACCCTCCTGGTCCCACGAGGACTTCACCGGAGACCCGGCCCGCGACCTGGACCGCCTGCTGGACCGCTTCCGCGACGACATCCGCGACACGGCCCGCGACCACGGAGTCACCACCGACCAACTCCGCGAGACCCGTCGGCACCTGTCCACGGCAGCGGCGCGCATCGCCGCCCTGCTGCACCAGCCGAAGCCCTGACGGAGCCCCCGGCCGGAGGGGCGCCCCGAGGAGGCCCGCCCCTCCGGCCGGGCAAGGCCGTCACAGCACGCCCTGCACCGTCTCGTACGTCACCCCGTGATCCGCCAGGACCTCGCCCGCGACCCCGGGACGGATCGTCAGGGACAGCAGGATGTGTTCGTCGCCGATACGGCCGTCGCGGCGGCCGACGGCACTGCGCAGGGCGCCCTCCAGGACGTCCTTCGCGCCCCGGTCGAAGGAGCGCCGGCCCGGCCATCGGCCCCGGTCCGCACGGCTGCCGGACATCGCACCGACGCCGTGCGTCTCCTCGACCCGGGAGACGATCTCGGACACGTCGATCCCGAGCCCCGCGAGCGCGTCCGTGTCGGCCCGCGACAGCCCGGCACGCCGCCGCGCCTCGTCCAGCGCCTCCCGCACGGAGGCCTTGCGCTGCGCGAGCCCGAGCGCGGCCAGCGCGGTCGACGCACGGCCGCCGTCCCGGTCGAGAAGGGCGAGCAGCAGATGCTCGGCGCCCACCCTCCGCTCCCCCGCACGTTCGCAGTGGCCGACCGCGCCCTCGACGACCTCGCGGGCGTCCCTGGTGAAGCGCTCGAACATCACTGCCTCCCGTGCTTCTTATGAACGGCCTGCCTGCTGACACCCAGCTCCGCGGCGATCTCCTGCCACGACCAGCCCTGATTGCGCGCACTGCGCACCTGCACCGCCTCCAGCTGCTCCAGCAGCCTGCGCAATGCGGCGACGGCCCGCAGTCCCACCCGAGGGTCGCGGTCACCGGCACGCTCGGCGAGATCGGTTGCATCGGTCATGATGTCAACTTACATTGACACGGCTGCCACGTCAACCGACGTTGACACGGTAGCCGTGTCGTAACGGTCGACCGACCGGCCGGACTCAGGAATTGGTCAGCACGATCTTCCCGAACTGCTCGCCCGACGCCAGCCGCTCGAAGCCCTCACGGGCCCGGTCCAGCGGCAGCTCCTCGTCGATGACGGGCCGTACGCCGGTCGCGGCGCAGAAGGAGAGCAGGTCCTCCAGCTCCTCCTTGGTGCCCATGGTCGAGCCGACGACCTTCAGCTCCAGGAAGAAGATCCGGGTCAGCTCGGCGTGCGAGGGCCGGTCACCGCTCGTCGCCCCGGAGATGACGATCGTCCCGCCGGGCCGCAGCGACTTCACCGAGTGCGACCAGGTGGCCGCGCCCACGGTCTCGATCACGGCGTCCACCCGCTGCGGCAGCCGCGCCCCCGACTCCACGGCCTCCACGGCCCCCAGTTCCAGGGCCCGCTTCCGCTTCGCCTCGTCCCGGCTGGTGGCGAAGACGCGCAGCCCCGCCGCCTTGCCGAGCACGATGGCAGCCGTGGCGACCCCGCCGCCCGCGCCCTGCACGAGGACCGAGTCGCCGGGCCGTACCCCGGCGTTGGTGAACAGCATCCGGTACGCCGTGAGCCACGCGGTGGGCAGACAGGCCGCCTCGGCGAAGGACAGCTCCTTGGGCTTGGGCAGCACGTTCCAGGTCGGTACGGCGACCTGTTCGGCGAAGGTGCCCTGGTAGCGCTCCGTGAGGATGGAGCGCGGCTCGTCCGGGCCGACGCCGTGTCCGGTCTGGCCGATGACGGAGTGCAGGACGACCTCGTTGCCGTCCGCGTCGACCCCGGCGGCGTCGCAGCCGAGGATCATCGGCAGCCGGCCCTCGGGGAGGCCGACGCCGCGCAGGGACCAGAGGTCGTGGTGGTTGAGGGAGGCGGCGCGCACATCGATCGTGCTCCAGCCGGGCCGGGCCTCGGGAGCCGGACGCTCCCCCAACTCAAGGCCGGTGAGCGGCTGGTCGCGGTCGATTCGGGCGGCGTAGACAGCGAACATGGGCCCGACGATAGGTGCGTGGATCAGCCGAGGGAACCAGGCGCCCCTGTGACACATCCCCTCTTGCACACCGGCACCCGTGCGGCGCAGGCCACGCGCCGACGTCGTACGGAGCCCCTCTGACACGACTGGCCCCGCCTCAGCAGGCGGGGCCAGTCGTGTCAGCAGGGGTGCGGCTCAGAGACGCGCGACCCCTTCGGCGCGGGCGGCCGCGGCCACCGCCGCGGTCACCGCCGGGGCGACCCGCTCGTCGAACGGCGACGGAATCACGTAGTCGGCGGCGAGGTCGTCACCCACCACGGCGGCCAGCGCCTCGGCGGCGGCGATCTTCATGCCCTCGGTGATCCGGGTGGCCCGCACCTGGAGCGCGCCCGCGAAGATGCCCGGGAACGCCAGCACGTTGTTGATCTGGTTCGGGAAGTCCGAGCGCCCGGTGGCGACGACCGCCGCGTACTTGTGCGCGACGTCCGGGTGCACCTCGGGGTTCGGGTTGGCCATCGCGAACACGAAGGCGCCCTCGGCCATGGAGGCCACGGCCGCCTCGGGCACCGTACCGCCGGAGACGCCGATGAAGACGTCGGCGCCCGCGAGGGCGTCCTCCAGCGTGCCGGTGATGCCCGCCTTGTTGGTGAAGCCGGCCACCTCGCGCTTGACCGGGGTGAGGTCCCCCCGGTCGGCCGAGATGACGCCCTTGCGGTCCGTGAGGGCCACGTCCCCGATGCCGGCCCCGATCAGCATCTTGGCGATGGCCACACCCGCCGCGCCGGCGCCCGAGATGACGGCCCGCAGGTCGCCGATCTCCCGGCCGCTCAGCTTCGCCGCGTTGCGCAGCGCCGCGAGCGTCACGACGGCCGTGCCGTGCTGGTCGTCGTGGAAGACCGGGATGTCGAGGCGCTCCTGGAGCTGCTTCTCGATCTCGAAGCACCGGGGCGCCGAGATGTCCTCCAGGTTCACGCCGCCGAAGGACGGGGCGAGCCGGACGACGGTCTCGACGATCTCGTCCACGCCCGTGCAGTCGAGCGCGATCGGGACCGCGTCGACGCCGCCGAACTGCTTGAAAAGGATCGCCTTGCCCTCCATCACGGGGAGGGAGGCCTGGGGACCGATGTCCCCGAGCCCGAGCACGGCCGTACCGTCGGTCACGACGGCGACCACGTTGGACTTCCACGTGTAGTCGTTGACCAGCTCCGGCTGCTCCGCGATCGCGGTGCACACGCGCGCGACGCCGGGCGTGTACGCGAGGGAAAGGTCGTCCTTGTCACGGACCGGCACGGTGGCCTGCACGGCCATCTTGCCGCCGCGGTGCAGCGCGAACGCGGGATCGAAGGACTCGAGGGGCTCGGCCCCGGTGTCCTGATCCGTATTGCTGTCGCTGCGAGGATTGACGATCTCCGCTGCCACTTTGTCTTACCCCTTAGGTATGCATGGTTTGAGGGTCGACCACTCCTGGTGAGGGGTGGGCGGGCACCGCGTACGGCCCGATTGCTGATACGTACGAGCACATACGCGACGGGCGCGCCGCACACGCGCCCTGAGCCCCGGATGAGGGGTGTAAAGAACCTTCTTACCGGACGGACGGTGCTCACGACGAGTCCATTAGGTCCAAGGTCACATCTGACAACCAGAGAGCCACACGCGGATGACACGAGGCTGACGTCCGCCCCAAGAGCGCGCCGCCGGGCCCGCGACCGGGCACACAGCCGGGCGCACAGCCACTGCTACGCGGGTAGATGCATTGACCACATCGTGAGATATGCCGAAGATTTTCCGGCGTAAGTGCTGGATTTCCGCAGATGGTCCGGCAGCCAACGACCGTTGCTGTACCGACCTGATGCGGTTCGGGGGGTCACCCGTTATGCGATTTTGACATAGTCGCCACCTCGCATGGCGCAGTCCGAATGGCAAGATGCCGTAAACCCGCGAGGTCGTGACACCCGAAGGTGTGTGTTCCAGTCGACCCATCGGTACTTCTTCATCTCTTCCCATCCGCCGGAGGATCCACGATGACCGCACGTTCCACCCGTCGCACCACTGCCGCGCACTCCCGTCTGGCCGCGGTGGGCGCGATCGCGGTCGCAGGCGCCCTGCTGGTCACCGGCTGCGGGGACCAGACGAAGGACAAGAGCAAGGACTCCGGCAGCGGCTCCTCCGTCGCCGGCGCCCCGCTCGGCAGCAAGCTCCCGGCCGACATCCGGAACAAGGGCGAGATAAAGGTCGGATCGGACATCGCGTACGCCCCCGTGGAGTTCAAGGACTCGTCCGGCAACGTCACCGGCCTCGACCCCGACCTCGCGGCCGCCATGGGCAAGCAGCTCGGCGTGAAGCTGACGTTCGAGAACGGCACCTTCGACGGCCTGCTCACCGGTCTGCGCTCGGGCCGCTACGACATCGCGATGTCCGCGATGACGGACAACAAGAACCGCCAGCAGGGCGTCGACCCCGACACGGGCAAGAAGGTCGGCGAGGGCGTCGACTTCGTGGACTACCTGACCGCCGGCGTCTCGATCTACACGCGCAAGGGTGACACCCAGGGCATCACCGGCTGGGCGGACCTGTGCGGCAAGAAGATCGCCGTCGAGCGCGGCACCGTCTCGGAGGACCTGGCCAAGCAGGAGGCCAAGAAGTGTCCGGGCGGCAAGAAGCTCTCCATCGAACCCTTCGACGACGACCAGCAGTCCCAGACCCGGCTGCGCTCGGGCGGCGTGGACGCCGCCTCCTCCGACTTCCCGGTGGCCGCGTACGCGGTGAAGACCTCCGGCGGCGGCAAGGACTTCCAGACCGTCGGCCAGCAGGTCGAGGCGGCCCCGTACGGCATCGCCGTCTCCAAGGAGGCCACGCAGCTGCGCGACGCGCTCCAGGCCGCGATGAACGCGATCATCAAGAACGGCGAGTACGCGAAGATCCTCCAGAAGTGGGGCGCCCAGGACGGCGCCGTCAAGCAGTCCGTGATCAACGGCGGCAAGTGACCCGCGCAGACAAGCGGCCACCGAGAGGCAACACCCGTGACTGACAACGAGAAGACGGCCGGGGCGGCGCCCGCGGCCCGCCCGGAGGCCGTCAAGGCCATCCCGGTCCGGCACTACGGACGCTACGTCACCGCCGTCGTGGCCATCGCGATCCTCGTCGCGATCATCTACGCGTTCGGCCAGGGCAAGATCAACTGGCATGCGGTGCCGGAGTACTTCTTCGACCACCGGATCATGACCGGTGTCGGCAAGACCCTCCTGCTGACCGTCCTGTCGATGCTGATCGGCATCGTCGGCGGCATCGTCCTCGCGATCATGCGGCTGTCGAGGAACCCGGTGACCTCGTCGATCGCCTGGTTCTACATCTGGTTCTTCCGCGGCACCCCGGTCCTGGTCCAGCTGTTCCTCTGGTTCAACCTGGGCCTGGTCTTCGAGTACATCAACCTGATGCCGTTCTACAAGGACTACTGGTCGAACTTCATGACGCCGCTGCTGACGGCGCTGCTCGGCCTGGGTCTGAACGAGGCGGCGTACATGGCCGAGATCTGCCGGGCGGGCCTGCTCGCGGTGGACGAGGGCCAGACCGAGGCGGCCCACGCGCTCGGCATGAGCCACGCCAAGACCCTGCGCCGGGTGATCATCCCGCAGGCGATGCGCGTGATCGTGCCGCCCACGGGCAACGAGGTCATCAACATGCTGAAGACGACCTCGCTCGTGGCGGCCGTCCAGTATCCCGAGCTGTTCCGCTACGCCCAGGACATCGGCCAGAACTCCGGCGCCCCGGTGGAGATGTACTTCCTCGCCGCGGCCTGGTACCTGATCATGACCTCGATCCTGAGCGTCGGGCAGTACTACATCGAGCGGTACTACGCCCGCGGCTCCAGCCGCAGCCTGCCGCCGACCCCGTGGCAGAAGGTGAAGGCCAACATGTTCTCGCTGGGCCGGCCGAAGGGAGCGGTGAGCGCATGAGCGACAAGCTGAACAAGGCCGAGGGCGCCGCCGTGAAGAGCGGCGTCCCGATGGTCAGGGCGCAGGGCGTGCACAAGTCCTTCGGCCACGTCGAGGTGCTCAAGGGCATCGACCTGGAGGTGAAGCCGGGCGAGGTGTTCTGCCTCATCGGCCCCTCAGGCTCCGGCAAGAGCACCTTCCTCAGGTGCATCAACCATCTTGAGAAGATCAACGCCGGCCGGCTGTACGTCGACGGCGAGCTGGTCGGCTACCGCCAGCAGGGCGACAAGCTGTACGAGCTGCGCGACCGTGAGGTCGCCCTGAAGCGCCGGGACATCGGCATGGTCTTCCAGCGCTTCAACCTGTTCCCGCACATGACGGCCGTGGAGAACGTCATGGAGGCGCCGGTCCAGGTCAAGGGGGCCGGCAAAGCGCAGGCCAAGGAGCGGGCCATGCAACTGCTGGAGCGCGTGGGCCTGGCCGACCGGGCCGGGCACTACCCCTCGCAGCTCTCCGGCGGCCAGCAGCAGCGGGTGGCGATCGCCCGGGCGCTCGCGATGGATCCGAAGCTGATGCTGTTCGACGAGCCCACCTCGGCCCTGGACCCGGAGCTGGTCGGTGACGTCCTGGACGTCATGCGCGACCTCGCCGAGTCCGGCATGACGATGGTCGTCGTCACCCACGAGATGGGCTTCGCCCGCGAGGTGGGCGACAGCCTGGTGTTCATGGACGAGGGCGTGGTGGTCGAATCCGGCCATCCCCGGGACGTCCTGACCAACCCTCAGCACGAGCGGACGCAGTCGTTCCTGTCCAAGGTGCTGTGAGCAGGTGACGCGGCGAGGGGCGGTACGGATCTCCCGTACCGCCCCTCTTCGCCTGTACGCGGCCTACTTCACGGCGAGCAGCAACGTGTCCGACGGCGAGCACCACACCGCCCGCGCCTCGCCGAAGCCCTGCCGCAGCAGCGTGCGCGCATGCCAGGCGGCCGAGGGTGTGTCGCCTTCGGCGTGCTCGCCGTAGATCTCGAAGCGACGGGCGGTGGGCTCCGCGAGCACCGGGTCGGCCGCCGCCAGCTGCCACCACTCGGCCCAGTCGACGACGCCGTCCCGCTTGGCCTGATCCATCCGGGCATGCCGCTGGGCGCGCTCGGCCGCGTTGATCCGGGGCGTGGCCTCGTCGATCATGTGGTCCGCGTTCAAGAAGACACCGCCGTCGCGGACCAGCCCCGCGACCTGACCGTAGAGGGCCGCGAGGGGTTCACTGTGCAGCCAGTGCAGGGCCGTGGCGGTGAGGACGGCGTCGTAGGAGTCGTACGGCAGCTTCGCCGGCCACGCGGGGTCCTTGAGGTCGGCGGTGACGAAGGAGGCCCGCGCGTCGCCCGCGAAGGTGCCGCGCGCGATCGCGAGCAGGGCCGGGTCGAGGTCGACGCCGGTGCTGGTCGCCTCCGGGAAGCGGGCCAGCAGCCGGGCGGTGATGCTGGCGGTGCCGCACGCGAGGTCGAGGACCCGCGGGGCCGTCCCGACCAGCGCCTCGACCATGTCGAGCATGATCCGGAACCGTTCCTCGCGGTCCGGCATGTACCACTCCTGCTGCCGGTCCCAGCTCTGCTGCCAGGCGGCCCACTCGGTTCCCGTGGTCGTCGTCATCGGATCCGTCCCCCTTGCCCACAAGGCGTGCGTAATACCCTGGATGCACGACCGGCTGTTACCCGACCGCAGACACGACCATAGAGCGCCCCGGTAAGGACTACAAGTGGAACTGGCCTATTACTCGGATTACGCCGTCCGTCTCGTCAACAGCGAGGAGCCGGCGCGGGGGAAGGACTCCCTGACCTCGGTCGAGGCCGTCCGCGATCTGTTCGGCGCCGGCAACTCCTCCACGGCCCGGCGCGCCACCGACGCCGACGTCACCCGCTTCCGCTCGGTACGGGCGCGGCTGCGCGCCGTCTTCGAGGCGGCGGACCAGGGCGACGAGACGCTCGCCGTGGACCTGCTGAACTCGCTGCTCCTGGAGTTCCCGGTCAGCCCGCAGGTCTCCGGGCACGACGTCCGGGACGAGGACGGCCGACCGCTGTGGCACATGCACCTGGCCGACCACCCGTCCAACCCCACCGCGGGCTACGCGGCCATCGCGGCGATGGGGCTGGCCTTCCACCTCACCGAGTACGGCGTCGACCGCCTGGGCCTGTGCGAGGCGGCCCCGTGCCGCAACGCCTACCTCGACACCTCCACCAACCGCTCCCGGCGCTACTGCTCGGACCGCTGCGCGACCCGCGCCAACGTCGCCGCCTACCGGGCCCGCAAGCGCCTGGAGGCCGACCGGTCGGGCAGCAGCGGCCGCGCGGCCGAGAAGGCCCAGCGCGCCAGCGCCAGCGGCGAGCGCTGACCGGCGGGCCGCGGCCGGTACCTGAAGTACGCCTTGCCCAGGACCAGTTCGTCCGGCACGATCCCGTAGTCGGTGCTGTCCCCGCCCGCGTAGGGGTTGTCCCCGAGCACCCACCAGCCGCCCTCGCGCCGTTCCACGGCCCGCTTGACGACGAGCAGGTCCTGCTGGAACGGATGCCGCAGCACGACGACGTCCCCCGGCCGTACCAGCGCCCCGTACCGCAGCAGCAGCCGGTCCCCGTGGCGGAGCGTGGGCACCATGGACGGTCCCGTCACCTCGGCCAGCCCGAACGGCGGCCCGGCCCTCCCCCGTTCGGTCTCCTGTGACAGCTCCGGCATCCCCGGCACCTCCCCGGTCCGTTCCTCCACCAGTCTCAGTCTGACCCTGGACTTTTGTCCTAAGCCCTAGGGGGCACCCGAGAAATCGCCTTCCTCAGGGAGTAATGTCGCACCTGAGAAGACGATCACGAGGAAGGAATGCTCCATGCTTTCCCGCCTGTTTGCCCCCAAGGTCAAGGTCAGCGCCCACTGCGACCTGCCCTGCGGCGTGTACGACCCGGCCCAGGCCCGCATCGAGGCGGAGTCGGTGAAGGCCGTGCAGGAGAAGATGGCCGCCAACGACGACGCCCACTTCCAGGCGCGTGCCACCATCATCAAGGAACAGCGCGCGGAGCTCGCGAAGCACCACGTCTCCGTGCTGTGGAGCGACTACTTCAAGGCCCCGCACTTCGAGAAGTACCCGGAGCTGCACCAGCTGGTCAACGACACCCTGAAGGCCCTGTCGGCCGCCAAGGCGTCGACCGACCCGGCGACCGGCCAGAAGGCCCTGGACTACATCGCCCAGATCGACAAGATCTTCTGGGAGACGAAGAAGGCGTGATCTCCTCTTACGCCCTCTGACCTGCGATTTCTTTTGTTGCAGTGTCTACCTGTCCGCACCCGGTCCGCAGGCCGCCGAACACGGCGTCCATGACGGTCCGGGTGCGGTCTTCTTCGCCCGGCCACAGGTGGGCGTAGATCCGCAGCGTGCTGAGCGGCGGAGGCCACGGGCTTACGGCCCTCGCGCTCGGCTGTCGAGTGGCTCGCCCTCCTCCATGGCGAACAGCCGCTCCCTGGCGGGGCGTGCGGCGAGGGGCACAAGGAGCGCGTCGGTGACGACCACGCCGGCCGGGACGGTGCGCCGCGACTCGGCGGTCTTCGGCGGACCGATCGTCCAGGACTGGAGGCGCCGCCGCTCGACGCCGAGGGTGCCGGCCTCGATGTCGACGTCCGGCACATCGAGGCCGAGCAGCTCGCCTGTGTGCAACCCCGATCCGGCGAGCGTGACGACGGCCGCGCGGAAAGGTGATCCGGCGGTCTTCGGCGGACCGATCGTCCAGGACTGGAGGCACTGCCGCTCGACACCGAGGGTGCCGGCCTCGATGTCGACGTCCGGCACATCGAGGCCGAGCAGCTCGCCTGTGTGCAACCCCGATCCGGCGAGCGTGACGACGGCCGCGCGGAAAGGTGATCCGGCGGCACGGGCCGGCCGGGACGACCTTGTATCGCCGCCATGGCACGGGAGCCGAGCCCCGGGACCGGGTGCGGCCGTAGTGCGTTGTCAGTGATGCGCTCCGATGTACTCGGCAGTCGCGACCATCGCCCGATGGAGGCGGTCCTGGGCGTCACGGGACTCGTAGTACGCCTCGACAGCCTCCTGGCCGAGGCGCCGCCCCTCAAAGGTCGACGCCCCTCCAGCGGCGGCGACACCAGCCCTTCGAGAGGCAGCTCGAAGCGCTGGGGAAGCCGAGGGCTTCATCGGCATTGACGCGGCGCCGCGGGTCGCCGTTCTCGATCCGCTGCCGGCTCAAGACCGAAACGACTCTGTCGGGACCACGGTCCCGGGGGATGGTGGCACCCCATCGCGGACCTGGCCCGCACCAGCGGGCTGACGTCCGACAGGATTGGGTGCGCTGAACTCCCGTCACCGGTCAGTGACACGACAGCTGGCGGGAGACGCCGAAGCTCCTGCCACCGGCATTCCTGTAGCGCGTCAACGCACGGAGGAGACTGCTGTGTACGGAAGTAGATCCCAACTGTTCCGGCGTATGGGCTGTTCTGTCCTGGTCCTGGCAGTCTTCGCGATGGTGGGGCTGCACTTCTGGAACCGTTTGGAGCGTTCGCACAGTGAAGACGCCTCCGTGATGGACGGCTCGCGAGGGGAAAGCGTCATCGTGAGCGACAACGGTCGTACGATCGGCGCGGTCGAGAGCTGGGGTTCGTGCGAGAACCGCCCTCACGTCGAAGCCCACGAATCCACTCACGCCGTGACACTGCTGCTGAAACGCACGTGGCCTCTGTGGGGAGGACGTGGCGACGAGGTCACCTGCCGCCACAACGCCGGTGAGAAGATCAGCGTCCACCTGGACGCTCCACTTGGCGACAGGACGTTGACCGACAGGTTCACCGGGCGCCCTGTCCCCTTCAGGACCGCCCCCCTGACGTGATCATCAGCGATGCCCGCAACCACTGCTTCCCCAAGGGTGCGAACGCTCTACTGGACTGAGGCGCCCGACATCCTCAACACCTTGGGTGTGTCGCTGGAGAACGTCACCTGATGCGAGGACGTGCTTGGCTTTCTCTCTTGTTGAGATGGCTGACAAGGGGCCCGGCCGGTTCGCCGGCCGGGCCCCTGTTTGTCCGCACGCCGGCTCAGTGGAACTGGGGCACGATCAAGTAGATCCCGTACGCCACCACCGCCGCGCAGGCGAGGAAGCACAGGCCTGCCTGGGCGCGGCCGGCGGCGCCGCCTGCGCCGTCGCGCGCGGCGTCGGCGCGGGACAGGCCGAGGACGCCGAAGGTGAAGACGACGACCACGGCGACCGTGACGCCGAGGCTGACCGCGGCCACGCGGCCGAGGGCGGACCAGTCGACATGCATGGGGGACTCCCGGGGGTTCAGGCGGCCGTGCCGACCTTGGTCGGGGCCGAGGTGCGAAGGGTGACCTCGTGGTGGTCGTTGACGTTGTCGGCCCGCACCGGGTTACGGCGCGACGCGGCGACGATGACCCCGGCGAGGGCCAGGGCGACCAGCGCGATCACGGCCGTACCGGCGTCGCCGCCGTGCTTGACGACGCTCGCCGCGAGGCCGCCGACCAGCGCCGCCGCGGGCAGCGTGATCAGCCAGGCCAGCACCATGCGGCCGGCCACGCCCCAGCGGACCTCCGCGAGCCGGCGGCCCAGGCCCGCGCCGAGGATGCTGCCGGAGGCGACCTGCGTGGTGGACAGCGCGAAGCCGAGGTGGGCCGAGGTGAGGATCACCGCCGTGGACGCGGTCTCGGCCGCAAAGCCCTGCGGGGACTGGATCTCCGCGAGGCCCTTGCCCATGGTGCGGATGATCCGCCAGCCGCCCAGGTACGTGCCGAGGCCGATGGCCACGCCCGCCGCGCCGATCACCCACACCGGCGGGCCCGCGTCATGGCCGAGCGCGCCCGCCGAGATCAGGGTCAGCGTGATGACGCCCATGGTCTTCTGCGCGTCGTTCGTGCCGTGGGCGAGCGAGACCAGCGAGGCGGAGGCGATCTGGCCGAGCCGGAAGCCCTTCGTCACCGAGTCCTGGCGGGCGCGGGCGCTGAGCCTGTAGGCGAGGTAGGTGGCGACCAGCGCCGCCACACCGGCCACCACCGGGGAGACCACCGCGGGCAGGAGCACCTTCTCGACAACCTTGTCGAGGTGCACGCCGTGGGAGCCCGCGCCGACCCAGACCGCGCCGATCAGACCGCCGAAGAGGGCGTGGGAGGAGCTGGAGGGGAGTCCCGCGAGCCAGGTCACCAGATTCCACAGGATCGCCCCGACCAGCCCCGCGAAGATCATCGCTGGGCTGACCAGCGTGTCGTCCACGATGCCGCCGGAGATCGTCTTCGCGACCTCGGTGGACAGGAAAGCGCCGACGATGTTGAGGACCCCGCTGACCAGGACCGCTATACGCGGCTTGAGCGCACCGGTGGCGATGGAGGTGGCCATCGCGTTCGCGGTGTCGTGGAATCCGTTCGTGAAGTCGAACGCCAGAGCCGTGACGATGACGACCGCCACGAGGAACGTGATGTGGTCCATTCCGTAAGGCTGACAAGGGCAGGCCAATGCACGGAGAACTGAAGGCGAACGGCGTGTCGAAGATGGGGGACTCTGTTGTGCGCTCGTGTGTGGAAACGTCGTATCTCCCGGTGTCAGTGCCCTGTGCCAGGCTGTGAACGCGACCATGGAGGCATCGATGACCGTCCTGGAGGACCTCAGACGGCTGCGCCGCGTGCGCGACCGGATGGACCGTGAGTACGCCGAACCGCTCGACATGACCGAGCTGGCCCGGGGCGCCCACATGTCCCCGGGCCACTTCCAGCGCAGCTTCCGCAAGGCCTTCGGCGAGACGCCGTACAGCTATCTGATGACCCGCAGGATCGAGCGGGCGAAGGCGCTGCTGCGCCGGGGCGACCTCACGGTGACCGAGGTGTGCCTCGCCGTGGGCTGTACGTCGCTCGGCTCCTTCAGCTCCCGCTTCACCGAGCTGGTCGGGCAGACACCGAGCGCCTACCGCGCCCGGGACCACGAGGAGAGCGCGGTGATCCCGTCCTGCGTGGCCCGTACGTTCACCCGCCCGCGCCGCAGACCGTACTGACCCCCGGCGCCCCGGCGTCCGCCCCGCCGCACCGAGGCCCGCGCGCCCGCGCCCGCGCGGGCCTAGCGTGAGGTCATGGACGTGAAACTCAAGCAGTGCTTCATCTCGGTGGACGACCACGACAAGGCGCTCGCCTTCTACCGCGACGTGCTCGGCCTGGAGGTCCGCAACGACGTGGGCTTCGAGGGCATGCGCTGGGTAACGCTGGGCTCGCCGCTCCAGCCGGACGTCGAGATCGTGCTGGAGCCGCCGGGCGCGAACCCCGACGCCTCCCCCGCCGACCGGCAGGCGATGGCCGAACTGCTCGCCAAGGGCATGCTCCGGGGCGTCATCTTCACGACCGAGGATTGCGACGCCCTGTACGAGCGGGTGCGCGAGTCCGGCGCCGACGTGCTCCAGGAGCCGACGGACCAGCCGTACGGGGTGCGCGACTGTGCCTTCCGCGACCCGGCGGGCAACCAGCTGCGCTTCCTCCAGCGGCCCGCGGAGTAGGCGACGGCAGCGGGCACGGGATTCCCGGCGGCGGTGCGGGAGTTCACGCCTGGGGGATGTTGTCCGGATCAGGTCGGACGTGCGGAACGGCACCTGCCGGCCGACCCGAGCGGGATCATGGGTGGGGTCCCCGCGCTGGGGGCGCCCCCCTCTGGGGGAGTGCGTGCCGGCTCCCGCGACGCCGGGATGATCCGAAACAACGCCCCCTGGACTCCGGAACATGATCATTCGCTGGACGTACGTCTTCGCCGACCGTCCCGCCGGCCGGCTGTCCGAGGCCCGCGCCTTCTGGACCTCGGTCACCGGCACCCGGCCGTCCGAACCCCGGGGCGAGCGGGGCGAGTTCCTGACCCTGCTGCCGGACCCGGCCACCGGGGCGGACGCGTGCGTGAAGCTCCAGGAGGTCACCGAGGGGGACGGCGGCGCCCATCTCGACCTGTGCGTGGAGGACGTACGGGAGGCCGCCGCGGCGGCCCGCGCCCTCGGTGCGGAACCGGTCGGGGACCACGGCGACCGGGCCGTACTGCGCTCCCCCGCCGGGCAGTTGTTCTGCCTGGTGTCCTGGTACGGCGAGGCGGTACGGCCGCCCGTGGTGGCGGGCAGCCGGCTGGACCAGGTCTGCCTCGACATCCCGCCGTCCGCGTACGCCGCCGAGTCGGGCTTCTGGGC
Source organism: Streptomyces sp. MUSC 14 (assembly GCF_001866675.1). Lineage (NCBI taxonomy): Bacteria > Bacillati > Actinomycetota > Actinomycetes > Kitasatosporales > Streptomycetaceae > Streptomyces > Streptomyces sp. MUSC 14. Next base: position 151,836 of record NZ_MLYN01000060.1, read on the forward strand.
CGCGCTGACGGGCTGGGAGCGGCTGGCGGGGTCCCGGCCGGAGTTCGAGACGCTGCGGCCGCCGGCGGGACTGCCCGTGCGGATCCTGCTCCAGCGGCTCGGCTCCGAGCGACCGGCCGCCGCCCACCTCGACCTCGCCTGCGCGGACATCCCCACGGTCCGTGCCCGGCACGGGGAGCTGGGGGCCGTTCCGGTGTCGCACGGCCCGCACTGGTCGGTGATGCGCGACCCGGCCGGCGGCGTCTACTGCCTGACCGGCCGCGACCCGGAGACGGGCGCTCTGCCGGCCGCTCAGCGGGACGACACCGCGTAGAGGCGTACGCCCGCGGCGTGCCCGGATGCCGTGACCCGGTCGGCCTGCGCCGCGCCCGGCGCGGGCGAGGCGAGGCGACGGGCCCGTTCCGCCGGTTGTACGCCCCGCCGGGCCGGGCATCCTCCTGGGAGCGCGAGCGGGGACCTCCGCCGCCCGGCCACGGCGGCCGCCCGGACCGTCACGCCCCGGTGCCACCGCCGGCGCGCACCCCCGTGCCCCTCACCCCCAGGGCTCCACCTCCACCACCGCGTCGACGGGCAGCGGCCCGTACACGTGCGGGAACTCCTCGCCGTCCGGCTCCATCGCCTCGTACTTCACCGGCACGCCGACCAGGGCCTGGTCCACGACGAGCACGACCAGCTCGTCCGGGCCGTCGTAGTGGCCGTAGAGGAAGGCGGCGATGCGCGGGAGCTGTTCGCGCGTGGAGAAGTGGATGAAGCCCTCTTCCTGGAGGGTGCGGCCGCGTGTGGACACCTCGTAGCTGCCGCGCTCGCGGGCCGCTTCCCACAGGGAGCGTTCGGTGATGTGGAAGATGGGGGGCAGTTTCGGCATGCGCTCACGGTACGGCGTCGGCGCTCCGGGACCATGCGGCTGTCCGTCGCCCCGCGCATGGCGGCGGGCCCCGCACACTGTGGGGATGTGCGGGGACCGCCTGACCGGAGCCCCGGTCGCCGCACGGGGTCAGGAGCCGTACGGCGACCGGGGTCCGGGGTCTTTCCGGCTGCCGCCACGTGGGCGCGACCAGCCACGACGGCGCCGCAGCCGACCGCCGGCACCTCCCGACGCCTCCCCCCGACGGCGCCTCCGGCGGAGCGCTACGCGCTGCGCCGGGTCACGAACTCGGCGAGCGCCAGCAGGCCTTCCGCCGCCTCCGGGTCGGGGACCGCGCGGGCCAGCTCCTGCATGGCGCGGGCCATCCGGTCGGCCGCCTCGGTCTGCGCCCAGTCCCGGCCGCCGGCCCGCTCCACGGCCAGCGCCGTCCGCGCGATGCCGTCGGCGTCCCCGGTGACATACGGCGTGGCGTACAGCTCGGTCAGCTCCGCCGCCGCCTCCGTACCGGACGCGAGCGCCGCCACGACCGGCAGCGACTTCTTCCGGGCCGCGAGGTCCGCCCCGGCCGGCTTCCCGGTGCGCCGCGGGTCACCCCATATGCCGATGACGTCGTCGATCAGCTGGAAGGCGAGCCCGGCCTGGCGGCCGAAGTCGTCCAGCGCGGCCACCTCGTGGGGCCCGGCGCCCGCGTACAGCGCGCCGAGGGCGCAGGCGCAGCCCAGCAGCGCCCCGGTCTTCGACTCGGCCATGGCCAGCACCTCGTCGAGGGTGACCTCGTCCGGTGCGCGGTGTTCCAGGTCCGTGTCGGTGTGCTCCCCGGCGCACAGCTCCACCACGCAGCTCGCGAGCCGGGCCGCGGCCGGGCCGCCGACCGGGTGCGGGTCCTCGGCGAGCAGCCGCAGGGCCAGGGCCAGCAGGGCGTCCCCGGCGAGGATCGCGTCGGTGTCGCCGAACACCGTCCAGGCCGTGGGGCGGTGCCGGCGGGAGGTGTCCCGGTCCATCACGTCGTCGTGCAACAGCGTGAAGTTGTGGACCAGTTCGACCGCCACCGCCGCCGGGACGGCCGCCGTGCGGGCCGCCGGGCCGCCGAGGGCGGCGGCCGCGGCCAGGACGAGCGCGGGCCTTATGGCCTTGCCGCCACCCGCCGCCGCCGGGCTGCCGTCGACGTGCTGCCAGCCGAAGTGGTAGAGGGCGATGCGGCGCAGGGAGCCGGGCAGCGATTCGAGTGCCGCGCGCAGCTCGGGGTCGACCACGGCCCTGGTGCGCTCCAGCAGCGCCGTCGCCTCATGGCCCTCCGCGCCCTCGGCCCGACCGCCGCCGCCGTTCCCCGCCGTGTCCTGCTCGCTCCGCGCGAGCTGTGCGTCCTGCGTGTCGTGCGTGTCCCCCGGGGCCTCCCCCGCCGTGCCGATGTGCGGCACGGCGGGGGAACGCTCTTCGGTCTCCGTCATGAACTCGGCCATGTCTCCCCCTCGCCAGGTCCCCGGAGGCCGGCGTCGCCGGACCGACCGGGCACGTGTGCCGAGGGCCTACCCGCGCAGGCGGGCGAGAACACGGCCCCGAAGTGCGGAAACGTCACCCCCACCGGCCGATCTCGACGTTCTCCAGTACCCCGAGCGCGTCCGGCACCAGCACCGCGGCCGAGTAGTAGGCCGTCACCAGGTAGTTGATGACGGCCTGTTCGTTGATGCCCATGAACCGCACCGAGAGGCTCGGCTCGATCTCGTCCGGGATGCCCGACTGCCGCAGACCGATGACGCCCTGCTCGTCCTCGCCGGTGCGCATCGCGATGATCGACGTGGTGCGCTGCTCGGTGACCGGGATCTTGTTGCACGGGTAGATCGGCACACCCCGCCAGGTCGGGATGCGGTTGCCGTTGACGTCGACGCTCTCGGGGACCAGGCCCCGCTTGTTCAGCTCGCGCCCGAACGCGGCGATCGCGCGCGGGTGGGCCAGGAACAGCTTGGTGCTGCGGCGGCGGCTGAGCAGCTCGTCCATGTCGTCCGGGCTGGGCACGCCGTCGTGCGGCTGGATCCGCTGGTCGTACTCGCAGTTGTTGAGCAGGCCGAAGTCACGGTTGTTGATCAGCTCGTGCTCCTGGCGCTCCTTGAGCGCCTCGACCGTGAGCCGCAACTGCTGCTCGGTCTGGTTCATCGGCTGGTTGTAGAGGTCGGCCACGCGCGTGTGGATGCGCAGCACGGTCTGGGCGATGCTCAGCTCGTACTCGCGCGGGCTCGGCTCGTAGTCGACGAAGGTGTGCGGGATGTCGGGCTCGCCGGTGTGACCGGCCTTCAGCTCGACCTCCTTCTCGCCGTACTTGTTGGTCGCCTGCTCGGGGATCGAGCGCAGCTGCTCCAGGTGCCCGCGCAGGCTGTCCGAGCGCTCCGCGACCTGCTCGAAATCCTGCCGGCTGAGGATCAGCACAGTGGTGAGGGTGTCCGCGCGGACGGTGAACTCCCAGATGGCGTCCGGGTCCAGCAGCGCCGCCTCGCCGAAGTAGGCGCCGTCGGCGAGGACTCCGAGGACGGCGTCGTCGCCGTAGGGGCCGGTGCCGACCTTCTCGACCCTGCCGTGCGCCAGCAGGTACACCTCGTTGGTCGGGTTGCCGAAGTCGGCGATGACCTCCCCGGGGGCGAAGTCGCGCTGGCGGCAGCGCCGGGCCAGCTCCGACAGCACCTCCTGGTCGTCGTACGCGCGCAGGGCCGGCAGCTCGCCCAGTTCGGCCGGGATGACCTCGACCTGGTCACCCGTCTTCACGAAGGTGATGCGGCCGTCACCGACGGTGTACGCCAGGCGCCTGTTGACGCGGTACGTGCCGCCCTTGAGGTCCACCCACGGGAGCGTACGCAGCAGCCAGCGGGAGCTGATCTCCTGCATCTGCGGAACGGACTTGGTGGTGGTGGCCAGGTTCCGCGCGGCCGCTGTCCCGAGGGACTGCTGCGGCTTGCCCTCTTCCGTGCGGACCTCTTCGCCTACCGACATAAGGAAATGTCCTCCCATGTATGGCTGGTGCCGGATCGCACGGGCACCGGTCTCGGGACCGAGCCTTCCATCACGGAACGTGTCGTCGCCATTACCCGAAAGAGCGGGATTGGATCATCGGACGGCTGGGCATGAAAGGGGACCTTGTACAGCACACAGGCCCTTTCTGCACGTGCAGGCTGTCCGGATCGGCTCGCACAGTGCGCGAGCGATGTGTCCGGGACATCCACTTTTCGGTAGAGGCCCGCTACAGCAAGCAACGAACACGAAGGAGGCGGCATGGCCCCACCCTTGTCCGCGAGCACGTTTCTGGACGTTCTGCGGGCCGAGGGCGTCACGGTCGTCGAGGTCGGCGACTGGCGGCACCACCATCGCAACCACAAGGGCCCGTGGGGTCCGGTGCACGGCGTGATGATCCATCACACGGTGACCCGGGGCAGCGCGCCCACGGTGCAGCTCTGCCGGGACGGCTACCGGGCGCTGCCGGGCCCGCTGTGCCACGGCGTGATCACCAAGGACGGCACGGTCCACCTGGTCGGCTACGGCCGTGCCGATCACGCGGGGCTCGGCGACGACGGCGTGCTGCGCGCGGTGATCGCCGAGCGGGCGCTGCCACCGGACGGCGCGGCGGACACCGACGGCAACCGGCACTTCTACGGCTTCGAGTGCGAGAACCTCGGCGACGGCGCGGACCCCTGGCCGGACGCCCAGCTGGCGGCGATCACGCGCGTGGCCGCGGCGGTGTGCCGACGGCACGGATGGACGGAGCATTCGGTCATCGGGCATCTGGAGTGGCAGCCGGGGAGGGTGGACCCGCGGGGCTTCACGATGGACTGGCTGCGCGCGCGGGTCGGGGAGCGACTGAAGGGGCAGCACCGCCGCGGCCGGGCACCCGCGCCGGGCGACAATGAGGTGTGACCGGCCCCGACTCCCTCGCGCCCCGCCTTCCCTCCCCTCTCCACGAGGTACGGGACGAGCGGTTCGAGCGGCACGGCCTGCGCCTGCTGCTCAAGCGGGACGATCTCATCCACCCGGAGCTGATCGGCAACAAGTGGCGCAAGCTGGTGCCGAACATCGCGGCGGCGGGCGGGCGGCCACTGGTCACCTTCGGCGGGGCCTGGTCCAACCATCTGCGGGCCACCGCCGCCGCGGGCCGCCTGCTCGGGCTGCCGACCACGGGTGTGGTGCGCGGCGAGGAACTGGCCGGGCGCCCGCTCAACCCGTCCCTCGCCCGGTGCGCGGCCCACGGCATGCGACTGCACTTCATCGACAGATCGACGTATCGCCGCAAGACCGAGCCGGAGACCCTGGCCGCGATCCTGCGCGCGGCCGGCGCCGAGGAGGCGTACGTCGTCCCCGAAGGCGGCAGCAACAGCGCGGCCGTGCACGGCTGCCGGGCCCTCGGCGAGGAGCTCCGCGGGCGCACGGACGTCGTGGCTGTCGCCTGCGGCACCGGCGGCACCCTGGCGGGACTCGCCGCGGGACTCTCCCCCGGACAGCGTGCGCTCGGCGTGCCCGTCCTCAGGGGTGGCTTCCTGGAGGGCGACACCGAGGCACTGCAGGAACGTGCCTTCGGCGGCCGAACCGGCGACTGGTCCCTCGACGAACGCTTCCATTTCGGCGGGTACGCGCGCACGACCCCCGAACTGCACGCATTCGCCCGGGACTTCGAGGACCGCCACGGACTGCCCGTCGAACGTCTCTATGTCGCCAAGTTGCTCTACGCCCTTGTCTCCCGCGCGGAAGAAGGTGCCTACGCGCGCGGGACGACGATCACCGCAGTCGTCACCGGACGGCCGTTCCCGGAGGACTAACCCGCCTCCCGGTATGCCGCCGCCTCCTCCAGGTCCAGGCGTCTGAGCAGCGCGCGCAGCATCTCGTCGTCGATGTAGCGGTGGTCGCGGAGCTTGACGAAGACCTCGCGCTCGGCGCTGATCATCTCGCGGGAGAGGCGACGGTACGTCTCGTCCACGGACTCGCCGGTGACGGGGTTGGTCTGGCCGAGGCGCTCCCAGACGGCGTTGCGACGGCGTTCCAGGACCGTGCGCAGGCGGTCGGCGAGCGGCGGTGGAAGGGCGTTGCGCTCGTCGTCGAGGAGGTCGTCGAGGCGCCGCTCGGCGGCCCGGGAGGCCTGCGCCTGGGCGTTGGCCTCGGCGAGCGTCTCGGCCTGCTGGTCACGGCCGGGGAACCTCATCAGGCGGATCAGCGGAGCGAGCGTCAGCCCCTGCACGACCAGCGTGCCGATGACGGTGGTGAAGGTGAGGAAGAGGATCAGGTTCCGCTGCGGGAACGGGGCGCCGCCGTGCACCGTGAGCGGGATCGAGAACGCGATGGCCAGGGACACCACACCGCGCATCGCGGCCCACGACGTCACGACCGGCCCCCGCCAGCCGGGGCTGTCCTCGCGTGCGCGGATGCGGCGGGAGAGCGCACGGGGCAGCAGGGCCGCCGGGAACACCCACACGAACCGGGCCGCGACGACCACGACGAAGACCGCGATCGCGTACCAGGCCGCGTCGGCCCCCCGGTACGCACCGAGCCCCTTGAGCACGGTCGGCAGCTGGAGGCCGATCAGCGCGAAGACCGCCGACTCCAGCAGGAAGGCGACCATCCGCCACACCGCGTCCTCCTGGAGCCGGGTGGCGAAGTCGACCTCCCACGCGCGGTGCCCGAGATAGACCGCGACCACCACGACCGCGAGCACACCGGAGCCGTGCAGCTGCTCGGCGACGCCGTAGGCGACGAACGGGATCAGCAGCGAGAGGGTGTTCTGGAGCAGCGCCTCCTTCAGGTGGGTGCGCAGCCAGTGGATCGGCACCATGAGCACCAGTCCGACGAGCACACCGCCGACGGCGGCCCGCAGGAACTCCCAGAAGCCGCCCGACCAGGTGGCGCCCTCGCCGACGGCCGCGGCGAGGGCCACCTTGTAGGCGGTGATCGCGGTGGCGTCGTTGAGCAGGGACTCGCCCTGGAGGATGGTGGTGATCCGGGACGGCAGCCCGACCCGGCGCGCGATCGCCGCGGCCGCGACGGCGTCGGTCGGCGCGACGACGGCGCCGAGCACCAGCGCGGCGGGCAGCGGCAGCCCGGGGACGACGAGGTAGGCGGCCCAGCCGACGGCGAAGGTCGCGAACAGCACGTACCCGATCGACAGCAGCCCCACGGGCCGCATCTGGGCCCGCAGATCGAGGTACGAGCTCTCGGTGCCCTCCTTGTAGAGCAGCGGGGGCAGCACCAGCGGCAGGACAACCTCGGGGTCCAGTGTGTAGTGCGGGATCCCCGGCACGTACGAGATCGCCAGGCCCACCGCGACCAGCAGCAGGGGCGCCGGCACCGGTGTGCGCCGGGCGGCCCCCGCGATGCCCGCACTGCCCGCCACCAGCAACAGCAGCGGCATCACGTCCATGGTCCTCGCCCGCCCTCGTTTTCCGCGCGGTCACCCGCACACCCGTCGTAATCTGGCAATCATGAAACAGTGCACGCACGCCGACGCGCTGCCGCACCCGGAACCGGAACCGCTCGCCGCGACCTGTCCGGAGTGTCTGCGGGACGGCACGCACCCGGTGCAGCTGCGGTTGTGTCTCACCTGTGGTCACGTCGGCTGCTGCGACTCCTCGCCGGGGCAGCACGCGACCGGGCACCACCGGGAGTCCGGCCACCCGGTCATGCGGACCTTCGAGCCCGGCGAGGACTGGCGGTGGTGCTTCGTGGACCACATCCTCGTGTGACACTGCATGAGGTGGCGGCCGTACGACGGTTCGAGCGTCGGACGCCTGGGTACGTCAACCCGGCGCGCGCTCTTCCCATTTGGGCCCGCAAACCCTCTAGACACGGAGCGTATCCACAGCTTTACTGTGAGTGACGCCAGGGGGTTGGGGTCCCGGGGACAGGACCGTTCGGAGCGCGATAGCGTCACCGCGGAACCACGTACGCGTTACCCCGGGGGGCGACCCTCGGCCCCGTAGAGCTTGTACCACCATGGAGGTGAGGGTGTCCCAGATCGCAGGCGAGCCCACGGCGAATCAGGACTTCGTGGAAGTCCGGCTGCCGGCCGCGGGTGCCTACCTGTCGGTGCTGCGGACGGCCACGGCCGGTCTCGCGGCCCGCTTGGACTTCACCCTGGACGAGATCGAGGACCTGCGCATCGCCGTGGACGAGGCCTGCGCGATCCTCCTCCAACAGGCCGTGCCCGGCTCCGTGCTCAGCTGTGTCTTCCGGCTCGTCGACGACTCGCTGGAAGTCACGGTCGCGGCGCCGACCACGGATGGTCACGCCCCCTCGCGGGACACCTTCGCCTGGACCGTGCTGTCGGCCCTCGCGGGCAAGGTCTCGTCCGCCGTCGACGAGGACAAGACCGTGTCGATCAGCCTCTACAAACAGCGCGGCGCGGGCCCCGGCCCGGCGTGAGGAAGAACGGGGACGGTCCGGTGCGGGACGAAGAGCGCGGCACACGGGAGCTGCCGGCCGGGGACGGGGGTGCCCCCTGGCCGAGCGCAGGCGGGATCTCCGGGGAACTCCCCCGGGACGGTTCGCGGCGCATGGCGGACGGCATCGACGGCATCCCCGAGCAGGCCAGACCACACCCGGTGGACGACTCCGCACGGCCCGGCGGTGCCGGTGCCGCGCAGGGCGCGGCGCCGGCGGAATCCGGCGCCGCAGGCGCCGCCGTCCACGTGGGGGCGAGGGCTCGGGGAAGGGCTACGGGCGGGACGATGAGCGAGCACGAGCGATACGCCGAGGACGACGCGCCGGGCGCGGATGCCGTGCAGGCCGTCCAGCACGGCCCCCAGGACCGCAGCGGGGCGCGGGCTCTCTTCGTCGAGCTGCGCAAGCTGAACGCGGGCAGCCCGGAGTACGCGGAGCTGCGCAACCAGCTGGTCCGTATGCATCTGCCGCTCGTGGAGCACCTGGCGCGCCGCTTCCGCAACCGCGGCGAACCGCTGGACGACCTCACCCAGGTCGCCACGATCGGTCTGATCAAGTCCGTCGACCGGTTCGACCCGGAGCGCGGCGTGGAGTTCTCCACGTACGCCACCCCGACCGTCGTCGGCGAGATCAAACGGCACTTCCGCGACAAGGGCTGGGCGGTGCGCGTGCCGCGCCGGCTCCAGGAGCTGCGCCTCGCACTGACCACGGCGACGGCCGAGCTCTCCCAGCTGCACGGCCGCTCCCCCACGGTCCACGAACTGGCCGAGAAGCTCGCCATCTCCGAAGAGGAGGTCCTGGAGGGCCTGGAGTCCGCGAACGCGTACTCCACGCTGTCCCTGGACGTCCCCGACACGGACGACGAGTCCCCGGCGGTCGCGGACACCCTCGGCGCCGAGGACGAGGCGCTGGAGGGCGTGGAGTACCGCGAGTCCCTCAAGCCGCTGCTGGAGGACCTGCCACCGCGCGAGAAGCGCATCCTGCTGCTGCGCTTCTTCGGGAACATGACGCAGTCGCAGATCGCGCAGGAGGTCGGCATCTCCCAGATGCACGTCTCCCGGCTGCTGGCCCGCACGCTGGCCCAGCTGCGGGAGAAGCTCCTTGTGGAGGAGTGAGCCCGGCCGAGTCTGCCCGGAAGTGAGCCCCGGGCGGTCGGCTATTCGCTCCGGCCCGGTCCCCTGATGCCCAGGGCCCGGGTCGTGGCGGGGTTGACGAGCAGCACCAGCGCCGTGACGGCGACGGCCGCGAGGGCGATGCCGGCCGGGATGGCCACGCTGTCGGCTGTGAGCAGGCTGTAGGCCACCGGCAGCGCCATCAGCTGTGTGATCACCGCCGGGCCGCGGCTCCAGCCGCGCCGCAGCAGCAGACCGCGCGCGGCGAGCAGCGGCAGCAGCGCGAGCACGACGAGGGTGATCCCCAGGGAGATCCCCTGCTGCCGGTCGGAGGCGTCACCGGAGATCCCGAGGACGATCATCCACAGGCCGCCGGCCACCAGGCCGAGGCCCTCCAGCGCGGCGAGCACGGCAGCGTAGGTCAGCCGGCTCGGACGCGGTCCGGCGTCGGCTTCGGTGGTGTCCGCGGCTTCCTCGGCGGCTTTCTGCTCACTGCTCACCCCAGCAGGGTAGCCGTCTCCTCGACAGCGTCCTCCGCCCGCCCCGGGAGCCCGGGGGTGTCAGGACTCACGCCCTCCTCTCTTACCCGATCCCTACCTCGGCGTCCGCCGGGTACCACCCAGTAGGTACGCTGCCATCCATGCGTGCACTTCTCGTGGTCAATCCGGCGGCAACCACCACAAGCGCACGCAGGCGCGACGTTCTGCTCCACGCGCTGGCGAGCGAGATGAAGCTGGAGGCGGTCACCACCGAGTACCGCGGGCACGCGCGCGACCTCGGCCGGCAGGCGGCGGACAGCGACGACATCGACCTCGTGGTGGCCCTCGGCGGCGACGGCACGGTCAACGAGGTCGTCAACGGCCTCCTGCACGACGGCCCCGACCTGGACCGCCTGCCCGGCCTCGCCGTGGTGCCCGGCGGCTCCACCAACGTCTTCGCCCGCGCCCTGGGCCTGCCCAACGACCCCGTCGAGGCCACCGGCGCCCTGCTGGACGCGCTGCGCGAGCGACGGGAGCGGGTCGTCGGACTCGGGCTGACCTCGGGCACGCCCGGCACCGAGGACGAGGCGGTCCCGGACCGCTGGTTCACCTTCAACGCCGGACTCGGCTTCGACGCGGGCGTGGTCGGCCGGGTCGAGCAGCAGCGCGAACGCGGCAAGACCTCGACGCACGGGCTCTACGTCCGTCAGGTCGCCCGGCAGTACTTCGGCGAGCCGAGCCGCCGGCACGGCCTGATCACGCTCGAACGCGCCGGCGAGGACCCGATCGCCGAACTCGTCGTCGCCATAGTCTCGAACACGGCCCCTTGGACGTATCTCGGCAATCGCCCGATGTACACGTCACCTAAGGCCTCGTTCGACACCGGCCTCGACGTGCTCGGTCTCAGCCGCCTCTCGGCGGCCGCGGTTGCCCGGTATGGCACCCAGTTGCTCACTTCGTCCCCCGAGCGCGGACCCCGTGGCAGGCACGCCCACTCACTGCACGATCTGGACCAGTTCACCTTGCATTCGAAGGCGCCTCTGCCCTTGCAGATGGACGGCGACCACCTTGGGCTGCGCACGAGCGTGACGTTCACAGGCGTTCGCCGTGCACTGCGTGTGATTGTGTGAGCGGAACGGCCCAAAGTCCTTTCACTCGAACGTTTAGGCCAGGATCCACCCCATGGAAGTACGGCTGTGACCTAGTCGACACCGAGGAATCAAAAAAAACTTTCCGGAAGGGGTTGTATCCGTCGCCGAGGTTTGCGAGTCTCTACGTGTCGATCGGGACGGCCCGCAACACCGGCCTCCACTGATCAACAGAACCCCTCTTCAAACCCAGGACCACGCCGGGGAGATCTCGGCGGTCGGCCCTTCACTTGTTGAGGGATTCGTGAAAGCGTTCACATTCACAAGCAACGTGCATGTAATACCAAGGAGAGGTAGCAGCCATGGACTGGCGTCACAACGCCGTTTGCCGCGAGGAAGACCCCGAGCTCTTCTTCCCCATCGGCAACACCGGTCCTGCGCTGCTGCAGATCGAGGAAGCCAAGGCCGTCTGCCGTCGCTGCCCGGTGATCGAGCAGTGTCTGCAGTGGGCGCTCGAGTCCGGTCAGGACTCCGGCGTCTGGGGTGGTCTCAGCGAGGACGAGCGCCGCGCCATGAAGCGCCGCGCCGCCCGCAACCGGGCTCGTCAGGCCTCCGCCTGACCTACCACCCCTGCTGACAGCCTGAGCTTGGCGGCGCGTACACCACGTACGCATCTCCCGCCCCCGAGCCGCAGCGCGCAGTATCCCCCGATGCGCTTAGCAATGACGCAGAGCAGCAACGAGCACGAGCCTCGGACCCATGGCGGTCCGGGGCTTTTTGCTGTGCACGGCTGAGCCGGTCAACTCCCTTGTATGAAAAGGCTGTCGGCCGGCTACTTCTGCGACCGCACCGGAAGGTCGAGGATCACCCGGGTGCCCCGCTCCGGCGCCGGGACCATGTCGAACGAACCGCCCAACTCGCCCTCCACCAGCGTCCGTACGATCTGCAGGCCGAGGTTGCCCGAGCGGTGCGGGTCGAAGCCCTCGGGCAGACCGACGCCGTCGTCCTGGACCGTGACCAGGAGCCGGGCCTCCTTCGTCGTACCGCCGCGGACCGCGGAGACCTCGACGGTGCCGGTGTCGCCCTCGCGGAAGCCGTGCTCCAGGGCGTTCTGGAGGACCTCGGTGAGGACCATGGACAGCGGGGTGGCGACCTCGGCGTCCAGGATCCCGAAGCATCCGGTGCGCCGGCCGGTCACCTTGCCCGGCGAGATCTCGGCGACCATCGCCAGCACCCGGTCGGCGATGTCGTCGAACTCCACGCGCTCGTCCAGGTTCTGGGACAGCGTCTCGTGCACGATCGCGATGGAGCCGACCCGGCGCACGGCCTCCTCCAGGGCCTCCCGGCCGCGCTCGGACTCGATCCGCCGCGCCTGGAGGCGCAGCAGGGCGGCGACCGTCTGGAGGTTGTTCTTCACCCGGTGGTGGATCTCCCGGATGGTGGCGTCCTTGGTGATCAACTCGCGTTCGCGGCGCCGCAGTTCGGTGACGTCCCGGCACAGCACCAGCGAGCCGATCCGGGTGCCTTTGGGCTTGAGGGGGATCGCCCGGAACTGGATCACCCCGTCGTGGGCCTCGATCTCGAACTCGCGCGGCGCCCAGCCGCTCGCGAGCTTGACCAGCGCCTCGTCCACCGGCCCGCGGGTCGGGGCGAGTTCGGCGGTGGTCTGCCCGAGGTGGTGGCCGACCAGGTCGGCGGCGAGCCCGAGCCGGTGGTAGGCGGACAGGGCGTTCGGGGAGGCGTACTGCACGATGCCGTCCGCGTCGAGCCGGATCAGTCCGTCGCCGGCGCGCGGCGAGGCGTCCATGTCGACCTGCTGGTCCGGGAAGGGGAACGATCCTGCGGCGATCATCTGCGCGAGGTCCGAGGCGCTCTGGAGGTAGGTCAGCTCCAGCCGGCTCGGGGTGCGCACGGTGAGCAGGTTGGTGTTGCGGGCGATCACGCCGAGCACGCGGCCCTCGCGTCGTACGGGGATGGACTCGACCCGTACGGGGACTTCTTCACGCCACTCCGGGTCGCCCTCACGCACGATCCGGCCCTCGTCCAGGGCCGCGTCCAGCATGGGCCGGCGGCCGCGCGGGACGAGGTGGCCGACCATGTCGTCCTGGTAGGAGGTGGGGCCGGTGTTCGGGCGCATCTGGGCGACCGAGACGTACCGGGTGCCGTCCCGGGTGGGGACCCACAGGACCAGGTCCGCGAAGGAGAGGTCGGAGAGCAGTTGCCACTCCGAGACCAGCAGGTGCAGCCACTCGAGGTCGGAGTCGTCGAGGGCGGTGTGCTGGCGGACCAGTTCGTTCATGGAGGGCACGTGTGTGAGCGTACTCGCACGTGTGAAGGTGGCCGAAAACACCCGCGGGCCGCGGCGCCTGGAAGGGACCCTCAACCCTCCCGGCACCGCAGCCCGGAGCATCATCGGCCGCGGGGTGTGCGGTCCCGGCCGGCCGAAGGCCGAGGAGCCGGGGCAGTCAGGGCAGAGAGCGCCGGTTCCTCGATCCGCCCTCCTGTGCGGGGAAGGCGGAGGCTTTTGTGTTCTCTTGGAATTGTGGACTAGACCACAAGGATGTGTCCATGGCCTTGTCGGCATGCACGAGCGATGGCACCCGATACACGCACCTGATGGCACTCGATGCCACGCAGCACGCAGCCTAGCCCGCCGTGCTCAGTCTTGGGGCCAGATGGTCATGGCAATTTCCGCGAGTGCTTCCAGTTCCTCCCGGCTCGCCCCGTCGCGCGCCTGCTGGGACATGCCCTGGATCATCGCGCCGGCGTGCCGGGCGAGTGCGTCGGCGTCGGCGCCGGCCGGGAGCACCCCCGCCGCGACGTCGGCACGGATCCGGGAGGCCATGGCCGCGATGTTGGCGTTGCGGCGCTCGCGCAGCAGCCGCTCCACCTCGGCGCTGGTGCAGTTGGTCGCGGCGTGCACGACGAGGCAGCCGAAGGGATGGGCGGGGTCGGTGTACTCGGCGGCGGCCTCGCGCAGCGTGCGGGCGACGGCGTCGCGGGCGGTGGGCTCCTCGGCGAGGGCGCGGTCGCCGAAGGCGCCGTGCGTGTCCGCGTAGACCCGGACGACCTCCTCGAACAGGCTCCGCTTGTCGCCGAAGGCCGCGTAGAGACTCGGCGCCCCGATGCCCATGATCCGGGTGAGGTCGGAGACCGAGGTGGCCTCGTACCCGTGCTCCCAGAAGGCCATGAGCGCCTTCTCCAGCGCGGTGGCCCGGTCGAAGGACCGCGGCCGACCGCGCGTCCTGCCGTTGCCCGCCTGCGGTTTCGCGTCCTGACCCGTCACCATGACAGCCATTTTATAGCGGGCCCTAGAAAATTGCCCCCGTCATGCTGTACGGTTTTTCTGTAGCGACCACTAGGGAAATGCGAAGGGGTGGCGGGGATGGGTGTGCTCACGGGAAAGACGGCGCTGGTGACGGGGGCGAGCCGGGGCATCGGGCGGGGCATCGCCGAACGGCTCGGGCAGGACGGAGCCCGGGTGGTGGTGCACTACGGGAGGGACGAGGCGGCCGCCGAGGAGACCGTCGCGGCCATCGAGGCGGCCGGCGGCTCGGCGTTCCCGATCAGGACGGAGCTGGGCACACCGGGGGACGCGGCGCGACTCTGGGAGGAGTTCGACCGGCACGCGAACGGCCTGGACATCCTCGTGCACAACGCGGGCATCGGCACCTCGCGCCCGTTCGCGGAGATCGACGAGGAGGAGTACGACCGCCTCTTCGCGGTGAACGCGAAGGCGCCGTTCTTCCTCACGCAGCTCGGGGTGGACCGACTGCGGGACGGCGGGCGGGTGGTGAACATATCGTCGGGGCTCGCGCGGACCGCCCTGATGCCCCACCTCGTCCCCTACGCGATGACGAAGGCCGCACTGGACGTCTTCACCCGGGACCTGTCCAAGGTGCTCGGCCCCCGCGGGATCACGGTGAACTCGGTGGCGCCCGGCATCGTGGACACCGACGTCAACGCCGACTGGCTGCGCGCGAGCGACGAGGCATGGGCGAACGCGGCGGCGTACGCGGCGCTGGGCGGAGTGGGCCGGCCGGCGGACATCGCCGACGTGGTGGCCTTCCTGGTCTCGGAGGACGGCCGCTGGGTGACGGGCCACTGGCTGGACGCGACGGGAGGCTCCCTCACCTGACCGCACGTTCCCCGGAGCTTCCGCCCTGCTTTCCCGCCCCGTCGTACGGCGATTCTGTTAGATTGGTCTAAACCACATAGAGGTGCACAGAGCCCACTTCAGAACGGCAGGCCCAGCGTGGAAGTTGTCATCGTTCCGGACGCCGCGGCGGGCGGCGAGCTGATCGCCGAGGCCATGGCGCAGCTGCTGCGACGCAAGCCCGACGCCCTGCTCGGCGTGGCCACCGGCTCCACCCCGCTGCCCATCTATCAGGCACTGGCCACGAAGGTGCGCTCCGGTGCCGTGGACACCTCGCGGGCCCGGATCGCCCAGCTCGACGAGTACGTGGGGCTGCTCGCCGAGCACCCCGAGTCCTACCGCTCGGTGCTGCGCCGCGAGGTGCTGGAGCCGCTCGGCATCGGCATGGACGCGTTCCTCGGACCCGACGGCACCGCCGCGGACGTCCAGGCGGCCTGCGCGGAGTACGACCGCGCGCTCGCCACGGCCGGCGGGGTCGACCTCCAGCTGCTCGGCATCGGCACCGACGGGCACATCGGCTTCAACGAGCCGTGCTCCTCGCTCGCCTCGCGCACCCGCATCAAGACCCTGACCGAGCAGACCCGCGTCGACAACGCCCGCTTCTTCGACGGCGACATCGGCCAGGTCCCCCACCACGTCATCACCCAGGGCATCGGCACCATCCTGGAGGCCCGGCACCTGGTGCTGCTCGCGACCGGCGAGGGCAAGGCGGACGCGGTGGCCGCGACCGTCGAGGGCCCGGTCGCCGCGGTCTGCCCGGCCTCCGCGCTCCAGCTGCACCCGCACGCGACGGTGGTGGTCGACGAGGCGGCCGCGTCCAAGCTGAAGCTCGCCGACTACTTCCGGCACACCTACGCCAACAAGCCGGACTGGCAGGGGATCTAGCGGCCCGGGGCCGGGTGATGGACTAGACCAACCAGGGGTGGGACGGTATACAGAGGAGATCGCGGGGCATGCGGGTGGACTCCGGACACAAGAAGCCGTGCCACGATGTGAGCCGTGGCCGATGCCAGTCGGTCGCTTTCGGCATCCGGAGCCGGGAAGGCAGGGCATGAGCACCGACGTGAGCAGTGCGGAGAACGAGGCCGGCACCACCGTCCGTACGGCACGCGTGCCCAAGTACTACCGCTTGAAGAAGCACCTGCTCGACATGACGGAGACGCAGGCGCCGGGCACTCCGGTCCCGCCCGAGCGCACGCTGGCTGCCGAGTTCGACACCTCCCGCACCACCGTCCGCCAGGCCCTTCAGGAACTGGTCGTCGAGGGCCGGCTGGAGCGGATCCAGGGCAAGGGCACCTTCGTCGCCAAGCCCAAGGTCTCCCAGGCGCTCCAGCTCACCTCCTACACCGAGGACATGCGCGCCCAGGGCCTGGAGCCCACCTCGCAACTGCTGGACGTCGGGTACATCACGGCGGACGACCGGCTCGCCGGGCTGCTCGACATCACGGCCGGCGGGCGCGTGCTGCGCATCGAGCGGCTGCGCATGGCCAACGGCGAGCCGATGGCGATCGAGACCACGCATCTGAGCGCCAAGCGCTTCCCGGCCCTGCGCCGCTCCCTGGCGAAGTACACCTCTCTCTACACCGCGCTGGCCGAGGTCTACGACGTCCACCTCGCCGAGGCCGAGGAGACCATCGAGACCTCCCTGGCCACCCCGCGCGAGGCAGGTCTGCTGGGCACCGACGTGGGCCTGCCCATGCTGATGCTCTCCCGCCATTCCCTGGACCGCGAGGGCAAGCCGGTGGAGTGGGTGCGCTCGGTGTACCGCGGGGACCGCTACAAGTTCGTGGCGCGGCTGAAGCGGCCCGTCGAGTAACTGCCGCCGGGGTCACGGACGGTGGAGGTTCGCCGAATCGATATACCGATATGCGGACGAGGTCTTCCACTGCCGTGACACCGTCACCTAGATTGCCTGCGCATTACACAGGTGATCAGCGAGGGGACGGAGATCGGTGGCATGTCCGAAGCACCAGAAGTGAGGCCGCCGGTGGTGACGCCGGTGCGCGTGATCATCGGCGTGTGCCTCGTCGCGCCCTTCGTGGCGATGCTGTGGGTCGGCTCGTACGCCAAGACCGACCCCACGTTCATCGGTATCCCCTTCTTCTACTGGTACCAGATGCTCTGGGTGCTGATCTCCACGGCGCTCACGATGACGGCGTACCAGCTGTGGCAGCGTGACCAGCGCGCCCGTGCCGGCAAGCAGGGGGGTGCGGCGAAGTGAACAACGGCGTCAACGGCGTCGCGCTCGGCGTCTTCATCTTCTTCTTCGTGGCCGTCACGGTCATGGGCTTCCTCGCCGCACGCTGGCGCCGGGCCGAGAACGAGCACTCGCTGGACGAATGGGGCCTGGGCGGACGGTCGTTCGGCACCTGGATCACCTGGTTCCTGCTCGGCGGTGACCTGTACACGGCGTACACCTTCGTCGCCGTACCGGCGGCGATCTACGCGGCGGGCGCGTCCGGCTTCTTCGCGGTGCCGTACACGATCCTCGTCTACCCGCTGATCTTCACGTTCCTGCCCCGCCTGTGGTCGGTGTCCCACAAGCACGGCTACGTGACGACCTCGGACTTCGTGCGCGGCCGGTTCGGCTCCAAGAGTCTGTCGCTGGCGGTGGCGCTGACCGGCATCCTCGCCACGATGCCGTACATCGCGCTCCAACTCGTCGGCATCCAGGCCGTGCTGGACGTGATGGGCGTCGGCGGGGAGAGCAGCGGCAACTGGTTCGTCCGGGACCTGCCGCTGCTGATCGCCTTCGGTGTGCTCGCGGCCTACACCTACTCGTCCGGGCTGCGCGCCCCCGCCCTGATCGCGTTCGTCAAGGACGGCCTGATCTACCTCGTCATCGCGGTGGCGATCATCTACATCCCGATCAAGCTGGGCGGCTTCGACGACATCTTCGCCAAGGCCGGTCACGCCTTCAGCCAGGTCAGCCCGGCGACGGGCAAGCCGCGCGGCGCGCTCGCGCCCCCGGAGGCGGGCCAGTGGACGTACGCCACGCTGGCCCTCGGTTCGGCCCTGGCCCTGTTCATGTACCCGCACTCGATCACCGCGACCCTGTCGTCCAAGAGCCGCGAGGTGATCCGCCGCAACACCACGATCCTGCCGCTGTACTCCCTGATGCTCGGCCTGCTGGCCCTGCTGGGCTTCATGGCGATCGCGGCCGGAGTCAAGGTCAGCAACGGGCAGTTGGCGATTCCGCAGCTGTTCGAGGACATGTTCCCGAGCTGGTTCGCGGGCGTGGCCTTCGCCGCCATCGGCATCGGCGCCCTCGTGCCCGCGGCCATCATGTCGATCGCGGCGGCGAACCTCTTCACCCGCAACATCTACCGGGACTTCATCAAACCGGACGCCACGCCGAAGCAGGAGGCCCAGGTCTCCAAGCTGGTCTCCCTGCTGGTGAAGGTCGGCGCCCTGGTCTTCGTCCTCACCATGGACAAGACGGTCGCCATCAACTTCCAGCTGCTGGGCGGCATCTGGATCCTGCAGACCTTCCCGGCCCTGGTCGGCGGGCTGTTCACCCGCTGGTTCCACCGCTGGGCGCTGCTCGCCGGCTGGGCGGTCGGCATGATCTACGGCACGGTCGCCGCGTACGGCGTCGCCTCCCCGACCCAGAAGCACTTCGGCGGCTCGGCGAAGGAGATCCCCGGTATCGGCGAGATCGGCTACATCGGCATGACGGCGTTCGTGCTGAACGTGGCCGTCACCGTGGTCCTCACCCTCGTCCTGAAGGCCGTAAAGGCCCCCGAGGGCCTGGACGAGACCCGCCCGGAGGACTACACGGCGGACGCGGGCGACCCGGGCGTCGAGGCAGAACTGGCGGGCGTCGCCCACTGAAGTACACCCTGAAGCCTCCCGTACACACCCCGCAGCGGGCCGCCAGCACCACGCACCACGGCGGCCCGTTCCGCATGTCCCCCGTCATACACAAGTTGACGCTCTGAAGCCAGCGCAACACACAACAGACACAACATCTGGGGGTGTCACGACAGCCCGGCACTAGATGTATGCTCATCCTCGCTGTCGTCGCAGGGGAATCCGGTGCGAATCCGGAACTGTCCCGCAACGGTGTACTTGTGCGCATCCGCGCCCAGGAGTCAGTCCGAGGACCTGTCGGCAGCGTGCGCCCGGCCGCCCGGCCCGGGTGCCTTCCGACGTCCGGGCCTCGTGGAATGGGCCGGTGGACGCGACGCGTGCGCGCTCGTGGCTGCCCCCTGCCCTCCGCAAGGCCCCCGTGCCGAGCGAGGGAGAGCCCCACGTGACCATCGCGCCCGCAGATCCGGCTTCAGCAGGCGGTCTGGACACCGACGGTCCCGGTACCGCGCTGCTGCGTACCCTGACCGAGCTGACCGCCGACCTCCCCGACGCCGACCCCGGCCGGGTCGCCGCCGCCGCGCTGCGCGGCCGGTCGGCGCGGGCCGACGAGTCGGAGTTGCGCGAACTGGCCACGGAGTCCGCCGCCGGGCTCATCTCCGAGGACCCCGCCTACTCGCGGCTGGCCGCCCGGCTGCTGACCCTCTCCATCCGCGCCGAGGCCGCCTCGCAGGGGGTGACGTCCTTCACCGAGTCCGTGGCCGTCGGTCACCGCGAGGGCCTCATCGCCGACCGCACCGCCGAGTTCGCGCGGCTGCACGCGGCCCGCCTCGACGCCCTGGTCGACGTGCAGGGCGACGACCGCTTCGGCTACTTCGGCCTGCGCACCCTGCACAGCCGCTACCTGCTGCGCCACCCGATCACCCGCCGGGTCATCGAGACCCCCCAGCACTTCATGCTCCGGGTCGCGAGCGGACTCGCCGAGGACGACAGCGTCCGCGCGCTGGACGAAGTCGCCGCGCTCTACGGACTCATGAGCCGCCTCGACTACCTGCCCTCCTCCCCCACGCTGTTCAACTCCGGCACGCGACACCCCCAGATGTCGTCCTGCTACCTCCTCGACTCCCCGCTGGACGAGCTGGACTCGATCTACGACCGCTACCACCAGGTGGCCCGGCTCTCCAAGCACGCCGGCGGCATCGGGCTGTCGTACTCCCGCATCCGCAGCCGCGGTTCGCTGATCCGCGGCACCAACGGGCACTCCAACGGCATCGTGCCGTTCCTGAAGACGCTGGACGCCTCGGTGGCCGCCGTGAACCAGGGCGGCCGGCGCAAGGGCGCGGCCGCGGTCTACCTGGAGACCTGGCACTCCGACATCGAGGAGTTCCTGGAGCTGCGGGACAACACCGGTGAGGACGCTCGCCGTACGCACAACCTGAACCTCGCGCACTGGATCCCGGACGAGTTCATGCGCCGGGTCAACGCGGACGCGTCCTGGTCGCTGTTCTCTCCCGCCGACGTGCCGGAGCTGGTGGACCTGTGGGGCGAGGAGTTCGACGCCGCGTACCGCAAGGCCGAGCAGGCGGGCCTCGCGAAGAAGACCATCCCGGCCCGTGAGCTGTACGGCCGCATGATGCGTACCCTCGCGCAGACCGGCAACGGCTGGATGACCTTCAAGGACGCCGCCAACCGCACCGCCAACCAGACCGCCCT
This sequence comes from Streptomyces sp. MUSC 14, assembly GCF_001866675.1. NCBI lineage: Bacteria > Bacillati > Actinomycetota > Actinomycetes > Kitasatosporales > Streptomycetaceae > Streptomyces > Streptomyces sp. MUSC 14. The sequence goes on from NZ_MLYN01000060.1 coordinate 172,463, forward strand.
GCCGGGGCACGTGGTCCACTCCTCCAATCTCTGCACGGAGATCCTGGAGGTCACGGACGACGGCGAGACGGCGGTCTGCAACCTGGGTTCGGTGAACCTGGGTGCCTTTGTCGACACGGCGAGCGGTGACATCGACTGGGAGCGGCTGGACGAGACCGTCCGCACGGCCGTGACCTTCCTCGACCGGGTCGTGGACATCAACTTCTACCCGACCGAGCAGGCGGGCCGCTCCAACGCCAAGTGGCGTCCGGTCGGTCTCGGCGCGATGGGCCTCCAGGACGTCTTCTTCAAGCTGCGCCTGCCCTTCGACTCCGCCGAGGCCAAGGCCCTCTCGACGCGGATCGCCGAGCGGATCATGCTCGCCGCCTACGAGGCCTCCGCCGACCTCGCCGAGCGCAACGGCCCGCTGCCGGCCTGGGAGAAGACCCGCACGGCCCAGGGTGTGCTGCACCCGGACCACTACGACGCCGAGCTGACCTGGCCGGAGCGCTGGGACGCGCTGCGCGGGCGGATCGCCGGCGTCGGGCTGCGCAACTCGCTGCTCCTCGCGATCGCCCCGACGGCCACCATCGCCTCCATCGCGGGCGTGTACGAGTGCATCGAGCCGCAGGTGTCGAACCTGTTCAAGCGCGAGACGCTGTCGGGTGAGTTCCTCCAGGTCAACTCGTACCTGGTGCAGGACCTGAAAAACCTGGGCGTGTGGGACGCGCGCACCCGTGAGGCGCTGCGCGACTCGAACGGCTCGGTGCAGGACTTCGCGTGGATCCCCGAGGAGGTGCGCGCGCTGTACCGCACCGCGTGGGAGATCCCGCAGCGCGGTCTGATCGACATGGCGGCGGCCCGCACCCCGTTCCTGGACCAGGCACAGTCCCTGAACCTGTTCCTGGAGACGCCGACCATCGGCAAACTCTCCTCGATGTACGCGTACGCCTGGAAGTCGGGCCTGAAGACGACGTACTACCTGCGCTCCCGCCCGGCGACCCGGATCGCCCGCGCGGCCCAGGCGCAGCCCCGGAAGACCATCCCCGCCCAGCAGGTCGCCGACCCCGACGCCGTCGCCTGCTCCCTGGAAAACCCCGAGTCCTGCGAGGCCTGCCAGTAATGACCACTCCCGCTCACGAGAAGAACCTGCTCGACCCGGGCTTCGAACTGACGCTGCGTCCGATGCGCTACCCGGACTTCTACGAGCGCTACCGGGACGCGATCAAGAACACCTGGACCGTGGAGGAGGTCGACCTCCACTCGGACGTCGCCGACCTCGCGAAGCTGACGCCCGAGGAGCAGCACCTCATCGGCCGGCTGGTGGCCTTCTTCGCGACGGGCGACTCGATCGTCGCGAACAACCTGGTGCTGACGCTGTACAAGCACATCAACTCCCCCGAGGCGCGGCTCTACCTGAGCCGTCAGCTCTTCGAGGAGGCCGTGCACGTCCAGTTCTATCTGACGCTGCTGGACACCTACCTGCCCGACCCGGACGACCGGGCGGCGGCCTTCGCGGCCGTCGAGAACATCCCCTCCATCCGCGAGAAGGCGCAGTTCTGCTTCACGTGGATCGACGAGGTGGAGAAGCTGGACCGGCTGGAGTCGAAGGCCGACCGCCGGCGCTTCCTGCTGAACCTGATCTGCTTCGCCGCGTGCATCGAGGGCCTGTTCTTCTACGGCGCCTTCGCGTACGTCTACTGGTTCCGCAGCCGGGGTCTGCTGCACGGCCTCGCCACGGGCACCAACTGGGTGTTCCGCGACGAGACCATGCACATGTCCTTCGCCTTCGACGTGGTCGACACCGTCCGCAAGGAGGAGCCGGACCTCTTCGACGACCAGCTCCAGCAGCAGGTCACCGACATGCTGGCGGAGGCGGTCGAGGCCGAGCTGCAGTTCGCCCGCGACCTGTGCGGTGACGGCCTGCCGGGCATGAACACCGAGTCGATGCGCCAGTACCTGGAGTGCGTCGCCGACCAGCGCCTCACGCGCCTCGGCTTCGCCCCGGTGTACGGCTCGGAGAACCCCTTCTCCTTCATGGAGCTCCAGGGCGTTCAGGAGCTGACGAACTTCTTCGAGCGCCGCCCGTCGGCGTACCAGGTCGCGGTGGAGGGCACCGTCGACCTGGACGAGGATTTCTGAGTCTCCTGTCGCGTACGCCCCTCCTGGGCCTGCCCGAGCTGTCGGTCGATGCGCCACTCGCGCACCGCGCCGACCGCGGAGGGCAGGACCATGAGGAGCAGGATGCCGAAGGTGGCGGCCATTCCGATCAGGCCCTGCATCTGGTTTCCGGTCATGCACACCACTGTCGTCCGGGACGCTCCTGGCCGGCAGTGGCAGGACTGCCGTAGACCTTCGAATTACTGCCACCGTTCTCTGTATCGGCGAGGGGTCCGCGAGGCACACTGGCAGCATGCTGAAGAACGTGGCCGCCGTGCTGCTGGACGGGGTGCACCCCTTCGAGCTGGGCGTCGTGTGCGAGGTGTTCGGCATCGACCGCAGCGAGGAGGGACTGCCCGTCTACGACTTCGCCGTCGTCTCCGCCGAGGGGCCGACGCTCGGCACCCACTGCGGCTTCACCGTGTCCACGCCGTACGGGCTGGAGCGGCTCGAAGAGGCCGACCTCATCGCCGTACCGGCCGGGAACGCCTATGCCGAGCGGGCGTATCCCGAGGAGCTGCTGGCTGCCCTGCGCCGGGCCGTCGGGCGGGGTGCCCGGGTGCTGAGCGTGTGTTCCGGAGTGTTCCTGCTGGCCGCGGCGGGGCTGCTGGAGGACCGGCGGTGCGCGGTGCACTGGCATCACGCCGAGCAGCTCGCCCGGCGCTATCCGCGGATCGCCGTCGAGCAGGACGTGCTGTACGTGGACGATGATCCGGTGATCACGTCCGCCGGTACGGCCGCCGGCATCGACGCCTGTCTGCACATCGTGCGCAAGGAACAGGGGACCGAGGTCGCCAACAAGATCGCCCGGCGGATGGTCGTGCCCCCGCACCGGGACGGCGGGCAGGCCCAGTACATCGAGCGGCCGCTGCCGAGGGGCTCGTGCGACACCGTCGGCGAGGTGCTGGTGTGGATGGAGGAACACCTCGACGCGGAGGTGACCGTCGAGCAGCTCGCCGCCCGCGCGCACATGTCGCCGCGCACCTTCGCCCGCCGCTTCCAGCAGGAGACCGGGACCACGCCGTACCGGTGGATCCTGCGTCAACGGGTGCTGCGCGCACAGGAGTTGCTGGAGGGTACCGACGAGACCGTGGACGCGATCGCCTGGCGCACCGGGTTCGGTACGGCGGCTGCGCTGCGTCACCAGTTCGTGCGGGCGCTCGGCACCACGCCGAACGCCTACCGGCGCACGTTCCGCGGCCCTCACGCCGCGTGAGCGCGCGCCGGTATCAGGGCGTATCCGTCACCTCACCACTCCACAGGTTTCAGCAGCAGGTCGTGCGGGCGCAGCGTGATGCCCACGCGGGTGGCGTCGTTCGACCCCGTGACCTGCTCGAAGCGGTACTTCGCGGAGATCGCCGCCGTGATCAGGGTCAGCTGGGTCATGGAGAAGTGGTCGCTCGGGCACTTGCGGTTGCCCGTGCTGAACGGGCTCATCGCGTGCTTCGGAACCTCCTTGGCCCGCTCCGGCAGCCACCGGTCGGGGTCGAAGTCGAGGTGGCGGTCGTAGGAACGGGTGTCCCGCTGGATCGCGTAGGGGCTGTAGACGATGTCCGCCCCGGCCGGAATGCGATAGCCGCCGAGTGAGGTTTCGGTCACCGCCCGCCGCGTCAATATCCAAACGGCCGGCCTGAGCCGCATCGCCTCGACGACGACATTGTTGGTGTGGGTGAGTGAGCGGACGTGCTCGAATGCGACGGGTCGGCCGCCGGTCACGGTTTCGACCTCGGTCCGTACCTTCTCGGCGTGTTCCGGGTGTTCCGCGAGGACTTGGAGCAGCCACATGATCGTGGACGCCACTGTTTCGCTGCCCGGGGTGAGTATCGCGACGACCTGGTCGTGGATCTCCTGTTCCCCGATGGGGTCGCCATTGTCGTCCTTCGCTTCCAGCAATGCCGTCAGCAAATCGTCCGGACTTTGACCACTTGCCCTCCGCTCGGCGACGATCTCGTCCACGAGAAGATGCAAATCGGCCAAGGCTCGGTTGAATTGGCGGTTGGCCGGAAACGGCAGCCGGTAGAGCGGTCCGAGCGGGACGACCATCCTGCGGTACATGCCCCGGAAGACGGTGGCGAGGTCGACGCTGAGCCGCTCGGCGCGCTCGTCCATGTACTCGCCGCGCAGCAGGCAGCGGGCGGCGATGCGCACGGCGACGCGGAAGGACTCGGAGGTGCACTCGACGGTCCGGCCGGGCTGCCAGCGCTCGGTCAGCGCGTGCGCCTCCTCCTCCATGATCGGCCCGTAGTTCGGGATGGCGTCCAGCCGGAATGCGGGCTGGATGGTGCGCCGCTGGCGCCGGTGCGTGGGCCCGTTGGCGGTGGCCACGCCCTCCTTGCCGAGCAGCCCTTCGAGGGACTCCCACAGCGGACCGTCGATCTTGAAGTCGGGGCTGAGCGCGAGGGCGCCGGTGAGGGCCGGCGTGGTGACGGCGTACACCGTCTTGGGACCGAGCTTGAGGCGTACGACGTCGCCGTGGTCGCGCAGGCCCGCCATGAAGGCGAGCGGGTCGCGGACCAGCTTCAGGCCGTGCCCGAGACCCGGCACGGCGCCGCCCGCCAGGGGCGCCTCGCGCGGTTCGGCCGTCTCGGAGGTCACGGGCCTCACAGACTCGACGGTCATTTCTCACCTGCCGTTTCGTTCGTCACGTACGGGGGCGTGGACCGGTCGTCCCAGCTGTCGACCATGTACCGGCCGGACTCGTGGTGGAACCAGTAGACGGAGCTGAACCAGTTCCGCATATTGCCGACACAGCCGCGCACCGCGGTGCTCAGTTCTTTGCCGCCGGCACCCAATCCGGGGGCAGTGCCGTCGGCAATTGCGTCGGCGAAGCGCAGTGCCTCCTGTTCAGCCTCCAGGAATTCCTGGAGGCATTTCTCGACGCGCCGCCTGACCTCGTCCACGGCTTCTTCGAGAGTCAGTCCCTCATGGGTGATGAGACTGATTCCGAGATTGTGGACCTCATCCCCCGCTATTTCTTTCGGCAGCGAGCACAGGTCGTTGTACCAGGCGGCGAATTCCTGGGTCAGCAGCGCGGCCCGGCGATAGGCCGGGTTTTTCCGCACGGCGTCCGGGAGTTCACGTCCGGCGCTGGGTTCGAGCAGGTCCGTCCATATCCAGTGGGCGAAGGTGTGCCGGCGCAGGGCGAGGTATTCCTCGACGCCGGGTATGTATCCCTCGGTGCGGTTGCGGAATTCACGGTCGTAGGCCTCGATCACCGAGTGGAAGTGCCGGGCGAACCGCTGGTTCCAGGTGCGCGGCAGGAAGCCGTACAGCCGCTGCACGCTGTCCGCGAACCCCGAGACCAGCGGGTCCGGGTGGTGCAGATGATGCCTGGGTGCGTCGAGGGCCGCGTGCAGGCGGTTCCTCAGCCGCCGCCAGTCGCCCGCCCGGCCGTGCACGATGCAGCGGTCGTGGCGGTCGTCCCAGATGAAGAACCACGCGCTGTAGTCGGCGATGGCTTGCAGGACCTGGTCGGAGGCGTTCACGTAGAAGCCCGCCATCAGGTCGGTGTAGCACAGTCCATCGGCATATTCCTGCACCTTGCCCGCGGGCATGAGCCGCTTTTCGAGCAGCCACAGGCGGGTCTTCTCCTGAAGCCGCGGCCAATACGGATGCAGTTGCCGGGGAAAGGCGGACTCGATCACCGGGAGTGCCAGTGAGGGTGGCACTACGACCGCCGTAGGTGTCGCTGTGGTGCTGTGTGGGAAAGCTTGCACGAACAAACCCCTCTCAGCCGCCAGGAGCGCACGCTCCTCCCGTCATGCCGGGCGTGCGCCGTTGCGTATCCCCGCAGTTCCCATTCAGCACCACAACTGACCGTCATGGGAACGGATTTGCTCCACTCACTACCCCAAGGTGCCGAGAATCCCCCCATGTATGACTGATTAGGGATCACGAGAGAGCCGGAAGCGATCGGTTGTGCGACGCACGGATGAGCGACGGAGCCCATGCGAAGGGCGCCCGGCCGGGAGTGGTCCCGACCGGGCGCCCGAGGCCCCGCGCCCGCTAGTCGTTGGCGACGACCGGGTAGCGTGGCTCGTTCTCGGCCATCTGCCGCATGACGTCCTTGCGCTCCCGCTTGGACAGCCGGTCGATGTAGAGGTAGCCGTAGAGGTGGTCGGTCTCGTGCTGCAAACACCGTGCGAAGTAGCCGGTGCCACGGACCTTGATCGCGTTGCCCGCGACGTCCTGGCCCGTCACCTCGGCGTAGTCCGGACGCGCGAGCGGCGCGTACGCACCCGGCACGGACAGGCAGCCCTCGTTGTTGTCGTCCAGCAGGCGCTTCTCGGCGGGCAGCTCGGCCAGCTTCGGGTTGCAGACCACGCCGACGTGCCGGTTGCCCTCGTCGTCCTGGCAGTCGTAGACGAAGACCTTCAGGTCGACACCGATCTGGTTGGCGGCCAGGCCCACGCCCTCGGCGGTGCGCTGGCTGGCGAACATGTCGGCGGCCAGCTGCGCCAGCTCCGCGCCGAACTCGGTGACGTCCCGGCACTCCTTGTGCAGCACCGGGTTGCCGACGACCGTGATCGGCCGCGAGGTGCCGCGCTCACGCCAGGCCTGCTCGCGCTCCTCGCAGTCCTCCGTGTCGACGATGTACCCCTCGTCGTCGACGGGGAGCACGCCCGCGTGCTGCTGATCGGTGTCCTGCTGCGCCATGACCGACGTATGCCTTCCTGCAAAACCTTCAAAAGAGTCGAGTACAGCCTAAAGGCGACAGCTCACCGGCCGCTCAGCAAACCTCTTCGAGGTCCCGCCAGTCCCGCGAGTCCGGGCTGTCCGCGACCCATCCGTCCAGCAGTCCGCGGACCAGCGAAGCCGGCGCGGCCACCCCGCACTCCCGCTCCGGCACCCACAGCTGCCCGTCCGTGCGGTGCCCCAGCGGGCCGGGGTGACCGGGCTCGCTGTGGTCGTGCGGATCCAGATGCTCGCCCTCGCCCTCGTCCGACGGCATCCGCGACTCCGAGCACATCCGGCACAGCAGCCGCACCGAGGAGGACCAGTCCTCCGCCGCGAACCCCGCGTCGGCGGCCAGCTGCTCCAGCGCGTCCCGGTCCGCCTCCGTGGCCGCCTCCAGCAGGACCACCCAGGTCGGCACGGGCGAGGGCGCCCACAGCTCGATCTCGTCGAAGACCGGGTAGGAGTGGCCGGCGGACGTCGTGCGCTCGCCGTGCGGGACGCCGTCGTGCAGCACGACCTCGCCCCAGCGTCGCCCGGACGAGGGAAGCGGGATGGAGAGGACCTCAAGGCGGGCCGGATCCAGCCGGCGGCCCCACACCACCTCGGCCTCGCCCTCCGGGGAGAGCCGTACGGCCGCGCTGCCCAGCTCCATGCCGACCGGCTCGCCGGCCACGGCGGCGCCGCCGGGCACCTTCAGCCCGTACGCCTGCCAGGCGCGGCGGGCCAGCGGCCAGTCCTGGAGGGCGGTCGCGGCGATGCCGACGTTCCACCAGTCGGGCGTGCCGGTCTCCCGGTCGAGCAGGGCGACGGCGCGCAGCCCGGCCGCGCGGGCCTGCTCCCAGTCGTGCCGGAACTTGTGCAGCAGGGCGAGGTTGAACCAGGACTCCGACAGCCAGGGCTCCAGGTCGGCGGCCCGTGTCAGCAGTTCGCCCGCATCCTCGTAGCGGCCGTCGCCGATGAGCGTGAACGCGCGGTCGGTGGCCTGCCGCCAGGAGGCGGAGGGCCGGTGCCGTCCCTTGCCGAAGATCCTCACGATTCCCGCCTGCCAGTTCCAGTTCCGCACAGTGGGCTGGCTTGTGCCCCCGGACACCCTCTCCCTCGCATCCAACCACGTGCGATGGGGAAGGCGCTCATTACCCATGGGTTACCCAGCCGCGCACGGAGTCAGACAGTGCCGTACGTCTCCCGTCGTCCCGCGCCGGAGCGGTCTCCCGCCAGCCGCGCGGCCGGGCCAGCACCCGGGCGAGGGACTCGACGACCTCGGGGGCGTAGTCCCCGGCGGCGGCGAGCCGCAGTTCCTCCAGCGCCCGCAGGGGACCCTCGGGGCCGGCGTCCCGGGACTTCTCCTCGTAGGCGTTCACGGCCCGGACGATCCGCGCCGCGAGGGGCTGGTCCCGGCAGGGGTCGGCCTGCCGCTCGACCACGACGGCGACCGCCGCGTCCACCCCGGTCTGCCGGACGACGGCCCCGCCGAGCAGCGCGATGCGCCGCTGCTCGGCGGGCGGCAGTCCGGCGGTGGCGCCGGCCGGGACCGGGTCGACGAGGCTGAGCTGCCCGATGTCGTGCATCAGGGCCGCGTACTCCAGAACGGTCAGTTCGCCCTCGGCCATCCCGAGGTCGCGGCCGACGGCGAGGCCGAGCGCGGCGACCCGGCGGGCGTGGCCCGCGGGGGTGCAGGCGGCGATCTCGGTGGCGCGGGCGAGGGAGGCGATGGTCTGCCGGTAGGTGGCCCGCACGGCGGCGTAGCGGCGGACGGAGAGCTGGGTGAGCAGCAGGGGCAGGCAGAACACGGGCAGTGCCCACAGTCCGACCACGGCGACCGCGAGTGCCATCACGGCGCCGGTGGCGCCCACGGCGGAGCCGATGCCGAGCAGCCCGCGCAGCTGCTCGCGCAGCAGCGGGCCGAACGGCCAGCGGGTGCGGGCGTGGGCGAGGGCGGCGGCGAGCACGGCGTCGCACAGGCCGGTCAGGCAGAGCAGGGCGATCAGCAGCAGGGCGTAGACGGGACCGGCCCAGGAGGCGAACAGGCCCTGGTCGTACAGGGGTTGGAAGCAGACGGCGGCGAAGCCGACGGTGAGGACGCGGCGGGCGAGATGGTCGAGGGTGGGGGTGCGGCCGCACCAGATGTGGGGGACGGCGCCGAGCACGGTCGCGACCAGGACGACGGTGACGACCTGGGCGGCGCGATGTGCGGTGGGCCGGCCGGCGTCGGCGCCGAGCAGGGCGTACGCCAGGGAGCCGGCGGCGGCGAGCGGCGCGACCTGGCGGGCCTGGGCGTCGCTCCACCGGTTCAGTTCACCGACGGCTATGAGCACCCCGAAGGCGAGCGCGATCCCCCGGTCCGTGAGGCCGGTGCCCAGGGTGACGGCGAGGGACCCCGCCGCGGTGAGGGCGGCCGCGCCGTGGATCAGCCGCAGGCCGGTCACCGGAGCGTCCCCCCGCCGGCCACCGCCCGCACCGGCGCGTGCGGCTCGTCGGCGGTGACCGCGGGATGCCAGCCGTGCCGGCGCAGGGCGCGGACCAGCGCGCCGACCATCCGGGGGTCGAACTGGGCGCCCGCGCAGCGCTCCAGCTCGACGAGGGCCGTCTCGACGGGCCGGGCCCGGCTGTAGGAGCGGGTGGAGGTCATCGCGTCGAAGGCGTCGGCGACGGCGACGACCCGGGCGGCCTCGGGGATCCGGTCGCCGGCCAGGCCGTAGGGGTAGCCGCTGCCGTCGAGGCGTTCGTGGTGGTGCAGGATCGCGGCACGGGCCTCGCCGAGAAAGGAGATCCCGCGGACCATCTCGTGTCCGTACTCGGGGTGCAGTTCGATGACGCGGCGTTCCTCCGGGGTCAGCGGGCCCTCCTTGCGCAGCAGGCGGGTGGGGACGCCGAGCTTGCCGACGTCGTGCAGGATGCCGGCGAAGCGCAGCACCTCGATGCGCTCGTCGTCCATGCCGAGTTCGCGGGCGATCAGTACGGAGGCCTGGCCGACGCGTTCGCTGTGGCCGCGGGTGTAGCCGTCCTTGATGTCGACGGCCTGCACGAGGGCGCGGATGGTGGCCTGGTGGGCGGCGCGTTCGCGGTGGTACTGGGCGAAGACCCACCAGGAGACGTACATCGGGAGCAGCACGAGCAGGGCGGCGACCGGGCCGTACGGGCTGCGCCACAGCACGGCCATCATCAGTCCGGCGAGCCCCTGCACCGCGACCGGTGCGAGGGAGCGCGACAGCAGCCCGCGCCAGGCGCGGCGCAGCGGCACACGCTCGGCGACCGCCAGGATGGCGCCGTCGAGGGCGGTGAGGATCAGGCAGAAGGCGAGGACGGCCGCACCGGCGGGCAGCAGCGCGTAGGGGAAGTCGGAGGTGACGACGGCGTCCCGGCCGCCGAGCGTCCAGTGCACCGTGGCGGCGCCCCATACGGCGAGCGCGGGCTGCGCGGCCCGCCACACCCGGCGCAGCAGGGCGGGCCGCTGCTCGACGGGGCAGAGCAGCGCGGCGGGCAGCGGCACGAGCGCGGCGGCCGGGGGCGGCAGCAGGAACGCGGCGGCGAGCAGGACGGGGTGGAAGGTGCCGCCGAAGCGGCGCCGTACGACGTACTCGCAGCCGGCGTAGAGCGCACAGAGCAGGGCGAGCGCCCACCAGGGCGTGCGTACCGTCGGCAGGGGCAGCAGGCAGGGCAGTACCAGCACGGCGACGGCGGCCACAAAGCCGCGTGCTCTCGCTGGAACCGCCTCCATCGCGCCCCTCCCCGACCACGCCTGCCCCAGGCTTGAGCCTAGGGCGGGAACCGGGGGCAGGGGGCTTATGACCTGAGGATTAGCACGTTCGGGTGATGGCCCGGCGGTCAGCTCTCCGGGCCGGCGGCGGTGACGTCGTGCTCCGGCACGGTGTGGCCGGAGCGGATCAGGTCGATCCGCCCCATGACCTTGGCCCGCAGGTCGGCGGGCACGTCGTCATGCCCGCAGCACCGCTTGACCAGCTTCTTCACGGCCTGCTCCAGGCCGTACTTCTCCAGGCACGGAGAGCATTCCTCGAAGTGGTGCTGGAACTTGTCGCGGTCGACGTCCGGCATCTCGCTGTCGAGGAACTCGTACAGATGGTCGAGGACCTCACTGCAGTCCGTCTCGTGCGGCTCTCCGCAGCTCATGAGCCCGAGCCTTTCGCTTCGTTCGACTCTCCGGCGCCCGCCGGGACGAGCCCGCGTTCACGGGCGTAGTCCTCCAGCATGCCGCGCAGCTGACGGCGGCCCCGGTGCAGCCGGGACATCACCGTACCGATGGGTGTCCCCATGATGTCCGCGATCTCCTTGTACGCAAAGCCCTCGACGTCCGCGAGATAGACGGCGATGCGGAACTCCTCGGGGATCGCCTGCAGCGCTTCCTTCACGTCCGAGTCGGGCAGGTGGTCGAGCGCCTGCGACTCGGCGGAGCGCAGACCCGTCGACATGTGCGACTCGGCGCGGGCCAGCTGCCAGTCCTCGATCTCCTCCGCCGCCGAGCGCTGCGGCTCGCGCTGCTTCTTGCGGTAGGAGTTGATGAACGTGTTGGTGAGGATCCGGTACAGCCACGCCTTGAGGTTGGTGCCCTCGCGGAACTGGTGGAAGGACGCGTACGCCTTGGCGTACGTCTCCTGCACCAGGTCCTCGGCGTCGGCCGGGTTGCGTGTCATGCGCAGCGCGGCCGAGTACATCTGGTCGAGGAATTCGAGCGCGTCCCGTTCGAAGCGCGCACTGCGCTGCGTGCTGGACTCGGAGGTCGTCTCCGCGCTCACGCCCCGGCCCTCGGGCTGCTCCGCCTGGCCGTTGTCGGTCCCTGCGTCGGTACCGGTGACCGGACCCACCTCCTCAAGATCCCGGGCGGGACCGAGTCCGGTCCCACTCGTTTCGGAGGATAGAACACGACCCGTGCCTGCCGCCGCTCGAATAGGGGTCGTCTTGGCCGCGTGCAGGACCGTCCAGTCCAGGTCAGTGCTGCTGCTGCGGGCCGGGCAGATGGTCGAACCCATGCGGCGGACTTCCTCTCCGTACGACGTCGGTGCCGAGGCCTCAGCACTTCTGTCCGCCACAACAGTGGCCCGTCACGAGTCATTCCCTGCCGTCACCCGAGTGACGCGGCCCACTCCACGACACCGCCGGTGACGATCTCCAGGGCCCGCTCCTGCGTGATGTCGGCGCGTTTGGGGACCGCGAACCCGTGATCGCCGTACGCCACCTCGACCAGCTCGTACGGCCCCTCCGGGAACTCCGCCGGCCGGCCGAAGGGGTCGTTGCCGCCCTGGACGACGAGCGTGGGCACCCCGGTGCCGAGCAGCTCCTGCGCACGGGACTTCTCGGGCCTGCCCGGCGGGTGCAGCGGAAAGCTCAGCGCGAGCACGGCGTGCGCGCCCAGCTCGCCCGCCGTACGGCAGGCGACCCGCGCCCCGGCGCTGCGCCCGCCGGAGATCACCGGGAGCTCCATCCCGGCGAGTGCGGGCCAGATGCCGCGCCACCCGGCGTCCAGCGTCCTCGGCGCGGGCGCGACCTTCTTGCCCGCGACCCGCCAGGGCTGCTCGACGAGGGCCACGGTCACCCCGTGCGCGGGCAGCACCCGGGCGAGCGCCTGGAGGTCGCGGGCCTCGATGCCCCCGCCGGCACCGTGGCTCGCGGCGAGGACGAGCCGGGGTCTGTTCGCCTTGTGCCAGGTGATGCGTGCGGTCCCGGCGTCGGTCTCGACAATCTCGATCACGCTAGAAGAGTGTGCCCTCTTCCGGCGCCTCAAGCTCCTTCAGCAGCTCCGGGCCGTTGTTGCGGACGTTGCTGACGGCCGTGGAGACCGGGTAGGCGCGCATCAGGCCGGGCGGGGGCGGGGCGAGCAGCTCGCGCAGGGCGTCGGGGTCGGTGCGGGCCGGGTCGAGCCAGGCGTCCCAGCGGTCCGGGGTGAGCATCAGCGGCATCCGGGGGTGGATCTCGGCGAGCGTGCCCGGGCCGTCCGCCGGTGCCACGGCCAGCGGGGTCCGCTCGGCCTCCGTGGTGATCACCGAGCAGGTCACCCACCAGGCCTGGGCGTGGTCGTCGGGCAGCGTGCGGTCGCGCCAGAACTCGTACAGCCCGGCCATCGCGAACACCGAGCCGTCGGCGGGCAGCACGAAGTACGGCTGCTTGCGCGGCCGCTTCTTCCGCCCCTCGACCTCCAGGTCGCGCTCGTCCTTCCCGGTGACCCACTCGTAGTAGCCGTCGGCGGGCAGGATGCAGCGCCGGGCGGCGAAGGCACGGCGGAAGGAGGGCTTCTCGTGCACGGTCTCCGCGCGCGCGTTGATCATCCGGGCGCCGCCCTCGGGCGTCTTGGCCCAGGACGGCACCAGTCCCCACCTCAGCCTGCGCAGCTGGCGAACCGGGCGCGGGGAGTCCGCGTCTTTCAGGGGACGGTCGAGGACGGCGTGGACCTCCTTGGTCGGAGCCACGTTGTAGTCCGGCTCCAGGGTCTCCTCTGCTTCCCACTTCTCGACCTCAAAGACTCCTGCGAGATCCTCGGGCCTACGACTCGACGCATACCGTCCGCACATACGTGCCACACTGCCAGGCCCACCCGTCACCCGACCACCACCCCTCAAGGACGGCGCTTCGCGCCGACTCCTCTCGATCACGACGACAGGGAGCCACTCGGACCTATGGACAGCCTCGCCGTCACCTCGCTGGCCGGTCTCTGGGACCGGCTCTCCGGGACCCAGTCCGACCCCGACGTGTGGGTGGTGATCGCCACGCTCGCCGCCGCGCTCGCCGTCGTCGTCCCGCACCCGGTGTGGCGCATATCGCGCAACGCGGTCACCATCGCGCACGAGGGCGGCCACGGCCTGGTCGCCCTGCTCACCGGCCGGCAGCTCACCGGCATCCGGCTGCACTCCGACACCAGCGGCCTCACGGTCAGCCGGGGCAAGCCGTACGGGCTGGGCATGATCCTCACGGCCGCGGCGGGGTACACGGCGCCCTCGCTGCTGGGCCTCGGCGGCGCCGCGCTGCTGGCGGCCGGCCGCATCACGCTGCTCCTGTGGCTGGCCACGGCCCTGCTGCTCGTGATGCTGGTGATGATCCGCAACGCGTACGGCGTGCTGACCGTGGTCCTGGCCGGCGGTGCCTTCGTGCTGGTGTCCTGGCTGACGGACGCCCAGGTGCAGGCCGCCTTCGCGTACGCGGTGGTGTGGTTCCTGCTGCTCGGCGGGGTCCGCCCGCCCTTCGAACTCCAGGCGAAACGGATGCGCGGCGGCGCCGGGGACTCGGACGCGGACCAGCTGTCCCGGCTGACGCACGTCCCGGCGGGGCTGTGGCTGTTCCTGTTCCACGCGGTGTCGCTGTGCTCGCTGCTCGGCGGCGGACGCTGGCTGCTGGAAGGTTGACCGCCGACCCTCCTTATAAAGTGGGCCCATGGCCCCGAACACCGCCCTTCCCGCACTCTGGCCCGCCCCGCACGCGAGCGGAGCCGTCGACGCGACGGTCCACGTGCCCGGGTCCAAGTCGGTCACCAACCGCGCCCTCGTCCTCGCCGCCCTCGCCTCCGAGCCCGGCTGGCTGCGCCGCCCGCTGCGCTCCCGCGACACCCTGCTGATGGCCGGCGCCCTGCGGGCCATGGGCGTGGAGATCGAGGAGGGGGTCGGCCCCGACGGCACCGGCGAGGCCTGGCGGGTGGTGCCGAGCGGCCTGCGCGGCCCGGCGACCGTCGACGTCGGCAACGCCGGCACGGTGATGCGTTTCCTGCCGCCGGTCGCCGCGCTGGCCGACGGCCCGATCCGGTTCGACGGCGACCCCCGCTCGTACGAGCGCCCCCTGAACGGCGTGATCGACGCGCTGCGTGTGCTCGGCGCCCGGATCGACGACGACGGCCGGGGCGCGCTGCCGCTGACCGTGCACGGCGGCGGGGCGCTGGACGGCGGTCCGGTGTCGATCGACGCGTCGTCCTCGTCCCAGTTCGTGTCGGCCCTGCTGCTCTCCGGCCCGCGCTTCAACCAGGGAGTCGAGGTCCGCCACACGGGGAGCACGCTCCCCTCCATGCCGCACATCCGGATGACCGTCGACATGCTGCGCGCGGTCGGCGCCCAGGTGGACACCCCGGAGTCCGGCGGCGAGCCGAACGTGTGGCGGGTGACGCCGGGCGCGCTGCTCGGCCGGGACCTGACGGTCGAGCCGGACCTGTCCAACGCCCAGCCGTTCCTCGCCGCGGCGCTGGTCACCGGCGGCACGGTGATGATCCCCGACTGGCCGGAGCGGACCACGCAGCCCGGCGACCGGCTGCGGGAGATCTTCACCGAGATGGGCGGTTCCTGTGAACTCACCGACTACGGGCTGGTGTTCACCGGTTCGGGTGCCATCCACGGCATCGACGTGGACCTCGGTGACGTCGGCGAGCTGACCCCCGGCATCGCCGCGGTGGCCGCCCTCGCCGACTCCCCCTCCACCCTGCGGGGCGTGGCCCATCTGCGGCTGCACGAGACGGACCGGCTGGCCGCGCTCACCAAGGAGATCAACGAACTCGGCGGTGACGTCACGGAGACGGCCGACGGTCTGCACATCCGCCCGCGCCCGCTGCACGGCGGCACCTTCCACACCTACGAGGACCACCGCATGGCGACCGCCGGCGCGATCCTCGGCCTCGCGGTCGAGGGCGTGCGGATCGAGAACGTGGCGACGACGGCCAAGACCCTGCCGGACTTCCCCGAGCTGTGGACCGGGATGCTCGGGCAGTAGGGACAGACGCCATGCGCCGCTACGGCAAGCACACCGACGAGGACGACATCCGCACCCGTCCCAACCGCAAGGGCAACCGGCCGCGGACCAACATCCGGCCCAAGCACGAGGACGCGGCCGGGGGCATGGTCCTCACCGTCGACCGGGGGCGGCTGACCTGTCTGGTCGAGGGCCGTCCGGTCATGGCGATGAAGGCCCGCGAACTGGGCCGCAAGGCCGCCGTGGTGGGCGACCGGGTCGCGCTGGTCGGTGACCTGTCCGGCAAGAAGGACACGCTGGCCCGGATCGTCCGCATCGAGGAGCGTGCCTCGGTGCTGCGCCGCACGGCCGACGACGACGACCCCTACGAGCGGGTGGTCGTCGCCAACGCCCACCAGCTGGCGATCGTCACGGCGCTCGCCGACCCGGAGCCCCGCCCCCGGCTGATCGACCGCTGTCTGGTGGCCGCGTTCGACGGCGGTCTGGAGCCGCTGCTGGTGATGACGAAGTCGGACCTGGCCCCGCCGGACAAGCTGCTGGAGCTGTACGGCGACCTCGACATCCCGTTCGTCGTCACGAGCCGCGAGGAGCTGGAGAACGGGGACGCGGCGGACCGGGTGCGCGCCCATCTGAACGGCCGGATCACCGCGTTCGTCGGCCACTCCGGCGTCGGCAAGACGACCCTCGTCAACGCGCTCGTCCCCGAGGACCGGCGGCGTACGACCGGACACGTCAACGCCGTGACGGGCCGCGGCCGGCACACCACGACCTCGGCGCTGGCGCTGCCGCTCGACGAGGACGAGGGGTGGGTCATCGACACTCCGGGCGTGCGCTCCTTCGGCCTCGCGCACATCAACCCTTCCCGCGTCATCCACGCCTTCCCGGACCTCGAAGGAGGCACGGAGGGCTGTCCGCGCGCCTGCAGCCACGACGAGCCGGACTGTGCGCTGGACGCCTGGGTCGAGGAGGGTCACGCGGATCCGGCACGGCTGTACTCGCTGCGCCGGCTGCTGGCCACGCGGGAGCGCCGGGAAGGCGACTGACCACCACGTTGTTTGGCCGGATGAGAGGCCGGTAAGTGCATACTCGCACCGAACCGGTGAGCCGGATCAACGGGAGGACAGCACATGGCGTGGCTGCTGGTGGTCGTGGCCGGGATGCTGGAGACCGGTTTCGCCGTGTGCCTGAAGCTCTCGCACGGATTCACCCGCCTGTGGCCCACGATCGCCTTCGCCAGCTTCGCGCTGGGCAGCTTCGGCCTGTTGACCCTCTCCCTGAAGAAGCTCGACGTCGGCCCCGCCTACGCCGTGTGGACGGGGATCGGCGCGGCGGGCACGGCGATCTACGGCATGGTCTTCCTCGGTGACCTCGTGTCCACGCTGAAGATCGTGTCGATCAGCCTCGTCATCATCGGGGTCATCGGGCTCCAGCTGTCGGGCTCGGCGCACTGACCACCGCGCGGACCAGTTCGGCGACGCCGCCCTCCCCCGGCGGGGCCGCGACGCAGGACAGGGCGAGACGGACGACCAGTTCGCAGGGGTGGGCCAGTTCGGCGGTGTCGACGGGGCCGGCGGCGGGTCCGGCCAGGGCGGTGGCCGCGCGGTCGCGCACGATCCGGACGAGGTCGTACGGCGTCGGCAGCGCGGCGTCCGCCCGGCGCTGTGCGGGCACCGTGGAGGAGGAGGGCACGGCGGCGAGCGGCGGGGTGGGCAGCCGCTCGCTCCAGCAGCCGGTGAGCATGGCGCGTACCAGCGCGTTCTCCCGCGCCGCGACGCTGGTCCACTCGGCGACGGCGGTGAGCCGCTCGTGGGGTGCGGCGGAGCCGGCGAGCGCCCGCTCGACACCGGCGAGGTAGCGGTCGGCCGCCCGCCGCACCAGGGCCCGGGCGAGGCCGTCCTTGCTGCCGAACTCGTTGTAGAGGGTCTGCCGGGACACCCCGGCCGTCGCGGCCACGTCGACCATCCGCACCGCGGACCACGGCCGGCGCGCGAGCGCCGTGAAAGCGGCGTCCAGCAAGGACTCCCGGGCAGCAGGCATCGTCGCCTCCCTGGGCCAGACCAGTTCTGCGCCCAGAGTTGACGCGGCCGCAGGCACTGTCAAGGGGGTGCGGGCGCGGACCATGCGCCGGGATCCGCGGAGGGGGCTCCTGGCGCCGCCCGGGTGGGGGCGAGCACGCCGTCCGGATGGAAACAACCGTGTCGACCGGGTGGGAACGGCGGGACCCGCCGCGCCCCGCTGGCCCCACCCCGATCCGTGCGGATACGGTTCCCCCATGCCGGACTACCTCGATGACCTGCGCCTCGCCCACGTTCTCGCGGACGCCGCCGACGCCGTCACCATGGACCGCTTCAAGGCTCTCGACCTGAAGGTGGAGACGAAGCCGGACATGACGCCGGTGAGCGAGGCGGACAAGGCGGCGGAGGAGCTCATCCGCGGCCAGCTCCAACGCGCCCGCCCCCGGGACGCGGTCCTCGGCGAGGAGTACGGGATCGAGGGCAGCGGGCCCCGCCGCTGGGTGATCGACCCGATCGACGGCACCAAGAACTACGTGCGCGGCGTCCCCGTCTGGGCCACCCTCATCTCCCTGATGGAGGCGGGCGAGGGCGGTTTCCACCCCGTCGTCGGCGTCGTCTCCGCCCCCGCTCTCAGCCGCCGCTGGTGGGCCGCGAGGGGCCACGGCGCCTTCACCGGCCGCAACCTCACCGCAGCCTCCCGCATCCACGTCTCCGGCGTCGGCAAGCTCGCGGACGCCTCCTTCGCGTACTCCTCCCTGTCCGGCTGGGAGGAGCAGCGCCGGCTCGGCGGCTTCCTGGAGCTCACCCGCCAGGTGTGGCGCACGCGCGCGTACGGCGATTTCTGGCCCTACATGATGGTCGCCGAGGGTGCCGTCGACATGTGCGCCGAGCCCGAGCTGTCCCTGTGGGACATGGCCGCCAACGCGATCATCGTCACTGAGGCGGGCGGCAGCTTCACGGGCCTCGACGGCCAGCCGGGCCCGCACAGCGGCAACGCGGCCGCGTCCAACGGCCTGCTCCACGACGAGCTGCTGGGGTACCTCAACCCGCGCGGCTGACGGCGAGGGAGAGCGCGCACGCCCTCAACTGACGTCGCGCGCCCCCTTGTTGACCCTCCCTTTACCTGGCACTCTGACTCCACCCTCATTTGTGAACTTGCGAATCCCTTCTCGTGGGATTCCTAGGAGGTGGAGCATCCATGCTCGTCCGAGATGCCATGAGCACGGTGATCCTCACCGTCGGCCCCGCCCACACCCTTCGCCAGGCGGCCACCCTGATGTCCGCCCGCCGCACCGGCGCCGCCGTGGTCCTCGACCCGGACTCCGGCGGCATCGGCGTCCTGACCGAACGTGACATCCTCAACTCCGTCGGCCTCGGCCAGAACCCGGACACCGAACGCACCCACGCCCACACCACCACAGACGTCGTCTTCGCCGCCCCCACCTGGTCGCTCCAGGAAGCCGCCGAGGCCATGACCCGCGGCGGCTTCCGGCACCTGATCGTCCTCGACGGGGGCGAGGTGGCCGGCATCGTCTCCGTCCGCGACATCATCCGCTGCTGGCTCCCGGCCCGCGCGCCCGCACCGGCACTCTGAGCACACGCAACGGGGCATGCGAAACGGGCCGGACCCCGAGCACCGTGGGGTCCGGCCCGTCCGGCGGCGAAGGCCGCGCCGCCGGCTCTGTGCCCTCAGCCGCGCAGCGCGCGCACCGCCGCCTCAAGCCGCTTGCCGAAGTCGGCGTCGGCCTGTGCGAAGTTACCGACCGCCCGCTCGGCGATGTCCTCGCGCGAGACCGGCGCGATCGCGGCCGCGAGGTTGGCCACCAGACGCTCCTTCTCCTCGTCCGGCATCAGCCGGTAGAGGTTGCCCGCCTGCACGAAGTCGTCGTCCTCGGCGTGCACCGGGGTCGGGTGGCTGCCGGTGGGGCCGTCGACGGAGGTGGGCTCCCACAGCGCACGGCCGGTCTGCCGCGGCCCGCCGAAGCTGTTCGGCTCGTAGTTCTTCGCCCCGCCGTGCCGGCCGTCGTAGAGGAAGCCGTCCCGGGAGTTGGTGCGCGCCTCGGTGGCGTGCGGGCGGTTCACCGGCAGGTGGTCGGCGTTGATGCCGACGCGGTAGCGGTGCGCGTCGCCGTACGCGAAGAGCCGGCCCTGGAGCATCTTGTCGGGCGAGGGGCCGATGCCCGGCACGAAGTGCGCGGGGCTGAAGATCGACTGCTCGACCTCGGCGAAGACGTTCCGCGGGTTGCGGTTCAGCTCCAGCCGGCCGATCTCGATGACCGGGTAGTCCGCGTGCGGCCACACCTTGGTCAGGTCGAACGGGTTGAAGCGGTACGTCGCCGCGTCCGCCGCCGGCATGATCTGCACGCCCACGGTCCAGCTCGGGAACTCCCCGCGCTCGATCGCCTCGCGCAGATCGCGCTGGTGGGAGTCGGGGTCCGTGCCCGCGAGCACCGCGGCCTCACCGGCGGTGAGGTTCCTGATCCCCTGGTCGGTCTTGAAGTGGTACTTGACCCAGAAGACCTCGCCCGTCTCGTTGCTCCACTGGTAGGTGTGCGAGCCGAATCCGTCCATGTGCCGGTACGACGCCGGGATGCCGCGGTCGCCGAACAGCCAGGTCACCTGGTGGGTCGCCTCGGGGCTGAGCCCCCAGAAGTCCCAGACGTTGTCGGCCTCCTGGCTGCCCGTGTACGGGTCGCGCTTCTGGGTGTGAATGAAGTCCGGGAACTTGATCGCGTCCCGGATGAAGAAGACCGGGGTGTTGTTGCCGACGAGGTCGTAGTTGCCCTCCTCGGTGTAGAACTTCAGCGCGAAGCCGCGCGGGTCACGGACGGCGTCCGCCGCGCCGAGGTTTCCGGCCACGGTCGAGAAGCGCAGGAAGGTCTCGGTCTCCTTGCCGACCTCGGAGAGGAAGGCGGCCCGCGTGTACGGCGTGACGTCCGCCGTGACCGTGAAGGTGCCGTACGCGCCCGCACCGCGCGCGTGCACGACGCGCTCGGGGATGCGCTCCCGGTTGAAGTGGGCGAGCTTCTCCAGCAGCAGCTGGTCCTGGACCAGGACCGGGCCGCCGATGCCGGCCGTCTCGCTGTTCTGGTTGTCGGCGACCGGGGCACCGGCCTCCGTGGTGAGCGGTCCCTGCGTCACGTGCGCCTCCTGCGTCATTCCTGACCAGTCCTGTCCTGTGGCCAAAATCGTTTTCGATCCTACATTAGACTAGATCTAAGTCAAATATTGTTCCAATCTCACACCTATTCCCGTCCTGGTCCCTCCTCCTGTTAGGCTGGTAGCCATGAGCGACCTTCTGGAACGGCTGCGTGGACGCGGATGGCGGATGACCGCGCAGCGACGCGTGGTGGCCGAGGTCCTGGACGGTGAGCACGTCCACCTGACGGCCGACGAGGTCCATGCGCGCGCCGTCGCGAAGCTCCCGGAGATCTCCCGGGCGACCGTCTACAACACCCTGGGCGAGCTGGTCTCGCTGGGCGAGGTGCTGGAAGTCGCGACGGACAAGCGCGCGAAGCGCTACGACCCGAACGCGCACCGCCCGCACCACCACCTGGTCTGCGCCCGCTGCGGCGCGATCCGCGACGTCCATCCGACGGGCAACCCGCTCGCCGACCTCCCCGACACGGAGCGCTTCGGCTTCACGGTGTCGGACGTCGAGGTGACGTACCGGGGGCTGTGCCCGGACTGCGCGGGCGCGTGAACGACGCGGGCGCGTGAACGAGGGGGCGCGAGCCCCCTCTTTTTTTGCTTCTGGCCTTCTTGACCCCTGAACGCACCGAGGGCCGGAATCCATCTCTGGATTCCGGCCCTCGGCCTTCAGTAGCGGGGACAGGATTTGAACCTGCGACCTCTGGGTTATGAGCCCAGCGAGCTACCGAGCTGCTCCACCCCGCGTCGGTGAACACGACATTACGTGAGGGAGGTCCGCAAAGGCAAATCCGTTTCCCCGGACGTGGCCGGGGTCACGTGTTCACGCCGAGAGCTCCTCGCGCAGCGCGTCCCGCAGCCGCCCCGCCCGCTCCGCGACCTCGGCCGGTCCCAGCGCCACGGCGCGGTCCGCCCAGCGCTGCCCCTCCGCCAGCTCTCCCCGACGCGCGTAGACGAGCGCCAGCCGGAGTGCCGCCCGGCCGTGCCCGGCGTCGGCGGCACGGGTCCACCACACCGCCGCCTCCGGCTCGCTGCCCTCCCGGGCCAGCAGCAGCCCCAGGTTGAAGGCGCCGTTGCGCGAGCCGGCCTCCGCCGCCTCGCGGTACCACCGCGCCGCCTCGACGACGTCGCCCCGCGCCGCGGCCAGCATGCCGACCCGCACCTGGGCACGCCGGTGCCCCTGCGTGGCCGCGCGCTCGTACCACTCCTCGCACTCGGTCTTCTCGTGCACGATCTCGCCCAGCTCGTGCGCCGGCTCCGGCGGCCGGCGCGCGTCCAGCAGCGTGGCCAGCCGGTACGCCGCCTCCGCGCTGCCGCCGCCCGCCGCGCACCGCAGATGCCGTTCGGCCTCCTGCTCGTCGCCCTCGCGCAGCCGGGCGATCCCGACCTGGAGCGCGGCCTCGGTGTGGCCGGCGGCAGCCGCCCGCTCGTACCAGCGCAGCGCCATCTCCGCGTCCGGTCCGGCGCCGCGCCCGGCGTAGAGGATGCCGAGGTTGAACGCGGCGTCCACGCTGCCGGCCTCGGCGGCCTTGGAGAACCACGGCTCGGCGCCGGTGGTGTCGCTGCCCTGGAGCAGCAGGATGGCGAGCGCGTTCGCGGCCTCCCGGTGCCCGGCGTAGGCGGCCCGGCGGTACCACTGCTCGGCCTGCGCGGTGCGCCCCTGCTCGGCGCAGAGCAGCCCGAGGTTGTACGCGCCGTTGTCGTCGCCCGCGTCGAGCGCCGCCCGGTACCAGCGCTCGGCGGTCTGGGTCTCGCCCCGCTCGGCGTGCAGCGCGCCGAGCGCGTTGGCCGCGTTGCCGTCGCCGTCCTGGGCGGCGCGCAGCCACCACACGGCCGCGCTCTCGGTGTCCCCGGCGTCGCGCAGCAGGAAGCCCAGCGCGCAGGCGGCCCGGGCCTCGCCGTCCTTGGCCGAGGTCAGGTACCAGCGCCCGGCCTCCTTCAGCTCGCCCCGCTTCTCCAGGATCGCCCCGAGGTGCAGCGCGGCCCGGCGATGACCGCGCGCGGCGGCCTGGCGGTACCACTGCTCGGCCTCCGTGACAGCGTTGTCGGGCCCGGCCCCCTCCTCCGGGCCCGAGGTGCGGTCGAGGGCGCGGGCCAGCCGGTACGCCGCCTCGCGGTGCCCGCGCTCGGCGGCGGCGCGCATCCAGTGTTCGGCGCCGACGTCCCCGCGGTGCTCCAGCAGGTCGGCGAGCGCGTAGGCGCCGAGGGCGTGGCCCTGCTCGGCGGACTGGCGCAGCCAGTACTCGGCGGCGGGCTCGTCCCCGCGCTCGCGGTGGTAGCGGCCGAGCGCGTGCGCGGCGGCGGCGGAGCCGGCCACGGCGGCGATACGCCACCAGCCGGCGGCGTCCTCGGGGTAGCCGCGCTGATGCAGCAGAACGCCGAGGTTGTTGGCGGCGGCGCGGTCGCCGGCCGCGGTGGCGGCCCGCAACTGGGGTTCGGCTCCGTCGAGGTCGCCGCGGCGCAGCAGCATGGCACCGAGGACGCTCGCGGCCTCGGCGTCGCCGCTCTGCGCGGCAAGGCCGAGGCGTACCTCCTCGGCGGCGTCCCCCATGTCGCTCACGTCGTCGCCGGTCGGCTCCTCACCGGGAGGCTGCACAAATCGCCCTGACTCGAACAGAGTTGCCTTGTCCCCCATAACGTCCATCGTCGCACCACCATCAACCCGGGTACACCCGGTATACCGCAGCCCGTGAGGTCACTTCAGCGTTTTGTCGACATGCCCACAGGACGACAAGTCAAACACACACCCCTCAACTCCCCACGGCGGCGCGGCCGTACCTCCTGCCCGTAATTGAGTTCGCACACCACGAAGGCCCGGATCCCTGGGGATCCGGGCCTTCGATGCAGTAGCGGGGACAGGATTTGAACCTGCGACCTCTGGGTTATGAGCCCAGCGAGCTACCGAGCTGCTCCACCCCGCGCCGTTGCCTGTCAATCGTACCACGACGCGGGATGGTGTTGATCAAGTCCCCTTCTTGCTCCCTGCGCCGGCCTCCGCCTCCTCGGCCCGCGTCAGCGCGGCCTTCAGGTCCTTCTGGGCCTTGGCGTACGCGGCCCAGTCCGGGCCGCCCGGCTTCTGGAGGGCCTGCTGGCCCGCGTCGAACGCCTTCTGGGCGTCGGCCAGGGCCTGTTGGACGGTCGGGTTCTTGGACGAGGGCGGATTGGCGGTGCCGGTGTCCGGTGGTGTGGTGGTCGAACCCGCCACGCCGAACACCTTGTTGAGCGCCTCGTCGAGAGTGTTCTCGAACGCCGTGTGGTTGTTGTAGCTGACCAGCACCTTGCCCAGCAGCGGGTACTTCAGCTTGCTGCCACCCAGGATGTAGACCGGTTCCGCGTACAGCAGTCCGCCGTCGAGCGGCACGGTGAGCAGGTTGCCGTACTCGACCTTGGAATGCCCGCGGGTGAGCAGGCTGATCGTCTCCGCGATGTCCTGCCGGGAGTTGAACAGGCTCTGCACCTGTTTGGGACCGTCGGCCGTCGTGCTGGTCGGCAGTTTCAGGATTCTGATCTTGCCGTAGTCGCTGGTGCCCGGGTCGGAGTCGACGGCCATGAACGCGCTGAGGTTGTCACGTCCGTTCGGCGTGAACGTCGTCGTCAGCGAGAACGACTGCTTGCTCTGGTCCGGCATCTTCATGCTCAGGTAGTACGGCGGCACCGCGCTGCCCGAGTCGTTGGTCGGGTCGTCGGGCACCTGCCAGACCTCGCTGCCGGTGAGGAACGTCTGCGCGTCCGTCACGTGGTAGCGGCTGAGCAGCTCGCGCTGGACCTTGAACAGGTCCTGCGGATACCGCAGATGGGACATCAGGTCCGGGGAGATCGCCGTCTTCGGCTGCACCGTGCCCGGGAAGGCCTTCATCCAGGTCTTCAGCACCGGGTCCTGGGTGTCCCACTGGTAGAGCTTGACCTCGCCGGTGTACGCGTCGACGGTCGCCTTCACCGAGTTGCGGATGTAGTTGACCTGGTTCTGCTGGGCCACCACCGCGCGGTTGTTGTTGGTCGCGGTCAGCGAGTCGGCCGTCGTGTCGCCGAGGGTCGTGCGCGAGGAGTACGGGTAGCCGTTCGACGTCGTGTAGGCGTCGACGATCCACTGGATACGGCCCTTCACGACCGCCGGGTAGGCGTCGCCGTCGATGGTCAGCCACGGGGCGACCGCCTCGACGCGGTCCTTGGGCGTACGGTTGTAGAGAATGCGCGAGCCCTTGCCGATGGCGCCCGAGTAGAGGATCTGCGGGTCGTTGAACGCCACCGCGTACGCGGCCCGGTTGAGCGGGTTGTCGAGGTTGACCCCGCTCTTGCCGGTGTAGCTGAAGGTCTTCTCGTCACCGTTGTCCGCCGAGTAGTCGACCTCCTTCTGCGGTCCGCCGACGATCGAGTACGTGGTGGTCTTCTCGCCGTAGTAGACGCGCTGTTCGTACGTCCCCAGGTCCCCCCTGGCCGGCAGGTCGGACTCGGTGAAGACCGGCTGGCCCTGGTCGTCGGCCTCGGTACCCTTGGCGGCGACCACGCCGTAGCCGTGCGTGTAGCGGAAGTGGTCGTTGATCCAGTTGTTCTTCGGGATGCCGTCCAGGTTCAGCTCGCGCAGGCCGAGGATCGTGTCCTGCTCCTTGCCGTCCTTGTCCTTGTACCGGTCGACGTCCAGGTTGGTCGGGAAGGCGTAGTAGTTCTTCATCTGCTGCGCCTGCTGGAACGTCGGCGAGACGATGTTCGGGTCCATGATCCGGATGCTCGCCGCGGCATCGGCGTCACTGCGCAGCTTGGCCTGGTCCGCGGCGTCGGACTTGCCGTCGTACTCGGTGACCTTGGCGTCGTCGATGCCGTACGCCTCGCGGGTCGCCTTGAGGTTCTTCTGGACGTACGGGGCTTCCTTGGCCTGTTCGTTGGGCTGGACCTGGAACTTCTGCACGATCGCGGGGTACAGCCCGCCGATCAGGATCGCCGACAGCACCATCAGGCCGAAGCCGATGACCGGGAGCTGCCAGGTGCGCCGCCACAGGGTCGCGAAGAACAGCAGCGCGCAGATGACCGCGATGCAGAACAGGATGGTCTTGGCCGGCAGATAGGCGTTGGCGTCGACGTAGCGCAGGCCGGTCCAGTTGCCCGTCGCCTTGAAGTCGCTGGACTTGACGGCCAGGCCGTACCGGTCGAGCCAGTAGGCGACCGCCTTGAGGGCGACGAAGAGGCCGAGCAGCACCGACAGATGGCCGGTCGCGGCGGCGGTGGCACGGGCACCCGGGCTGGTCAGGCGCAGCCCGCCGTACAGATAGTGGGTGAGCGCGGCGGCGATCAGGCTCAGGACGGCGGCGGCGAAGCCGAAGCCCAGCAGGAAGCGGTACCAGGGCAGGTCGAAGGCGTAGAAGGAGACGTCGAGGTGGAACTGCGGGTCCTTCTGGTGGAAGGGCACGCCGTTGACCCACATCAGCCAGAGCCGCCACTGGCCGGCCGCGGAGGCGCCCGCGATCAGCCCGACGAGCGCGGTGACGGCGAGCAGCAGCCACTTCTTGTACGGCGCGATGCCCATGCGGTAGCGGTCGAGGCTCTGCTGCTCCATGGACATGGCGCTCAGCGGGGGCCGCAGCCGGTGCGCGACCCAGATGTTGACCCCGACGGCCACAGCCATCAGCAGACCGAAGACGAAGAACAGCCCGATCTTGGTCCACAGCGTGGTCGTGAACACCGACGAGTAGTGCACCGACCGGTACCAGAGCCAGTCCGTCCAGAAGCCTGCGAACATGGTGAACGCCATGCCGAGGACGGCCAGGACGCCCAGTGTCATGAGCAGGGTCCGAATCCCCCGGGACGGGCGGCCCGCTCTGATCCGTGGCCCCGACGGGCCTCCGCCGCGGTCCGGCATCTGGAAAGCCAAGGTGCGCACCTCGAAGTCGCTGTCGATCCGTCAGGCAGGCCCTCGTGATCGCGGACCCGCCGTGGCCCCCCGTGATCGCGGACCCACACCTATGCAACTTACTCAGCGTTTGGTCGGTTCCCGATTCCGGCCATGAACGAGGCAGGATTGTGACCATGTCCAACACTCCCATGGCAGCGAGCCCGCTCACCCGGGCCGTACTCGAGATCGACGAGTACGTCTCCGGCCTCGGCTGGGACCAGCCCGCTCGCCTCTTCGCCCTTGTCGACACCGCACGGCTGCGGGCTCAGGAACCCTCGCTCGCGGCCCAGCTGGGCCTCGACGCGGACGAGTCCGAGACCGCCGGTCTCACCCCCATCGAGCAGGACGAGCTCCCGTCCGGCAAGCCGCTCGACGACTTCCTCGGCACCATCGCCTGGCCCGACGCGGTCGTCGGCTGCGCGCTGACGGTGGAGCGCCTGATGCTGCCGCCGTCCGCCGAGGCGCAGGTCCCGCAGAACCTGAGCGAGGCCAAGCTGGCCAAGTGGGTCGCGCAGCACCCTGAGCGCCAGGAGGTCCGCATGACGGTCGCGGTGCTGCGCGACGGCGCCCGCGACTCGGCGATCCGGCTGCGCGAGAAGGACTCCCCGACGGAGGTCCTCACCGGCCCGGAGCTGGTGCCCGGCCTGGCGGAGGCCCTGAAGGCCACGTTCGAGGACTGAGCTCTTCCCGGTTCTTCCCCGCACGGCGCTGGGGGCGCCCCGCCGCGCGGGGCGCCCCCAGCCGTGTCACGTCCCGGTCAGCCCTTGGCGGTGCACGTGGGCAGCGCGGCGGTGTTCCCGCTGCGGATGTCCTTCAGCGCGCCGAGCGCGTCACCGATGGTCTTCACCTTGACCAGGGTGAGCCCGCTCGGGGTGTCCTTGGCGGCGGCCGCGCAGTTGTCGGCGGGCGTCAGGAAGTACTGGGCGCCCTTGTCGCGGGCGCCGATGGTCTTCATCTCGATGCCGCCGATCGGGCCGACCGTGCCGTTGTCGTCGATCGTGCCGGTGCCGGCGACGAACTTGCCGCCCGTGAGGTCGCCCGGGGTGAGCTTGTCGTAGATCCCGAGGGCGAACATCAGACCGGCGCTGGGGCCGCCGACGTCGGCGAGCTTGATGTCGATGGTGAACGGGAAGGTGTGGTCGGTCCCGGCGGAGATGCCGACGACGGCGCGCTTCGGCCCGCTGTCGTCGGACGCCTTCGTGGTGAGGGTGACGTCCTGGGTCGCGGTCGCCGTCCGGTGCGCCTTCTCCGCGGCGGCCTGCTCCTTGGCCGGGATGACGGTGAAGACGACGTTCTGCCCGGCCTTGTGCTTGGTGACGAGCGTGGCGACGTCGGACGGCTGCTTGACCGCCGTGCCGTCGACGGCCTTGATCACGTCTCCGGCGTGCAGCCTGCCCTCGGCCGGGGAGTCCTTGACGACGGTGGCGACGATCACCCAGGACTTCACCGGGATGCCCAGCTCCTTCAGGGCGGCGACCTTGGCGCTCTCCTGGGACTGGCTGAACTCCTCGGCGTTCTGCTGCGAGGACTGCTCCTCCGTCGTGCCGGCCGGGTAGAGCGTGTCGTGCGGGACGACCTTGGTGTCGGGGTCGAGCCAGCCGTAGACCGCCTCCACCAGGTTCATCCGGAAGTCCGCGCTGGTGACCCGGACCGTGGTCATGTTCAGGTGGCCGCCGGCCTGGTACGTCTTGTGCCCGGTGATCTGCAGCACCGGCTCGCCGTCGTGGTTCCCCAGCGTGTTCACGGTCGGGCCGGGAGACATCTCCGCGTACGGCACGGGGATGAGCACTCCCGCGCACAGGAGCGCGATCAGCATCAGGGTGGAGGCGAGCATCGTCGCGGTGCGGCGTGGCATGGCACGACAGTACGTGACGCCTCTGTCAGCGGCCCGTCAGGGCCACCCTCCTCAGGCCCCGCCCGCGCCGGGGTGGGACTTCTCCATGGCCGCGCGGAACCGTGCGTATCCGTCCAGCTCGGGCCCGTCACCGCGGACCTTGCGGGTCCGGTTGGCCCAGCTGCCCCAGAGCCCGCCGCCGATCGCGGCCAGAAGCGGAATCAGCAGCCAGACAAGCGCCCCCATGCCGACCTCCCAACGCGATGTGCGTCCGCAACTGACTGATCAGCAGATTAACCATCCGCACCGACAACGCTCACGCCAGGGGGGCGGTTACGCAACCGGAGGGACAGAAGTGCTCCAGGTGACGGACAGCGACGGGAGCCTCAGCGGGTCCAGCCGGTCCTCAGCAGGCCCCCACCCACTCCTCGGTGCCGTCCGAGAACTTCTGGTGCTTCCAGATCGGCACCTCGTGCTTGAGGTCGTCGATCAGCTTGCGGCAGGCCTCGAAGGCCTCCGCGCGGTGCGGACAGGAGACTCCGACGACCACGGCGAGATCCCCGACGCGCAGGTCCCCGACCCTGTGCACGGCGGCCAGCGCCCGCACCGGGTACTCCGCGACGACCTTCTCGGCGATCCGCCGCATCTCGGCCTCGGCGCTGGGATGGCACGAGTACCCGAGCGCGTCCACGTCGGCGCCCCCGTCGTGGTTGCGCACGGTCCCCACGAACAGCACGAGGCCCCCGGCCGCGTCGTCCCCGACGGCCCGGAACACCTCGTCCACGGAGAGCGCGGTCTCCCGGACGCCGATCAGCTTGATGGGATCCTGCGCCGCCTGCTCACCGGGGTGCTCGTTCGCGTGTGCCATGCACCCCATGGTGCCGCACGCCCGTGACGACGAGGTATACGAGATTCACCAGGCACACACGCGTGTGCCTTTGGATTGTTCTACAGGCCTCGCTAGACGCGCCGCCGGGCCTTGCGGGCCCGCCGTACGACGGCGGCGGCGCCCAGCAGCGCGACCGTCGCCCCGGCGGCACCCGCGGCCGTGGCGTCCTTGCGGCCGAGCCGGCGCCCGGCCACGGTGTGCCGCCCGGCGGCCTCTTCCAGCAGCTCCGCGAGGACGTCCTCGTTGGTCCACTCCGGCCGCCACCCGGCGTCGTGCAGCCGGCTCCCGCTGACCACCCAGGGGTACATCGTGTACGCGAGGTCTCCGGCCGGGGACGGCGTGAGCCCGATCCGGTGCAGCCGGGCCGCGGCACCGAGCGCGACCGCCGACGGCAGTTCCATCCGCCGGATCCCGCTCAGCTCCTCGACCTCCTCCTGCTCCAGCCAGCCGTCGCAGCCGACGGCCAGTTCCCCGTCGACCTTCTCCAGGACGGCGTACTCCAGCGCGCTGCACAGGTCCTCGACGTGGCAGAACTGCCACGCGGGCCGCGATCCGGCGACGACGAGCAGCCGCGGCGACTCGAAGTACCGGGTCAGCGCCGTGTCCGTCCCCCCGACCAGCACGGCGGGCCGTACGACGGTGACGTTGAGCCCCGGGTGCGCGCGGGGCGCGCGCCGGGCCAGCCGCTCGATCTCCAGCAGGTCGCCGACCCCGGTGGCCTCGGCGGTCGCGCGCAGCTCGGCGTCCTCCGACAGGGGCAGCTCGTTGTCCGGCAGGGCGCCGTAGACCATGGCCGAGGTGCACAGCACCACCCGGTGCACGCCGGCGGCGGCCGCGGCCGTGAGGACGGTCTGTGTCCCCCGGACGTTGTAAGCCGTGCGCGCCGCCGGATCCGTCTCCAGATCGAGGTCGAGCGCGAGGTGGACGACGACGTCGGCGCCGCGCAGCTTGTCGGCGATGGCGGGATCGCGGACGTCGAGGATGTGCCACTCGGCGTCGGCGCACTCCCCGCGCCGCTCGTCGATGGCCACGACCTGTCTGATCTCCCCGGAGGCGGCCAGTCGCTCGGTGAGCAGGGCGCCGACCCCGCCGGCGGCACCGGTGACCGCGACGACGGGCCCGCGCACGGCGGCGGCCGCGGACCGGGTTGACGGGTTTCGCGCTGCGCGAACCTGCGGATCTGGGGAACTCACCGGGCGTCTCCAGCGGTTGTCTTCAATACGAGCGCGAGTGACGCGTGCGTACCAGGTGTATCCATCCTGCCGCAGGCCTTCCGTGGGCGAAGCACCGAGGCCCGATCGGGTCCGGGTGTCTACGCTTGGTGGTGTTGTCGGGCAGCCGCGCCACCGGAGACAGACCGGTGGCCTTACCAGCCGAGGAATCCCGTGAGTGACACCCCATTCGGTTTCGGCCTTCCGCCGGAGGAGCCGGAGGACGGCGACGAGGGCAAGAAGAAGGACCAGCAGAGCGGTGGTGGGCAGGGACCGGCCAACCCGTTCGGCTTCGGCGGCCTGCCCGGAGCCGGAGGCTTGGGCGGCCCCGGCGCCGACAATCCGCTCGCAGCGATGTTCGGTTCCCTGAACCCCACCGACCTGGGCGCCGCGTTCCAGCAGCTGGGCCAGATGCTCTCCTACGAGGGCGGCCCGGTGAACTGGGACATGGCCAAACAGATCGCCCGCCAGACGGTCGCCCAGGGCACCCCGGACGGCACCAAGGACGCCAGCGTCGGCGAGGCCGAGCGCAAGGCCGTCGAGGAGGCCGTGCGCCTGGCAGACCTGTGGCTGGACGACGCGACGTCCCTGCCGTCGGGCTCCGCCGCGGCGGTGGCCTGGTCCCGCGCGGAGTGGGTCGAGGCGACACTGCCCGCGTGGCAGGAGCTGGTCGACCCGGTCGCCGAGCGGGTCGGCGCGGCGATGGGCGACGTCCTGCCGGAGGAGATGCAGGCCATGGCGGGCCCGCTGATCGGCATGATGCGCTCGATGGGCGGCGCCATGTTCGGCACGCAGATCGGGCAGGCCGTCGGTGTGCTCGCGGGCGAGGTCGTCGGCTCGACCGACATCGGCCTGCCGCTCGGCCCGGCCGGCAAGGCCGCGCTGCTCCCGGCCAACGTGGAGGCCTTCGGCAAGGACCTCGGCGTGCCGCAGGAGGAGGTGCGGCTGTACCTGGCCCTGCGCGAGGCGGCCCACCAGCGCCTGTTCTCGCACGTGCCGTGGCTGCGCTCGCACCTGTTCGGCGCGGTCGACGGCTACGCGCGCGGGATCAAGGTCGACACGGCCAAGCTGGAGGACGTGGTCGGCCAGTTCGACCCGCAGAACCCCGAGCAGCTGCAGGACGCGCTCCAGCAGGGCATGTTCCAGCCGGAGGACACGCCCGAGCAGAAGGCCGCCCTGGCCCGTCTGGAGACGGCTCTGGCGCTCGTGGAGGGCTGGGTGGACGCGGTGGTCCACGCGGCCGCGAAGCCGCGTCTGTCGTCCGCCGACGCCCTGCGCGAGACCCTGCGCCGGCGCCGCGCGACCGGCGGCCCCGCGGAGCAGACGTTCGCCACGCTGATCGGCCTGGAGCTGCGCCCGCGCCGGCTGCGCGACGCGTCCCGCCTGTGGGCCTCGCTCACGGACGCGCGCGGGGTCGACGGCCGCGACGGCCTGTGGGCCCATCCGGACATGCTGCCGACGGCGAGCGACCTGGACGACCCGGACGGCTTCGTGCACCGCGAGCAGCTGGACTTCTCCGAGCTGGACAAGATGCTCGGCGAGGCCGCGGACGGCTCCGCCGGAGAAGGCGACGACAAAGAGTGACCCTGCACAGTGATGCCGTCCGGGTACTGGAGCGCTACGGGGACCAGCAGGGCCTGCGCGGCGTCTACCTGGACCATCTGCGGGAGCATCCCGACGGGATGTGGAAGGACTGCGCGGACGGGCACGTCACGGCGAGCGCCCTGGTGATCGATCCGGAGGGTGAGCGGGTCCTGCTCACCCTCCACCGCAAGCTCCGCATGTGGCTCCAGATGGGCGGCCACTGCGAGCGGACCGACCCCACTCTCGCCACGGCAGCCCTGCGGGAGGCCACGGAGGAGTCGGGTATCCCGGGTCTGCGCATGCTGCGGGACGAGCCGGTGCGCCTCGACCGCCACCACACGCCCTGCGCCTGGCACCTGGACGTCCAGTACGCCGCCGTGGCGCCGCGCGGGGCCGTCGAGGCGATCAGCGACGAGTCCCTGGACCTGCGCTGGTTCGCCTACCACGAGGTCGCCGACGTGGCGGACGAGTCGGTGGTACGGCTGCTGGAAGCGACCCGCGCGCGGCTGTGAACCCGAGGCATGCGTAAGGGGCGTCCGCCGGGTCGGGCGCCCCTTACGTCGGTTTTCTGGACGCTCAGTTCCAGACGTTGCCCTGGTTCTGCCCCCGCGCGCCCTGCTGGCCCATGCCGAACTGGGCGGCGATGCCGGCGCCGATCACCGCGTTCTGCGGCGGCAGCAGCTCGCTGGGCTGGACGAGCGCGAAGCCGGAGCCCATGAAGCTCAGCTCCCAGCCCTCGCCCGTGTTGCCACGCCGGCGCCAGACACCGGACGAGTGCGTCTGGGCCTGCATCTGCACCCGCAGCCCGGCGGACCAGGCGACGATCGCGTCCGCGTCGCAGTTGACGTACCGGTCGGGCGTGACCTGCATCAGCAGCGGCGAACCCGAGGTCATCAGGGCGACCCTGCCGTGCCCGGTGATGTTCAGCTGGTACTTCCCGGAGCCGGAGATGCCGTAGAGGCTGTCGACGGCGACGACCTCGTAGTGCAGCGAGGAGTCCATGGCGAGGACGTAGGAGCTGTCGACGGTCAGCCCGTCCTGCTCGACGTCCATGATGTGCACGTGCTGGGCGAGGTTGGCGAGGTAGACCGTGCCCTGTCCGTGACAGCGCATCAGGTCCAGGCCCTCGCCGGTGTACGCACGCGCGCGTGCCTGGTTGTTGCTCTGGTACTCGGCGTCGAACTCCATCAGCCCCTGATAGGCGACCATCGTGCCCTTGCGGGCGAGGATGTCGTCGTGGCCCTCCAGGGTGACGCGGAGCAGCTGCGCGTTCTGGAGGCTCCAGCGTTCCTGGGTCTGGACGTCGTTGTGCGCGAAAAGCGGGCTCTGCATGACGTTCTGGCTCCCCCTCAGCCCCGGATCCGGAGGCGGTCGGTGCTGTCCTCGCTGGGCTGGACGACGACGATCCCCTGACCGGAGAAGGCCATCTGGTAGGCCTCGCCGCTGCCCCGGCCGATCAGCGACTGCGCCTTGAAGCTGCGCTTGCCCTTCACCTTCAGGTTCGGCGACCAGGCCACGAGCGCGTCGGGGTCGACGTACGTCTCGTTCTCGCCGCCGCCGCAGTCGACGACGATGGGCGTGCCCCGGGAGGTCAGCGCGACCCAGCCCTGCCCGGAGATCCTCGTGTTCCACAGCCCCTGGCCGGCGAACTTGGCCAGCCCCTTGACCCGTTCGACACCCCAGCTCAGGTGGGCGTCGAAGGCGAGGAGGTTGGTGGCGTTGACGGAGATGCCGTCGCCGCCCAGGTTGATCACGACGACATTGGCGCCGTAGTCGGCGAGGTAGAGCAGTCCGTCGCCGGAGCACTTCATCAGCGGGGCGCCCTCGCCGGTGATCCAGTCGCGGGCGATCTGGCGCACGGCCGGCGGGTTCGGCTCGTACTGGACGAAGCCTTCGTAGGCGACCATCGAGCCCACGCGCGCGAGGAGGTCGTTTCCGGTCTGCATGGCGACCTTCAGCATGTGATGGCCGTGGTTCTCCATGCGGGCCGTGACGGGTGCGGGGGCGAAGCCCGCGAGCGGCTGGTTCATGACGGGCTCCCTCAGACCTCGTACGGCTGGACGACGATGAAGTTGCCGGGCGCGCCCCGGAACTGGAGGTTGACGCTCTCTCCGGTGTCGCCCGGGTAGGCGTTGCGGCGCATGCGGACCTGGCTGGAGACGATCACCTGCGAGGCGGCCGACCAGGCGACGACGGCGTTGCAGTCGGCGAAGGTGGTCGGCGTGACCGGCAGGACCACGGGCGTGCCGTGCGTCTTGACGACGATGGTGCCGGTGCCCTGGAACTGCATGGTGAACAGCGCGCCGCCGGGGATGCCGTGGCCCTCGATGCGGCGGACCTCGTGCTGCAGGCTCTCGTCGAAGGCGAGGACGTTCTCGGCGGACACGCAGATCGCGTCGCCCTGGAGCTCGATGGGGTGCAGCTGGGTGGCGTTCTCGGCGAGGAACACCTGGCCCTGGCCGGTGCAGCGCATCAGCTGCATCTCCTGGCCGGTGGCGTGGCCGACGATCCGCCCGGCGAATCCGGCGCCCTTGTAGCTGAAGTCGACCTTGCCCTGGTAGAGCACCATGCTGCCCTGCCGGGCCAGCACGGGCTGTCCACCGATGCCGAGGTCGACGCGGACCAGCTTCTTGTTCTGGAGCGTCCAGCGCCGCCCGGTGGGCGTCTCCTTGAACATCTGGAGCGCGGCCGAGACACCGGCACCGCCCTGCGGGGCGCCCTGCGGCGCTGCGTACCCGGCGGGCTGCTGGCCGGGAACCTGGCCGTAGGGCTGCTGGCCGTAGCCGGGGGGCACGGGGGCGGCCGGCTGGGCGCCGTAGGGGGGCGGCTGCTGACCGTATCCCGGGGGCATCGGCGCGCCGGGCTGACCGCCGTACGACGGCTGCTGCGGCGGCTGGCCATAAGGCGCGGGGGCCGGGGCGGGCGGCGGGACCGGGCCGGCGGCGGGCGCGCTCAGCGGGGCGATGACCGTCGGAGCACCGTGCACGTTGGGCACGGGCGCGGGGCCCGGGGGCAGGGTGTGACCGGGCGGGGTGTGACCGGGCTGCGGGGCGAAGCCCTGCGGGGGCGTGCTTCCGGCGGGCGGGGCGTACCCCTGCGGCGGCGTGCTTCCGGCCGGCGGGGCGAAGCCCTGGGCGGCGGGCTGCGGCGCGGGGGCCGGAGCGGGTGCGGGGGCCTGAGCGGGCGCCTGGGCAGGGGCGGGGGCGGCGAAGGCGGGCGGGGCGAAGCCGGGGGCGGCGCCGGTCTGCGGCTGCTGCTGAGGGGCGGCGGGCGCCTCCTCCTCCAGCACCTCACCGCCGAAGTTCTTCAGCAGCGCCTCCAGCCCGCCGTCGAAACCCTGCCCCACGGCGGCGAACCGCCACACGTCCTTGAGGTAGACGTCACCGAGCATCACGGCCCGCTCGGTGGAGAACTCCGCGCCGTTGAACGAGTACCGCGCGACCTCCTCGCCGCCCGCCACGATGCGCAGGTAGCCGGGGGCGACCTGGGACATCTGCCCGGCACCGTCGATGGTCGCCGTGAAGGACAGCTTGCGGATGTGCGACGGGATCCGGTCCAGGGTGATGCGGAACGACTCCGTGTCGCCCGCCTGGGCCCCCAGCAGCTGGAGGGATTCCTCCGGGGACTTCGGCTGGTTGAAGAAGATGAAGTACCGGTCGTCCGAGAGGCGTTCGTCGCCGTCCAGGCCGAAGCAGCTGATGTCGAAGTTCAGTCCAGGCGCGGAGATCTGCACGCCTACGTACAGATCCGTGCCCGCCGTGAGATCACTGATCCTGGCCTTGTGGCCGCGTTGGAATTCCCTGGCCATGCGTTACGACCGTCCCCCATCCCGAATGTGAGTGCGTCGCGCCAGGCTAGCGGCAAAGTCCGACAACACACGCAGCCGGTACAGAGCCGGTACACAACCGCACCCGGGGGTGCACGAACGGCGTCCGGCTCACTCCCCGCGCGCGCCGGGGACGTGCGGCAGCCGTTCGGCGGCCACGACTCCTTCGAGATAGCCGCGGGCCCGCTCGGTGCGCGGATAGGCCTCCAAGAGCCGCCAGAAGTCCGGCCCGTGACCGGGCACCAGCAGATGCGCCAGCTCGTGGCAGAGGACGTAGTCGATGACGTACTCGGGCATCCCCTGGAGCCGGTGCGAGAGCCGGATGCTGCCCTCGGCGGGGGTGCACGAACCCCAGCGCGTGTTCTGGTTGGTGACCCAGCGCACGGAGGCGGGACGCGCGCGACCGTCGAAGTACTGCGCCGACAGCCGCTCGGCACGCTCGGCCAGCTCGGCGTCGCCGAGGACGCGTTTGCTCTCCTGGGCGGCGAGTTTGTCGAGCATGACGGTGACCCAGCGCTGCTCCTCCGCCTTCGACATCCGGGCGGGGATCAGCACGACGGTGCGATCGCCCTCGCGGTACGCGGAGACCGTCCGGCGGCGCCGGCTACTTCTGCGGACCTCGATCGCGCTCGCCCCCGAGCCGCTGGGCGGCTGGCTCGTCATGCTGCGCTGTGGCTTTCCGGCGCGGTGCAGTGGGTCGGCGGGCACGCCCCGACGTTACCCGGTGCGCCTGGGCAAAGTCCCGGCTCCGGGACGGTTCGATGCCGATCCCCCACCATGCGCGGGATTCCTATGATTCCTACGACTGATCCGCACATCCGGTTTGCACGACTCCACTCGACGGCAATACACCGCCTCAATCATCTGATTCTTCCCGCTATATCCGGCCCCCTTTCCCGCTTCACCCCGTCGACTTATACGACAAATACCCCCGCCCTGTGGATAACTCCCGACGCCGGACCGACGGGCGAGGCATGCTGGCAGGCGTCGGCAGGGCGTGACCGGCCCCACCGGCGTCATGGGCCTTCCCGGGTGTCCCCGGAAGGCCGGGATGCTTCCACGGACGGGGGTCACTCATGCATCCGGTGATGAAGCCCGCGCTGCGGCGCGGCTGGCGCGATCGCGACACCGTGCAGTTCGGGATGACCGCGGCGCACGCACAGACACTGGGCCCCATGGACCCGGCGACACGCGGCTTCCTCGATCTGCTCAACGGCACCCTCGGGCTGCCCCTGCTGCGCGAGGAGGGCCGCCGGATACACCTGTCTGCCGGCCGGGTCGACTCCCTCCTGGAACGGCTCACGCGCGCCGGCCTCCTCGACGACGCGCGCGGCGGCGGACCGGCCGCGGACGCCCTGCGCGAGCGGGACGACGTCCTGCAACGGCTGCGCCCCGACCTCACCTCACTCTCCCTGACCACGGCCGAACCGGGCGCCGCGCTCGCCCGGCTCGCCGCCCGCCGCGCCCTCGGCGTACGGGTGGAGGGCGCGGGCCGGGTCGGCGCCCTGCTGGCGTCGGTCCTCTCCGGCGCCGGCGTCGGAGAGGTCGACGTGCGCGACACCGGCCGCGTGGAGCCCTGGGACGTGGCCCCGGGCGGCCTGCCCGCCGACTCGATCGGCGACCGTCGGGAAGCGGCCGCGCACGCCGCCGTCCGCCGCGCTGCACCGGACCGCCCGCGCCGCCACGCCCACTCCCCCGGATCGACCACCCCGGTCCCCGGACTCTCCCTCGTGATCCTGACACCCCGGGACGAGGTGGGCGTGCACGCACCGGACCCGGACGCCGCCGAGCCGCTCATGGCCTGCGGAACCCCGCATCTGTACGCCGGTGTCGTGGAGGGCACGGGGGTCGTCGGCCCGCTCGTACTGCCCGGAGAGACCGGCTGCGCCCGCTGCCTGCACTTCGAGCGCTCCGACCGGGATCCGGCCTGGCCCCGGCTGATCGCCCAGTGGCGCACCGCGCGGGCCCGTCGGGTCGGGGCCTGCGATCTGACACTGGCCACGGCGGTCGCCGGACTGGCCGCGGCACACGCGCTGGCCTTCCTCGACGGACGCTCGCCCGCGTCCGCCGGAGCCCGCTGGGAGGTGTCCCTGCCCGGCCTGCACTGGTCCGCGCGGCCCCTGCGCCCGCATCCGGCATGCGGCTGCGCCGCCGCGCAGAAGGGTACGGAGAAAACCAGGGGGGAGCACTCCTCAACCGAGGGGAAGCCTCGCGCGACAATGGCGGAGCAACGGCCGTCGACGGAGCGACGACGCGAAGCGAGCGCGGCGCGGCCGACTGGGACTTGGAGGGCGCATGTCTGATCTTCCCCGGAAGGCGGTCACCCGTACCGCCAAGCTCGCCGCGCTCCCGCTCGGCTTCGCCGGCCGGGCGACCTGGGGGCTGGGCAAGCGGATCGTGGGCGAGTCCGCGGAGATCGTCGGCAGAGAGCTGCAACAGCGCACGGCGGAGCAGCTGTTCAAGGTGCTCGGCGAGCTGAAAGGCGGTGCGATGAAGTTCGGGCAGGCCCTGTCCGTCTTCGAGTCCGCGCTGCCCGAGGAGGTCGCCGGACCCTACCGCGCGGCCCTGACCAAACTCCAGGAGGCGGCCCCGCCGATGCCGACCCGCACGGTGCACGCCGTGCTGGAGGAGCGGCTGGGCCCGGACTGGCGGGAACTGTTCGAAGAGTTCGAGGACAAGCCGGCCGCTGCTGCCTCCATCGGGCAGGTGCACCGGGCGGTGTGGCACGACGGCCGCGAGGTGGCCGTCAAGGTCCAGTACCCCGGCGCCGGCGAGGCCCTGGTCTCCGACCTGGGCCAACTGAGCCGCTTCGCCCGCCTGTTGGGCCCTCTCATCCCCGGCATGGACATCAAGCCGCTCATCGCCGAGCTGAAGGACCGCGTCTCCGAGGAGCTGGACTACGCGCTGGAGGCCCAGGCCCAGGCCGTGCACGCGGAGGAGTTCGCCGACGACCCGGACGTCGTGGTCCCGGCGGTGGTGCACCAGTGCGAGCAGGTCCTGGTCACGGAGTGGATCGACGGGATCCCCCTGTCGGAGATCGTCACGGACGGCACCGAGCAGCAGCGCGACCGCGCCGGCCAGCTTCTGGCCCGCTTCCTCTTCTCCGGCCCGGCCCGCACCGGCCTGCTGCACGCGGACCCGCATCCGGGCAACTTCCGTCTGCTGCCCGGCGGCCCCGACGGCGAGGACGACTGGCGCCTCGGCGTCCTGGACTTCGGCACGGTCGACCGGCTGCCCGGCGGCCTGCCCACACCGATCGGCGTTTCACTCCGTCTGACCCTGGACGGTGACGCCGAGACGGTCTACGAACTCCTCTGCGAGGAGGGCTTCGTGAAGGAGTCCATAGAGCTGGACCCCGACGCCGTGCTCGACTACCTACTGCCGATCATCGAACCCGCCCGCGTCGATTCCTTCACGTTCACCCGCGCCTGGATGCGCAGCCAGGCCGCCCGCATCGCCGACCCCCGCTCCCCCGCCTACCAACTGGGCAAGCGCCTCAACCTGCCGCCGTCCTACCTGCTGATCCACCGGGTGACGCTGAGCACGATCGGCGTCCTGTGCCAGCTGGGCGCGACGGTACGGCTGCGCGAGGAACTGGAGGAATGGCTGCCGGGGTTCGTCGAGCAGGAGCTGCTGGACGAAGACCTGCCGGACGAGGACCTGCCCGGGGAGGAACCAGCGGCGGAGGGCTGATCCGGCATGCCCTGACGAGGGGACGAGGGGGAGGGGAGGGTGGGGGGAGGGGCCCAAAGGAAAGGCTCACCACCAGGAGGAATCCAGCCGCCCCTCGATCGCCCTGAGGTTCTCCCTCGAGCAGGCGTCGCAGAAGTACCGGCGGGTGCCGTTCTCCACAGAGCAGGTCCAGGTGGCCGGCGGGGGGCCGTCGGCCGGGGTGCCGCAGCGGGCGCACACGGGCACGCGGTGCTCCGGGGTGGAGCCGCCCTGATCACCGTCTCCGGGAGGACTCTTCACCTGGTGACGATAACTCCCGCACCGGCCGATCGCCGTGCACAACGCACTGCGGGGGCCGGTCCGTTCGGCCGGACCGGCCCCCGCGCGGAAGTCTTCGCCTCCCCGGTCCGGGAGGCCACCGCTTCTCGGGTGTGATCGTTACTGCATGACGGCCATGGCGAGCGCACGGCGGGCGCGGAGCGAGGCACGCTCGGCCCGGCGCTGCATCCGCTGGGCGACCACCAGGCGCAGGGCCCGGCGCTCTCTCCCGGCGTCGTCGAGGCGCTCGTGCATATGCGCACGAGCCAGGGCTTCTTGCATGAGTTGCATCTCACGGTTCCTGTTCTGGCGCGCTTCGGTCGCGCCGGTGGTGGTGAAGTCTGTGGTCGCGGAGCCTGCGGGCTCGCTGGTGGACGGCTTCATCGGGGCCTGCTTCTTGGGGTCGTGCGTGAGGGGGCGATCGATCGTTCCTGCGGTGTTCATGCCGTGACCGGGTTCTTCCGCGGGCGACCACGCGGCCGCTTCCGGGCGACGACGACACCCTGGACGAACAGTTCGCCGCCCCAGACGCCCCAGGGCTCGCGCCGCTCCTTGGCGCCGGCGAGGCAGGCCTCGATCAGCGGGCAGGTGCGGCACAGGGACTTGGCGTACTCGACGTCCGCCGGCGACTCGGCGAAGAAGACCTCCGGGTCGTAGGAGCGGCAGGGAACGGGTACGCCGAGGTTCTCGATGGCGTCGTCGAGCGCGGTGAGCGCGGTGAGGGGGATCAAGGTGGAGTCCTCCGTGAGGCCGGGCGGGGGGATCGTTTGCGAAGGCGGTACGGACGGGGCGTGCGCTTCGAGTTGCACGGTTGGTCTTCCTCGTCTGGTCGTTCCGGCCGGTTGACCGGGTGTCGGCTGGTACCGGGTTCTTTTCTGCCCGAGGCCCCTTCGGCTCCGTTCTCCCGCTTGAGGGAAAACAGAAGGGCCGCGGATCCCGGGTGGGGTTCCGCGGCCCTGAAGGCGCCGGCCTGATCGTCGATCAGGCTGGATCACTCCAGGGTTTAGGCCCACGGAAGGCCCACATCAGGTGGTGCTGCGTCGTCTGCTTCCGGAATCCGGCACCGGCTGCCGCAAAGGCATAGGCATGTGCCTTTGCCGCTACCGCTTCCAGTGCCTTGGTCGGTCGCTCATTGCGCTCTCGGGTGGAAAGACCCGTGAGAACAAGGGAGGACGCCGGACGGGCGGCACGGATGCCGGACAGACCGGTGCCCTGGTTCGAGGCGCCGAGCATGCACGTGGAGACGGTCGAGCGATCGGTCAGTTTGGCCGCGCTGATGATGCTGCTGTTGATGCTGATCACTGGACTCGCCTCCTCTCGGCGTCTTGGGGACTGGGGTGAGCCAGTCCGTTCGGATATGCAAGTACATCACGGAGGCGGGCCTTCGAGAAGGCCGCGGCTTCCGTGCCTAGAACCTATGGGGATTGCCGGGGCATGCGCAAACTATTTTTTCGACGAGTTCGTATCAGTCGTCACTGACGCCTTCGTTGACGTCCTGACCTGCACAGATGGCCAGAACTTCGTCCCCGTAGCTGCGTAGCTTGCGGTTGAGGACGCCCGGGATGCGGGAGAGTTCGGCGGAGTTCTCCGGCCGTGCCTCGGCGATGGCCACGAGGGTGCGGTCGGTGAAGACGCAGAAGTCCGGCTGTCCGCTGCGCTCGGCCTGCACCGTCCGCCACGCGCGAAGGCGTTCGTAGAGGCCCTCGTCCATGTCCGAGGGGCACTCCTCGCAGCGCATCAGCTTCATCTCGCCCGCGTCCGTGAGCGTCCGCCCGCAGACCCGGCAGCGCGCGGGGCTGCGCTGGGCGCGCCGGGGTACGGCGGGGACGTCGCGGCCGGTGCCGCGTTCGACACCTGCGCCGGTGGTGGTGCCGGTACGGCCGGCCGTGGGGGTGGTGCCGGGGCGCAGGCCGTCGAGGAAGCGGCTGGCTCTGCGGTTGGGGCGTCCGCCCGGCGAGCGGGACAGGGCCCAGGAGACGTGGAGCCGTTCCCGCGCACGGGTGACGCCGACGTAGAGGAGCCGGCGTTCCTCCTCGATCTGTTCGTCGGTTCTGGCGTAGGTGATGGGCAGCATGCCTTCGGCGACGCCGACCAGGAAGACGACGTCCCACTCCAGGCCCTTGGCGGCGTGCAGGGACGCGAGGGTGACGCCCTGGACGGTGGGGGCGTGCTGGGCGTTCGCCCGTTCGTCCAGTTCGGCCACGAAGTCGGCGAGGGTGGCTTTCGGGTTGCCGGCCGCGAGGTCGTGCGCGAGGTTGACGAGGGCGGCCAGGGACTCCCAGCGCTCTCTGACGGCGCCGGAGCCGGCGGGGGGCTCGTTGGCCCAGCCTTCACCGGAGAGCACGGCACGCACCTGGGAGGGCAGGTCGACGGCGTCGTCCAGCAGGGAGTCGTTGCCGCCGAAGCGGGCCGCGCCGCGCAGGGCGATGCCGGCCTTGCGGACCTCGGGGCGGTCGAAGAAGCGCTCCGCGCCGCGCAGTTGGTAGGGCACGCCGGCGTCGGCGAGAGCCTGTTCGTAGGTCTCGGACTGGGCGTTCGTACGGAACAGGACGGCGATCTCGGCGGCCGGGACACCGGCGTCGATCAGCTCGCGGATGCGGTGGGCGGCGCCTTCGGCCTCGGCGGGCTCGTCGGTGTACTCGGCGTGTACGGGTTCGGGGCCGGGGGCGCGCTGGGAGACCAGTTCCAGCCGGTGGTCGGCGGCGCGGCCGTGGGCCTGGGCGAGCAGGCCGTTGGCGAGGCGGACGACCTGGGGCGAGGAGCGGTAGTCACGGACCAGCTTCACGACGGTGGCCCCCGGGTGCCGGGTCCGGAAGTCCAGGAGGTGGTCCGGGGTTGCTCCTGTGAACGAGTAGATGGTCTGGCTGGCGTCGCCGACCACGCACAGGTTGTCGCGGTCGCCGAGCCACAGCTCCAGCAGCCGCTGCTGGAGCGGGCTGACGTCCTGGTATTCGTCGACGACGAAGTGCTGGTATTGCGCGCGGACCTGTTCGGCGATGTCGTGCCGGTCCTGGAGGATGGCGACGGTCAGCAGCAGGACGTCCTCGAAGTCGATCACCGCACGGTCGCGTTTGAGGTTCTCGTAGGCCGCGTAGAGGTGGGCGATCTCGGCGGGCGCGCGGGGGGCCTCGCGGCCGGCCTTCGCGGCCGCGTACGGGTAGTCGGCAGGGACGGTCTGGGTGACCTTGGACCATTCGATCTCGGCGGTCACGTCGCGCAGCTCGCCGCGGTCGAGCCGGGTGCCACAGGCGGCGGCCGCGTCGGCGACGAGCTGGATCTTGCGGTCGACCAGTCGGGGCATGCCGCCACCGATCGCTTTCGGCCAGAAGTACTGGAGTTGGCGCAGTGCTGCGGAGTGGAAGGTGCGGGCCTGGACGCCGTGGGCGCCGAGCTGGCGCAGCCGGCCGCGCATCTCTCCGGCGGCGCGGTTGGTGAAGGTGACGGCGAGCACGGTGGAGGGCTGCAGGATCCCGGCGCGCACTCCGTAGGCGATGCGGTGGGTGATCGCCCGGGTCTTGCCCGTGCCCGCTCCGGCCAGGACGCACACCGGACCGCGCAGGGCGGTGGCCACCGCGCGCTGCTCGGGGTCGAGCCCTTCAAGCACCGCGTCGGCAGAGTCCGGTACCTGCGGGAAGAGGGTGGAGTGCGTTGCTGCTGTCACACCGCAATGCTGCCAGGTCGCCCGGGGCTGCCGTGGCGGTTGTCCACAGGCGGGCACTCTTTGTCGTACTAATGCGGCGGGCGTCACAGCGTCCTGTGGACAACCGGGTGAGAAGGCGCATACCCCGGGCGGGAATGGCGGGTCTTTCGCGTACGTTCTTCAGCCGACGACGTTTTCCGAGCTGCCTGAGGAGCGCGAGAGACATGCAGGGCACTGTGACGATGTACAGCACGACTTGGTGCGGCTACTGCCAGCGGCTGAAGAAGCAGCTGGAGCGGGAGGGCATCGCCTACACCGAGATCAACATCGAGCAGGACCCCGAGTCCGCGGCATTCGTGGAGAAGGCGAACGGCGGAAACCAGACGGTTCCGACCGTGCTCTTCGGCGACGGCAGCACGCTGACGAATCCGTCGCTGGCGCAGGTGAAGCAGAAGATCGGCGCGTGACGTTCCGCGGGTTTTCCGCGGTGACCACGGCAGGGCGGCCTCTGAGTGTCAGGGGCCGCCCTGCTGCGTCTTGTCCCAGACCGCGATGTAGCGCCACAGCAGTCGGCGTCGGTAGCGGCAGCCGGGCAGCAGGCGGTGGGCGGCCTCGCGGACCTCGCCCCAGTGCATGGGCGGGTCTTCCATGGGCATGTCCGCCGGGCTGCGCTTGCCGCCGTGCACGCGCGCGTAGGCGAGGCTGGCGGGCAGCCCGCAGGCGCTGATCGCCCGGTCGAGCGGGGTCTCGTTGCGGGCCAGCCCGACGACGACGAGTCGGCCGCCGGGCGCGACCAGCCGGGTCAGGGCACCGATGGCGTCGCCGAAACGGGTGTGGTGGACGACCGCGACCGCGCTGACGAACGCGTAGGCGCTCTGGGGCAGCGCGGCGCTGTCCAGGTAGTCGGCCTGCACGAAGGTGACGTTCCGGGGCTGCCAGGCGCGGGCCTGCCGGATCATCTCCGGTGAGCGGTCCACGCCCGTCACCGTCCGGGCGCGGGCGGCGAGCTTGCGCGCCAGGAGGCCGTCTCCGCAGCCCACGTCCAGGGCCGTGCGGCAGCCGTCGGGGACGGTCGCCAGCACAGCCCGGTGGT
The DNA here is from genome assembly GCF_001866675.1 of Streptomyces sp. MUSC 14. Lineage (NCBI taxonomy): Bacteria > Bacillati > Actinomycetota > Actinomycetes > Kitasatosporales > Streptomycetaceae > Streptomyces > Streptomyces sp. MUSC 14. The sequence goes on from NZ_MLYN01000060.1 coordinate 217,068, forward strand.
AGTGGACGTTGTGGTTCCAGTACGGATCGCCGGCCACTGGGACGCGGCCTCAGACGAAGCTGCGTGTCGGCAGCGGCTTGCCGTACCACATCTCGATCAGGCGGGCCGCGATGGAGATGCCGTAGGGCGGCATGACCTCGCCGGACTCGAAGGCGTCGTGCAGCTCCTCGCGGGAGAACCAGCGGGCCTCGTGGATCTCGTCCCCGTCGACGTCGATCTCGACGGACGTGGCGCGGGCCATGAAGCCGAGCATCAGGCTGGAGGGGAAGGGCCAGGGCTGGCTGGCGACGTACTCCACGGCGCCGACGGTGACGCCGACCTCCTCGGACACCTCGCGGCGCACCGCCTGCTCGATGGACTCGCCGGGCTCGACGAAGCCGGCGAGGGTGGAGAAGCGGCCCTCGGGCCAATGGACCTGGCGGCCGAGCAGGATGCGGTCGTCCGCGTCGGTCACGGCCATGATCACGGCAGGGTCGGTGCGCGGGTAGTGCTCGGCGCCGCAGGCCTGGCAGCGGCGGATGTGGCCGGCGGCGGCGATCACCGTGCGCTCGCCGCAGCGGGAGCAGAAGCGGTGGGTGCGCTGCCAGTTCTCCAGGCCGACGGCGTGCACCATGAGTCCGGCGTCGCGCGGCGACAGGAGCAGGCCCGCCTCGCGCAGGCCCGCGGGGCGCGCCGACTGGTCGATGCGGCCGGGCAGGGCGTCCTTCTGGAGCGCGAAGTAGCTGACACCGTCCTCGTCGATGCCGAGGAAGTAGCGGTGGGCCTCGGTGAGCGGGGCCTCGAAGGACGGTGTCATGACGAGTTCGGTCCGGCCGTCCGGGGTCTCGTCGATGAGTGCCTGGCCGCCGGAGACCACGAAGCAGCGGGTCGTGGGGTGGCTCCACGCCGCCGCGAGCCAGGCTTCGTCGAGCCGGTGGTGGGCGGCGCGGTCGATGCCGCTCGGGGCGGTCAGCGAGATGGGTCGGTCGGCTGTGTCGTCGGTCCAGGTGGTCACGGGTGCTTCCAACTCCCCCAGTACAGCGGTTCGTTCGGCGGTCGGTTCGGCAGGACGTACGGCATGGGGCGCCGGGCCGGGTGTGGGCGGGGCGGTCGGGGCGTCCCTCCAGTGTGCCCCGCGCGCGGTGCCTTCCCGTGCGGTGCCGGTGCGGTCAGGGCGTGGGCCGCCAGTTCTCGGCCAGGTCACCCCACAGGTAGGCGCTGGTCTCGACGCCCTTGAGGAGGAGGTCCAGCTCGACCTTCTCGTCGGGGGCGTGCCAGCCGTCGGAGGGGACGGAGATACCCAGGAAGAGCACGGGGGCACCGAGGACTTCCTGGAGGTCGGCGGCGGGCCCGGAGCCGCCCTCGCGCGTGAAGCGGATCGGTGTCCCGAAGGCGCGGCCCATGGCGCGGACCACGGACTGCAGGGCGGGGTGGTCGAGCGGGGTCAGGCACGGGCGCGTGGCCGAGCCGAAGTCGATCTCGCAGCGGATTCCGGCGGGCACCTGCTCGGCCGCCCAGGCGCGTACGGCCTTCTCGATGTGCTCGGGCTCCTGGCCCGCGACGATCCGGAACGAGAGCTTCACCATGGCGGAGGAGGGGATGATCGTCTTGCTGCCCGCCCCCTGGTAGCCACCGCCGATGCCGTTGACCTCGGCGGTCGGGCGTGCCCAGATCCGCTCCAGGGTGGTGTGCCCGGTCTCGCCGTGGGCGGCGCGGGACTTGGCGGTGCGCAGCCAGCGCTCCTCGTCGAAGGGCAGCTCGGCGAACAGCTCGCGCTCGCGGTCTGTCAGCTCGACGACGCCGTCGTAGAAGCCGGGGATCGCCACGCGCGCGTGCTCGTCGTGCAGCGCGGCGACCAGGCGTGCGACCGCGGTCGCCGGGTTGGGCACGGCGCCGCCGAAGGAGCCGGAGTGGATGTCCTGGTCGGGGCCGTACAGGCGGATCTCGCACTCGGCGAGGCCGCGCATGCCCGTGCACACGGTCGGGGTGTCCTCGGACCACATGCCGGTGTCGGAGACGATCACGGCGTCGGCGGCGAGCCGCCCGGCGCGCTCCTCCACCAGGGCCCGGAAGTGCGGGGAGCCGGACTCCTCCTCGCCCTCGATCAGCAGCTTCAGGTTGACCGCGGGGGCGGTGCGGCCGGTGGCGGCGAGGTGCGCGCGGACGCCGAGTGTGTGGAAGAACACCTGGCCCTTGTCGTCGGCGGCCCCGCGCGCGTAGAGCCGGTTTCCGCGGACGACCGGCTCGAAGGGGTCGCTGTCCCAGCCGTCCTCACGGGCGGCGGGCTGCACGTCGTGGTGGCCGTAGACGAGGACGGTGGGCGCCTCGGGGTCGCCCGAGGGCCACTCGGCGAAGACGGCCGGGGCGCCGGGGGTCGGCCAGACCTCGACGGCCGGGAAGCCGGTCTCCCCGAGTCTTGCGGCGAGCCAGTCGGCGCTGCGCCGTACATCGGGCGCGTGGTGGGGCTGCGCCGACACGGAGGGGATGCGCAGCCATGCGGCGAGGTCGTCGAGGAAGGCGGCGCGGTGTTGCTCGATGTACGTGCGGACGGCGCTGTCCGGGGTCTGGCTCATGCTCACGAGCCTATCGGCCCGCACCGACATCCTCGGCGGGCGGTTCGTCACACTCAGTCTGTCTGATGTGCCACTCCGGCGTCTTCCGTGAGGAGCCGTTCCAGGGCGGCCCGGTCCGGCAGCCCCGTGGGCCGTACGACCTCGCCGCTGCGCACGTACAGGAAGGCGGCCGTGACCGACTCGGGCGGCACGCCCTGCTGCTCGGCCCAGGCCAGCCGGTACACGGCGAGCTGGAGCGGGTCCCCCGCGCGGGTGCGGCTGGTCTTCCAGTCGACGATCTCGTACATCGCCTCGGCGCCGTCGCCGTTCTTGTAGACGGCGTCGATCCGGCCGCGCACGACGCGGCCGGCGAGGGTGAACTGGAAGGGGGCCTCGACACGGTACGGGGTGCGCCGGGCGTAGGCGCTGCGTTCGAAGGCCTCCTTCAGTGCCTGGAGGTCCTCTTCGTCGGCGATCTCGGCGTCGCTGCCCGGCAGCTCGTCCGGTTCGAGCAAGGGCAGTGTCAGCTCCTCGAAGCGGGCCTCGACCCAGGCGTGGAACCGGGTGCCCCGGCGCGCGGCCGGTTGCGGGGGGCGCGGCATGGGGCGTGCGAGCTCCTGCGCGAGCCCGTCGGGGTCCTCGGCCAGGAGCATCAGTTGGGACGCGGTCAGCGTGACGGGCAAGGGGACGTCCGTGACGGTCCGGCGGGCGCGCAGCAGCTCGCCGGCGAGCGCGTCCAGGTCACGGTCCCAGGAGGCGACGGTGCGGGCCTCCTCCGGGGTGAGGCGCGGGCGCGGCTCGGCCGGGCGGGGGTGCTGCGGCGGGGCGGGGGCCTGGTGGGGGACGGCGGGCCGGGCACCCGGGCCGTCCGGGTCTTCCGTGTCCTTCGAGGGTGCGGAAACCGGTGGGGCGTCCGTGCCGTACGGCGGTTCCTCGTCGCTGAAGGGGTCTTCGTCGTAGTCGTCGTAGGGGTGGTCGTAGGGGTGGTCCGCCTCGTGCTCGTCGTACGGCTCGTCGCTGTAGGGGTCCTCGTCCGGGGGTGTGGGCCACTGCGGGTCGTCGAAGGCGGCGGGGCCGTGGGCGGTCGGCGGCCGGCCGGTGTCCCGGACGGTGAGGCCGTCCAGGTGGGCGAGGACGGTCTCGGCGGCCGCGCGGCGGCGGGTCAGCGCGGCGTCGTCCAGCGGGAGCGGCCACGCCTGGTCGGCACGCGCCGCGTGCAGGGCCGGGTTCTGCTCGTCCTCGGCGGGCTGGTCCGCCCACTGCTCGATCTCGCCGTGTCCGGCGGCGCAGTGGTCGTACAGGGCCTGGAGGAAGCCGGACGGGCCGCGCGGCTTCTTCTGGCTGGGGCCCCACCAGTGGCCGGAGCCGAGCAGGAGGGAGCGGGGGCGGGTGAAGGTGACGTAGCCGAGGCGGAGTTCCTCGGTGTGCTGGTGGTCCTTCATGGCCTCGTGGAAGGCCTTCATGCCGCGCGAGTCCCAGCTGTCCGCGTCCGGCAGGGTGTCGGCGTCGCCACGCAGGGCGTGCGGCACGACCTTGGCCTGCGCCGTCCACTTCTCGCGGCCCTGGGCGCTCGGGAACGTGCCCTCGACCAGTCCCGGGACGGCCACGACGTCCCACTCCAGACCCTTGGACTTGTGGGCGGTGAGCACCTTGACGGTGTTCTCGCCGCCGGGCAGGGCGTTGTCGAGGCCCTTCTCGTACTGCGCGGCGGTGCGAAGGAAGCCGAGGAAGGCGAGCAGCGTCGCCTCGCCGTCGCTCGCCGCGAAGGAGGCTGCGACGTCGAGGAAGTTGGACAGGGTCTCGCGGCGGCGGGCGGCCAGGGCGTGCGGTGACGCGGACAGTTCCACCTCCAGACCGGTGACGGCGAGGACGCGGTGCAGGACGTCCATCAGCGGGTCGGACAGGGAGCGGCGCAGGTCGCGCAGCTCGGCAGCGAGGCGGGCGAAGCGCACGCGCGCGTCCGCGGAGAACGGCGGTCCGTCGTCGGCACCGTCGTCGAAGACGTTCTCCGCCGGCGTTTCCAGGAAGGTGTCGAGGGCGTCGGCGAGCGATATCACCTCGGACGGGTCGATCCCCTCGACCGCCGCGGCGAGCCGACGGTCCGGGTCGTCGGTGTCACGCGCGCGGGCGTGGGCGACCAGCAGCCGGGCACGGCGGCCCAGCAGGGCGAGGTCGCGGGGGCCGATGCGCCAGCGCGGGCCGGTCAGCAGGCGCACCAGGGAGGCGTTGGCGCCGGGGTCCTGGAGCACCTCGCAGACGGCGACGAGGTCGGCGACCTCGGGCAGGTGCAGCAGTCCGGACAGGCCGACGACCTCGACGGGGATGTCGCGGGCCACGAGAGCGCCCTGGATCTCGGCGAAGTCGGTCGCCGTACGGCACAGGACGGCGATCTCGCCGGGAGCCGTGCCGGTGCGCACCAGGTGGGCGATCGAGTCGGCGAGCCAGTCGATCTCCTCGGCGTGGGTGCTCAGCAGGGCGCAGCGGACCGTGCCGTCGCGCTCCGCGCCGGGGGCGGGGCGCAGGGCCTCCACGCCCGCGTGCATGGCGCGCAGGGGCTCGGCGAGGCCGTTGGCAAGGTCGAGGAGGCGGCCGCCGCTGCGGCGGTTCTCGCTGAGCGCCTGGCGGGTGGCGGGGCGGCCGTCGGCCCGGGCGAAGTGCGCGGGGAAGTCGTCGAGGTTGGCGACAGAGGCGCCGCGCCAGCCGTAGATGGCCTGGCAGGGGTCGCCGACGGCGGTGACCGGGTGGCCGGTGCCGCCGCCGAACAGGCCCGCCAGCAGGACGCGCTGGGCCACGGAGGTGTCCTGGTACTCGTCCAGGAGCACCACGCGGAACTCCTCGCGCAGGAGGCGGCCCACCTCGGGCACGCGCGCGAGGCGGGCGGACAGGGCGATCTGGTCGCCGAAGTCGAGCAGGTCCCGTGCGCGTTTGGCGGCCCGATAGCGGTGTACGAGGCTGGCGAGGTCCCGGCGGGCGGCGGCGGTCTCGGGGACCTTGCGCAGGTCGGCGTTGGAGAGCTTGGCGCTCTGGAGGGTGTGCAGCAGGTCGGCGTCCCAGGCGCGCAGCTCTTCGGGGTCGACGAGGTGTTCGGCGAGTTCGGAGTCGAGGGCGAGCAGATCGCTGACGAGGTCGGCGAAGGAGCGGGTCAGGGCGGGGTAGGGACCGGGTGCCTCGCGCAGCACGCGCGCGGCGAGCTGGTAGCGGGTGGCGTCGGCGAGCAGCCGGGAGGCGGGCTCCAGTCCGATGCGCAGACCGTGGTCGGTCAGCAGCCGGCCGGCGAAGGCGTGGTAGGTCGAGATCACCGGCTCGCCCGGCGGGGCGTCCGGATCGATGACATCGGGGTCGGTGACGCCGGCCTTGATCAGCGCTTTGCGGACGCGTTCGGCCAGCTCGCCGGCGGCCTTGTTGGTGAAGGTCAGGCCGAGGACCTGTTCGGGGGCGACCTGTCCGGTGCCGACCAGCCAGACCACGCGCGCGGCCATCACGGTGGTCTTGCCCGACCCGGCTCCGGCCACGATCACCTGCGGGGCGGGCGGCGCGGTGATGCAGGCCGTCTGCTCCGGGGTGAACGGGATGCCGAGGAGCTCCTTGAGCTGCTCGGGATCGGTGATACGGGCGGGCATGTCGCAAAAGGCTAGCGGCGGGCACTGACAGTCGAGCGCGGATCAGCCGTACGGGGCGAAAGATACGCAGGTCAGCGCATGTGGTGCCGTACGTCACTCGCACCCTCGCCACGGCTCACTCGACCACGTGCCGCCCCTCGGGCCGGGCGCTGCACGAGGCGCGGAACGCGCAGTGCGTGCAGTGCTGGCCGGTGCTCGGTGCGAACCGCTCGTCGAGGACCTTTCCGGCGGCGGTGGCCAGCAGCTCGCCGACCCACTCCCCCGACAGCGGTTCCTGGCTCTGTGTCTTCGGCAGGCTGTCGCCGCCGTCGCGCTTGGCGGCGCCCTGCCGCAGGTGCACCAGTTCGGCGCCGCCCGGTTCGGGACGTACGCCGTCGAAGACCTCGTCGACGGCGCCTTCGCGCACGGCGAGCTGGTAGACGGCGAGCTGGGGGTGGCGGGCCACCTCGGCGGCGCTGGGCGCCTGTTTGCCGGTCTTGAAGTCCACCACGTACGCGCGTCCCTCGCCGTCCGCCTCCACGCGGTCCATCTGGCCCCGGATGCGGACCTCGTAGCCGCCCGCTGCGAGGGTGACGTCGAAGTCCTGCTCGCTCGCCACGGGGGTGCGGCCGGTGCGGTCCAGGACGTGCCAGTTCAGGAAGCGTTCGAGCGCCACGCGCGCGTTGTCCTTCTCCTGCCGCGACTTCCACGGCGCGTCGAAGGCGAGCGCGTTCCACACCGAGTCCAGGCGCTCCATGAGGACGTCGAGATCGGCCGGGGTACGGCCGGAGGCGACCTCGTCGGCGAGGACGTGGACGACGTTCCCGAAGCCCTGGGCGGTGGTGGCGGGGGCATCGGCCTTCACCTCGCGCCCCAGGAACCACTGGAGCGCGCAGGTGTTGGCGAGCTGGTCGAGGGCGCTGCCGGAGAGCACGACCGGCTGGTCGCGGTGGCGCAGCGGCACCTTGCTCTCCGTCGGGTCGTACATGCCCCACCAGCGGTAGGGGTGCGCGGAGGGCACCAGGGGGCGGCCGTCCTCGTCGGCGAGGGCGGCGAGCCGGGCCAGTCGGCGGGCGGCGGCCTCCCGCAGCGGGGCGGACGCGCGCGGGTCGACGGTCGTGGCGCGCAGTTCGGCGACGAGCGCGGCGACGGACAGCGGGCGGCGCGGCCGGCCGGTGACGTCCCGGGGCTCGACGCCGAGTTCGGTCAGGAACCGGGACGGCTGGTCACCGTCGTCGGCCGGTGCCTTCACGGCGGTCACGACCAGGCGCTCACGCGCACGCGTGGCGGCGACGTAGAACAGCCGGCGCTCCTCGGCGAGCAGGGCGCCCGGCGTCAGCGGTTCGGCGAGTCCGTCGCGGCCGATGCGGTCGGCCTCCAGGAGGGAGCCGCGGCGGCGCAGGTCGGGCCACAGACCCTCCTGGACGCCGGCGACGACGACCAGACGCCACTCCAGGCCCTTGGCGCGGTGAGCGGTCATCAGACGGACGGCGTCGGGGCGCACGACGCGGCGCGCGAGGGTGTCGGCGGCTATGTCCTCGGCCTCGATCTCCGCCAGGAAGTTCAGCGCGCCACGTCCGCCGGTACGCTCCTCCGCGCGCGCGGCGGTGGCGAACAGCGCGCACACGGCGTCCAGGTCGCGGTCGGCGTTGCGCCCGGCGGCTCCGCCGCGCCGGGCGGCCCGTTCCAGGCGGGCGGGCCAGGGCGTGCCCGCCCACAGGTCCCACAGCGCCTCCTCGGCCGTACCGCCGCCCGCGAGGCGTTCGCGGGCCTTGCGCAGCAGCGCGCCGAGACGCTGCGCCCCGCGCGCGTACGCCGGGTCGTGCACAGCGAGGCGCTCGGGCTCGGCGAGCGCCCGCGCGAGAAGCTCGTCGGACGGCGGCGGGAGCGCGTTGCCGGCCGCGCGCTCCTCCTCGCGCAGCGCGCGCCCGAGCTGGCGCAGATCGGCCGCGTCCATGCCGGCGAGGGGGGAAGTGAGCAGGGTCAGAGCGGTTTCGGTGTCGAGCCAGGAGGTGTCCGGGGTGGGGACTGCGGTGCCCTCCACGCCTTCGGTGTGTTCGGTGGCAACGTCCGCGGCGGCTTCCTCGGTGGCCTCGCGGCGCCTGGCCTCCGCCGCGGCCACCGCACGCAGGGCCGTCAGCAGGGGTGCCACCGCCGGCTCGTACCGCAGGGGCAGATCGTCACCGTCGATGTCCAGGGGTACGCCGGCCGCGCTCAGGGCGCGGCGGAGCGCCGGGAGGCGGGATCCGGCCCGGACGAGGACGGCCATGTCGCTCCAGCGGACGCCGTCCTCCAGGTGCGCGCGGCGCAGGAGGTCCGCGATGTTGTCCATTTCTGTACCGGACGTCGGGTACGTGTAGACCTCGACGCGGCCCCCGTCCCGCACGGCGGCCGGCGCGCGGTGGGCGCGCACCTTGTCGGCGGCGAGCCGGGTCAGCGGCATGCGCTGGGTGATCAGACGGGTGGCGGCCAGCAGGGCCGCACCGAAGCGGCGGGAGGTGCGCAGTACCTCGACGGGGGCGGCGCGGCCGTCCGCGCGCGCGAAGGCCGCCGGGAAGTCGAGGATGCCGTTCACGTCGGCACCCCGGAAGGTGTAGATCGACTGGTCGGGGTCGCCGAAGGCGACCAGGGTGCGGCCGCCGCCGGCCAGAGCGTGCAGAAGCCGTACCTGGGCGGGGTCGGTGTCCTGGTACTCGTCGACGTACACGGCGTCGTACCGGGCGGCGAGCCGCGCGGCGGTCTCGGGGCGATCGGCGAGCAGGACCGCGCGGTGGACCAGTTCCGCGTAGTCGATCACGCCCTGCATGTCGAGCACGTCCAGGTATTCGGCGAGGAACGCGGCCGCCGCGCCCCAGTCGGGACGGCCGATACGGCGGGCGAAGGCGTCCAGGGCGTCGGGGTCGAGGCCCAGCTCACGACTGCGGGCGAGGACGGCGCGGACCTCGTCGGCGAAGCCGCGCGTGGTCAGGCAGGCGCGCAGTTCGTCGGGCCAGCGCACGTGCGTGAGCCCGAGCCGTTCCAGGTCGGGCTGTCCGGCGAGCAGCTCCCGCACGGCGACGTCCTGCTCGGGGCCGGAGAGCAGGCGCAGCGGCTCGGCGAACAGCTCGCCGTCCTGGTGGCCGCGCACCAGGGCGTAACAGTACGAGTGGAACGTGGTGGCCCGGGGTGCGCGGGCGGCGCCCATGCGCAGGGCCATGCGGTCGCGCAGCTCGACGGCGGCCTTGCGGCTGAACGTCAGCACCAGAATGCGCTCGGGGTCCGCGCCGCGGGCGATCCGCGCGGCGACGGACTCGACCAGGGTGGTGGTCTTGCCGGTGCCCGGGCCGGCGAGGACGAGCAGCGGTCCGGAGCGGTGGTCAACCACGGTGCTCTGTGCCGCGTCCAGACGAGGGGGGTCCACAGCGGCGGGAGGGGTACGGACCAGCCGGTAAGCGCCACGGCTCCCCTGCCGCACCCGGGGGTGCGGCAGGCGTCCGGTGGAGGAAGAGGAGCTCACGTGGTTGGCCGGTCCTGGTGGTCGTGCTGATGGTCGGGCGGTCACGCGCGCGAGGCGGCGACCATGGGGTGAGGGGCACGGATGCAGCCGACGCTACGCCGCCGCTCCGGACGGAAGCAGGGCTTCCGCTTCATCCCTCGCGGCGCTCGCGCCACGCGCGTCCCACACCTCACGAACGTACGTCATGCCACGGACGTCCCCTCTGTCCCCCGTACGGGCCACAGGCTCTCCCCAGGGGCATCCGATGGCGGAAGCTGTCAGGTGTGACCCTCTGCGCCCGCCCCGCCGTCCCACCGGGCCCGCCGCATGTCGAGCCGCGGCAGATGCCCCTCGGTGCTTCTGCCCGCCTCTCTCAGCGGCGTGCCCTCCGCGCGGTAATGACCGAGGGCGCGCAGCTCGTGTCCCGGCAGCAGCACGCCGTCGGCACGGACGACCCGCCACCACGGCACCGCGCCTCCGTAGAGGGACATCACCCGGCCGACCTGGCGCGGCCCCCCTTCCTCGAGCCACTCGGCGACATCGCCGTACGTCATCACGCGGCCCGGCGGGATCCGCTCGGCGACCTCGAGGACCCGCTCGGCGTACTCCGGCAGTGCGTCCGCGTACCCCTCGCGGGTGTCCTCGGCAGGGCTCTGCTCGCTCATTCGTCCCATCCTGCCGCACTCCACCGACAGCGCGGCGCGGACCGCGGGGACGGCTCTCTCGCCCCCGGACGGCGCTTCGGGCAGACTGTGCGCCCGCGCATCCGCACCCTGATGCCCCCGAGGGTCGGTGGGGCATGCCACCATCGTGCGGGCGGTGACCGGTGATACGAGACCAAGAAGAGACCATGAAACAGCAGGGCGTGCACCCCGAAGGCGGGGCGGGCACCCCTGACGCCGCCGCGCGCCCAGGCGCCGCCGGCGCGGGCCAGAGCGACGGCACACACCGGCAGGACACCGGTCCGCCCACGGACGACGCCACGCGTGCGCGTGGGAATGACATTGGGGCCCGCAAGGGCGACGGCGCGCACGCGCACGAAGACAACCATCACGACACCGAGGGGGCGCACGTCCTGGAGAACACGCCCCCCGACCACAGTCCGGGCGCCGCCGACGAACCGCACGCCGGCGAGGTGGAGGGTGACGAACCGCTGCTCCCCGCGCGCGTGCACCGCCCGTCCGACCTCATGCGACTCCTGGTCGGCGTGCTGGCCATCGCGGTGCTGCTCGCGATCGCCGCGTTCGCACACGGCACCACCTCGGGCCTCGAACAGGACATCAACAAAGGCACCGGGCAGGCCCCTGACCTGCTGATCAGGTTCGCGGGGCTGGCGTCCAGCATCGCGATCCTGCTGGTGCCGGTCGCCTTCGCGATCGAGCGGCTGATCAAACGCGACGGGCTGCGCATCGCCGACGGCGTCCTCGCCGCCGTCCTCGCCCATGGAGTGACCCTCGCGACCGACCTGTGGGTCGCGAGAGCCGCCCCGGACTCGATCCAAGAAGCGCTCACCCAGCCCTCGCCGGGCGATCTGCACGCCCTGACCGACCCCGTGCACGGCTATCTGGCACCCGTCATCGCCTATATGACGGCCGTCGGCATGTCCCGCAGACCCCGATGGCGCTCGGTGCTGTGGATCGTCCTGCTGCTCGACGCGTTCTCGATGCTGGTCACCGGCTACACGACACCGTTCTCGATCATCCTGACGGTGCTGATCGGCTGGACCATCGCCTACGGCACGCTGTACGCGGTCGGCTCCCCCAACGTCCGCCCCACCGGCCAGACCCTGATGGCGGGCCTGAGGCACGTCGGCTTCCACCCCGTCGCCGCGGCCCGTGAGGAGGCCGTGGAGAGCGAGAACGGCGACCGCGGCCGGCGCTACTTCGTCACCCTGGAGGACGGCCCGCCGCTGGACGTCACGGTCGTCGACCGGGAACAGCAGGCCCAGGGCTTCTTCTACCGGGTGTGGCGCAATCTGACCCTGCGCGGTTTCGCCACCCGTTCCAGCCTGCAGTCACTGCGGCAGGCGCTGGAGCAGGAGGCCTTGCTGGCGTACGCGGCGATCGCGGCCGGTGCCAACGCGCCCAAGCTGATCGCCACCTCCGAACTCGGCCCCGACGCCGTCATGCTCGTCTACGAGCACACCGGCGGGCGCACACTGGACTCGCTGGCCGACGCGGAGATCACCGACGAACTGCTGCGCCACACCTGGCACCAGGTGCAGGCGTTGCAGTCCCGGCGCATCGCGCACCGCAGGCTCGCAGGTGACGCGGTTCTGGTGGATCGTTCCGGCACGGTGATCCTCACCGAACTGCGCGGCGGCGAGATCGCGGCCGGCGAACTGCTCCTGCGCATGGACGTGGCCCAGCTGGTCACCACCCTCGGTCTGCGGGTGGGCGCGGAGCGAGCGGTGGCCTCGGCGGTCGGGGTGCTCGGCCCGGACGCGGTCGCCGACTGTCTGCCCCTGCTCCAGCCGATCGCGCTCACGCGCTCCACGCGCGCGACGCTGCGCAAACTGGCCCGGGAGCGCGCCCAGCGCGAGCGCGAGGCGGTGCTGGAGGCGTCCCGGCAGACCAAGCAGGCCCGGCTGGAGGAAGCCGGGGAAGACGGCACCAAGGCCCTCGAAAAGGCCGACAAGAAGGCCATACGCGCGCAGGAGCGGGCCGAGAAACGGGCCATCGACGAGGCACTCGAAGAAGCGCGCGAAGACGATCTGCTCACGCAGATCCGTCACGAGGTGCTGCGGATCAGGCCGCAGGCACCGGTGGAGCCGGCCCGGCTGGAGCGGGTGCGGCCACGCACCCTGATCAGTTTCATCGCGGGTGCCATCGGCGCGTACTTCCTGCTGACGCAGCTCACGCACATCGAGTTCGGCCCGCTGGTCTCCAACGCCCAGTGGGGCTGGGTCGCGGCGGCTGTGCTGTTCGCCGCGCTCAGCTATGTGGCGGCGGCGATGCAGCTGCTCGGGTTCGTGCCGGAGCGGGTGCCGTTCCTGCGGGCCGTGGCGGCCCAGGTAGCCGGCTCCTTCGTGAAGATCGTGGCACCGGCGGCGGTCGGCGGCGTGGCCCTCAACACGCGGTATCTCCAGCGCGCCGGGATCCGCTCGGGCCTCGCGGTGGCGAGCGTGGGGGCGTCTCAGCTGGCCGGGCTCGGCGCCCACATCCTGATGCTGCTGTCCTTCGGCTATCTCACCGGCACCGAGAAGACGCCGTCCCTGTCGCCGTCCCGGACGGTCATCGCGGGGCTGTTGACGGTGGCGGTGCTGGTACTGGTGGTGACGTCGGTGCCGTTCCTGCGGAAATTCGTCGTCACGCGCGTGAGGTCGCTGTTCGCGGGCGTCGTGCCCCGCATGCTCGACGTGCTGCAGCGGCCGCAGAAACTGATCACCGGCATCGGCGGCATCCTGCTGCTGACGTTCTGCTTCGTGATGTGCCTGGACGCCTCCATCCGGGCGTTCGGCGGCAGTACGGCCTCGCTCAGCATCGCCAGCGTCGCCGTGGTCTTCCTCGCCGGCAACGCTCTCGGCTCCGCAGCGCCCACCCCGGGCGGCGTGGGCGCGGTGGAGGCCACCCTCACGGTCGGTCTGATCGCCGTCGGACTGCCCAAGGAGGTCGCCGCCCCGGCGGTCCTGCTGTACCGGCTGCTCACGCTGTGGCTGCCGGTGCTGCCGGGCTGGCTGGCGTTCAACCACCTGAGCCGCAAGGGCGCCTTGTAGGGGCACGGGGTGCGGGTACCTCGTACGGCCCGCGTCCCGCGCGCGCGGGCGTACCCACCCCCAGGATGGGTACATGGCGAACCCCTCCCGGCTGCGCTGCGCCGCCCTGACCACCACCGCCGTGTTGCTGGCCGCGTTGCTGGCAGGATGCGGCGACGGCGCCGAGGACGGGGATCTCACGGCGCAGAAGCTGGACTGGAAGGACTGCCCGGCTCCGTCCGAGGCCGAGGGCGGCGGCAGCGCTCCGTCCCCGCTGCCGAACGGCGCCACATGGCAGTGCGCCACCATGCGGGCGCCCCTGGACTGGGGCAGGCCGAAGGGCGACACGATCAGCATCGCCCTGATCCGCGCCAGGGCGAGCGGCCCGGAGAGCAAGCGGATCGGCTCGCTCGTGTTCAACTTCGGCGGCCCCGGCGGCAGCGGGGTCAGCACGCTGCCCGCGTTCGGCTCCGACTACGACGTCCTGCGCACCCGCTACGACCTGGTGAGCTTCGACCCACGCGGGGTCGGCCGCAGCGCGCCGGTGAAGTGCAAGAGCGACGCCCAGCTGGACGTGTACTTCCAGCAGGACGCGACGCCCGGCAACAGCGCCGAGCGCGCTCAGTTGATCAACCGCACCAAGCAGTTCAACGCGGCCTGCGAGCAGAACTCCAGGAAGATCCTGCCGCATGTGGCGACCACGGACGCGGCCCGTGACATGGATCTGCTGCGCCAGGTCCTCGGCGACGACAAGCTGCACTACTTCGGCATCTCCTACGGCACGGAACTCGGCGGCGTGTACGCCCACTTGTTCCCCAAGAACGTCGGCCGGGCCGTCTTCGACGGCGTCGTCGACCCCACGCAGAACCCCGAACAGAGTGCCCTCGGCCAGGCCGCGGGCTTCCAGCTCGCCCTCGACAACTTCGCCGAGGACTGCACGTCGAAGACCACGGAGTGCCCGATCGGCGACACCCCCGAGGACGTGAAGAACCGCATCGCGAAACTCCTCAACGACCTGGAGAAGAAGCCGATCCCGGGCGACCCGCCGCGGCAGCTCACGCAGACCGCCGCGACGAACGGCATCGCGCAGTCCCTGTACTCCAAGGACTTCTGGGAGTACCTGACCGAGGGGCTGGAGGCGGCCTACGACGGCGACGGCAGGATCCTCATGCTGCTGTCCGACTCGATGAACGGCCGCAGTGAGAACGGCGAGTACAGCAACATCACCGCGGCCAACACCGCGATCAGCTGCGCCGACGAGAAGCCGCGCTACACCACGGACTTCGTCCAGCAGAGGCTGTCCGAATTCCGCGCCGCCTCCCCGCTGTTCGGGGACTTCCTGGCCTGGGGCCTGATCAGCTGTACCAACTGGGCCGTGGCCGGCGCCGCCGAGCACCCCGACGTCAGCGCACCCGGGTCAGCGCCCATCCTCGTCGTCGGCAACACCGGCGACCCGGCCACCCCGTACGAGGGCGCGAGGAGGATGGCCGAGGCGCTCGGCAGTGGCGTCGCCGTCGAGCTGACGTACAAGGGCCAGGGCCACGGTGCGTACGACAGCAAGGACAAGTGTGTGCAGAGCAGGGTGAACGACTACCTGCTGAACGGGACGGTACCGAAGGCCGGAGCGGTCTGCTCCTGAGGCAGGCCCAGTCACCAAAAGCTGCAGGTCAAAGGGTTATCCACAAGCCAAAACGCGTTTGGTCCGCGGCGCCTACCATGGCCTGAGCGCCCGGCGCGGCACGACGCGCAGGGCCTGTGAGGGGGGTAGGCATGAGCCGATTTCTGCGCTGGACGGCCGTCGCGGCCGCGGTGCTGCTGGTGGCCGGCTGCAGGGGCGGCAGGTCCGGCGGGGGCGGACCCGCGGACGAGGGAAAAGGGGTGGGTACGGCATCCCCGCCGGCGTCGGGTGACGTGGCATCGCGGTCCACGCCTCCGGAGCCGAAGCTGCCGTCCCCCCCCCGTTATGTTTTTCGCGGTCCTGCAAG